>NZ_CP088911.1:7699298-8021442 GCF_021165735.1 Yinghuangia sp. ASG 101 | reverse complement strand
GCCGACGACGCGGTGTTCACCGTCGACACCGGCATGTGCAACGTGTGGGCCGCCCGCTATCTGACGCCGAACGGCCGCCGCCGCGTGGTGGGTTCGTTCGTGCACGGGTCGATGGCGAACGCGATGCCGCAGGCGATCGGCGTGCAGTTCGCCGACCGGGGCCGCCAGGTCGTGTCGATGTCCGGCGACGGCGGATTCTCCATGCTGATGGGCGACTTTTTGACCCTCGTGCAGTACGAGCTCCCGGTCAAGGTGGTCGTGTACAACAACTCCTCGCTCGGCATGGTCGACCTGGAGATGATGGTCGACGGCCTCCCACCGCACGGCACGCGCTACCCGCACACCGATTACGCCGCGGTCGCGACCGCCGTGGGCGCGCGGGGCATCCGCGTCGAACGGCCGTCCGAGGTGCGCGACGCGCTCCGCGACGCCTTCGCGCACCGCGGCCCGGTCCTGGTGGACGTCGTGACCGACCCCGACGCCCTGTCCCTCCCGCCCAAGATCACGTCGGCGCAGGTCAGCGGATTCGCCCTGTCCGCGGGCCGGATGGTCCTCGACGGCGGCGTCGGCCGCATGATCCAGATGGCGCGCTCCAACCTGCGCAACATCCCCCGGCCGTGAGGTCCCGTACCCGCCGCGTCCGGCCCGACGCCGGGCCGGACGCACCGTGGCGGTGCCCCCGACGGCGGCCGGGGGCGCCCTCGGGCGCGCCACTCACGCGGGGGCGGCGCGGCCCCGCGCGTCGTAGGCGAGCAGGACCAGCGCGGACCAGACCAGGAGGAATCCCGCCCACCGGGCGGTGGGCATGGGTTCGTGCCGGATCGTGATCCCGATGACGAACTGCATTGCGGGCTCGACGTATTGCGTCATGCCGAGGGTGCTCAGGGGCACCTTGTTCGCGGCTGCGGCGAACAGCAGCAGGGGGACGGCGGCGGTGGCCGTCGACATCAGCAGCAGCGCGTGTCCGGTCCCCACGGTGCCGAACGTGCCCTTGCCCTGGGAGGCCAGCCAGGCCAGGTAGGCGACCGCGGGCACGAGCATCGCCGCGGTCTCGACGGTGAGCGACACCGGCGCCGGCAGCTGCGCGGTGCGCTTGAGGTACCCGTACACCGCCCACGACCCGGCCAACGCGAGGGCCAGCCACGGCACCTGCCCGTACGTCGTGACGAGCACCAGGACCGCCGCGACGCCCAGGAACACCGCCGCCCACTGCCCGAGCCGCAGTTGTTCGCCGAGGATCAGGACGCCCGCCCCGGTCATCACGAGCGGCGCGATGAAGTAGCCGAGCGCCGCTTCGACGACATGGCCGTGGTTGACGCCGTAGATGTAGAGGCCCCAGTTGAAGGACAGGGTCGCCGCGGCGAGGGTGAGCCTGCCGAAAACCACTGGGGACCGGATGAGTTCGCGGAACCACGCGCGCCGCCGGACCGCGAGCAGCCCGGCCATCGCGACGAACGACCAGACGGTGCGGTGCGCGAGGAGTTCCACCGGACCCGCGGGCTCCAGGAGCGGCCAGTACAGCGGGAACAGTCCCCAGATCGCGTAGGCCGACAACGCCAGGTAGGGCCCCCGTTGTGCGGGCGTCACCGGGGACCGTCGGCACGCCGCGGTGCCTTGGCCGGCGCCGCCGGCGAAGCGCCGGAGCCGCGGCCGGGAGGGAGGGGGACCCCGGCGGGGATGACAGCGCCGTCGTGGCCGCGATTCCCGATGACGGGCATGCAGTGACCTCTCACCGTTCGATGAACCTGGGGGAACTGCCGTGCGGGGTACGGAATCCCGAGCGATCGCGGGCGCTTCGCGGCTCAGACCGGGGCGCGTCGCCGGGCGGGCGCCACCGCGGCCGGGCGCGCGCCGCGGCCCGCGGCGACGCCTTGCCGGGCCGTCGTGCCGGACGCGACCGCTCGCGCGAGCGGGCCGAATACCGCCGTGTGGTGTGCCATGGGAACCCTCCACCTCGGCCCGGCACGCGGCCGTGGCCTGCTCGGGCCCGGCGAGCGCCGGGCTGCTCATCGGGGTTCCGGGTCGCGCGACCCGCCGCAACGCGGCCGGGGCGGCGAACCCAGCCCTCGTGATATAGACCGGGTCGACGGCAAAAAATGAACGCACCCGTGGAGGGGTGGCGCGTCCGCTCGCGGGCCGCGGAGAAACACCCGTACGCGGCGATGAATTTTCGGGATCGGCCGGGTCTTTATTCCATGAGGGATTTCACCGACTCCGACGGCGAGGACTTCGCGCAGGTCGCGGCACGCTATCGGCCGGAGCTGGTCGCGCACTGCTATCGGATCCTCGGCTCGGTCCACGACGCCGAGGACTCGGTTCAGGACGTCTACCTCCGGGCATGGCGGGGTTACGACGCCTTCGAACAACGTTCGTCCACACGATTCTGGCTTTACCGGATCGCCACCCACGTCTGCCTGTCGGCGCTGGAGCACAAGAGCCGACGGCTGGTCCCGGCGGGGCTCATGGATCCGACACGTGAGCGCGACACCGCGGGCACCGACGGCGGGCAGGCGTGGCTGGAGCCGTTCCCCGAGCCGGTCGGGGGAAGCGAGGCCCGCGACCCGGCGGACGTCGCCGTGTCGCGGGACAGCCTCAGGTTGGCCCTCATCGCCGCGCTGCAATTCCTCCCCCCGCGGCAACGCGTTGTGATGATCTTCCGGGACGTCCTGTGCTGGCGCGCCGCGGAGGTCGCCGACGTCCTGGGCATGTCACCGGCCGCGGTCAACGCCGCCCTCCAGCGGGCGCGGGCGCAACTGGCGCGCGTGTCCCCGTCGGCGGACCGCAAGGCCGAGCCGATGTCCCCCGCGCACAACCACCTGCTGCACCGCTACATCACCGCGTTCGAGAACGCCGACATCGCGTCCCTGGTCGCCCTCCTGCGCGAGGACGCGGTCTTCGACATGCCGCCCGAGCCCGAGTTCTACGCCGGGCGGGACCAGGTGGCCGGGTACTTCGCGTCCTCGGTGCTGCGGAACCCCGGGACGTACAAGTCGGTGCCGGTCGTGGCGAACGGCCAGCCCGCGATCGCCACCTATGCCCCGAGCCCCGGCGGTGACTTCCGCGCGCACGCCATACAGGTGCTCGGCGTCTCCGGCCACGAGGTCTTCGCGATCACCGCGTTCCGGGATCCGGCGCTCTTCCCGGTGTTCGGGCTCCCCCGGCAGCGGACGGCCGCGAGCCTCGGCTTCCTCGCCCCCCGAGCCTGACCCGCCGACCACGCGCGCGCCGCGGCCGTGCCGTCGGCGCACCCCCGGCGCGCGCGTCACCCCCCGTGCCACGCCATCGCGCCACGCCGCCGCGCCGTCACGACCCGGCCGTCACGACCCGGCCGCCGCCGACGGGCCGGAACCCCCGCCCAGACGGCGTCCGAACGACAGTTTCCGTTTCGGAAACTCTACTCTTGCCAATATGGAAACTCTGCACCTACGGTTTCCGTCATGGAAGACAACGGCGGAGCCCTCCGCCCGACACCGGCCGAGGCCCGCGCCGCGCTGGCCGACGCCGAGCGCGTCCGCGAGTCGGTCACCACGCTGTCCGCGACACCGTGGCCGCCCTGGTTCGTCGCGACCATCACGGGGATGTTCGTCGTCCTGCCCTTCGCCCTCGGCGGCGCGCTGGCCGATCCCGCGTGGCTGATGCCGCAGTGGGCGTGGGTCGTCGCCATGGTGGCCGCGGAGGCCGTCTTCGCGGTGCTCCTCGCCGTCGCCGCGGCGAACTGGCGTGCCAAGACGGGGGTCGCGCTGCGCTTCGACCTCCTGCCGAAGCGCACCACCGTGCCGGTCGCCGTCGGCATGCCGCCGCTCGTCGTCGGCTCCGCCTACGCGTTCCGGTTCACGGAAGAACCCCTGTGGCTGGTCGGCGCCGCCGCGGTGGGCGCCGCCGTGTCCGTCGGCTTCCACCTCCGGTTCGTCCGCCTGCACCGGAAGGCGCCGTGAGCACCGGTGCCGCCGACCCGATGGACGGCTTCAACACCACCATCCACGCACCCCATCGGCTGCGCGTCTGCGCCCTCCTGGACAGCGCGGCCGAGGCGGAGTTCGGTGTCGTGCAGCGGCAGCTCGGCGTGTCGGCGTCCGTCCTGAGCAAGCACGTCACCGTCCTCGTGGACGCCGGGTACGTCGAGCAGCGCAAGGCGGTCCGCGACACCCGGCAGCGGGTGTGGCTGAGGCTCACCGCCCAGGGGCGCGAGGCATACCGGGCCCACCACGCCGCGCTGCGCGCCATCGTCGGCCCCTGACCGGATCCACCGCGCGGCCCCGGGCATGTGACACGCCGCCGTCGCGCTCGCCCGGCGCGACGAGGAAGGGCAGGTCGGTGAACCGCCTGACGTAGTCGGTGAAATACGGGACCTCGCGGTCGACGAAGCACTCCGTGAGGATCACGTGCCCCATCGCCACGGCCAGCGCCTGATCGCGCGTCAGCCCGCGTGCGGCGTACGGCCGTTCCCGGATCATTCCCGAACGGCCTTACGCTGCTGTGCCCATGGAGGGAACTCGGCTCGACACCGCGCGGATTCGTGCGGCTCGCGAGCTTATCGATCCGGTTTTTCTCGACACTCCGCTGTATCGCTGGGAGGCGCTGGAGCCTTCCCTCGGGTGCGCGGTGAGCGTCAAGCTCGAAACGGCGAATCCCGTGCGGAGCTTCAAAGGGCGCGGCACCGAGGTGGTCGCGCGTCTGCTCGCCGAGCGGGGGCAGCGGGCGGTGGTGTGTGCGAGTGCGGGCAATCTCGGGCAGGCGCTGGCCTGGTCCGGTCGCGGGCGGGGGCTCGATGTCACCGTGGTGGCGTCGCGGTTCGCGACCGAGGCCAAGCTCGACCGCATCCGTGCGCTGGGCGCCAGGCTCGAACTGGTCGACGGGGACCACGAGTCGGCGCGCGAGCGCGCGGCGGCGCTCGCACACCGCGACGGCATCCGGCTGCTGGAGGACAGCCTCGACCTCGAGACGTGCGAGGGCGCGGCCACCATCGGTCTGGAACTGGTCGAGGCCGCCGCGTCGTTCGACACCGTCCTGGTCGCGCTCGGGGGCGGGGCGCTGGCCACCGGCGTGGGGCATGTGGTCAAGGCCCTGGCCCCCGGCGTCGAGGTGGTCTGCGTCCAGCCGCTCGGGGCGCCGGCGATGACGCGCTCGTGGCATGAGCGACGCGTCGTCACCACCGAAACGGCCGACACGATCGCGGACGGTGTCGCCGGGAGGTATCCCATCCCGGCCGTCCTCGACGATCTCCTCGTGGTCGCCGACGACGCCGTGCTCGTCCGCGAGGCGTCGATCATCGCCGGCGTGCGCGTGCTCTTCGCCGACGCGGGCCTCGTCGCCGAACCGTCGGCGGCGCTCGGCATCGCGGCGATCCTGGAGAACCGCGACCGCTTCGCCGGACGCCACGTGGTCACCATCGTGTGCGGCGGCAACGTCGATCCGGCCGCCCACCGCCGCTGGACCGGTGAGGCGGCCGACCGTCGTCCGTGAGACGGCCGAACTCGGCCGCGACGGGATCACCGCCCTGGTGACCGAACTCCGCGGGGGCCACAGCACCGTCCCCGTCCTCGCGTGCGGCCGGTCAGCCCGCAGGGCTCCGGCTCACCGCCTCGGCCAGGCTCTCCGGTTCACCGCCCGCGTCGCGGAGCATCCGGAAGCACACCGCCGCCTCCGGGATCGCGCGGAAGGTCATGAAGTGGTAGGCGACGTCCACGGCGTTCCAGCCCTCGGACTCGCCGCGCTCCGCGGCTTCGGGGGTGGCGGCGTTGGGGTCGGCGCCCGCGGCGAGCAGGACCGCGAGGACGTCCGGGACCCGTCGGCAGCGCACGTGTTCGACGAGGAGGTTCAGCGCCACCAGCACCGGGGTCTCGTCCGTGTACAGCGCGAACGGCCATGCGGGCAGGTTGCCGACGTCCTCTCCCAGGTACGTGTCCGTGAGATCGGTCATGTGCGTCAGGGCCGCGTTCGGGTCGGCGCCCGCGGCGAGAAGCATCTCCACGGTCTCCACGGACCCGGAGATCGCGGCCAGGTGCAGGGGCGTGAGCCCGGACTCCTCCAGGGGGCCCAGCCCGACCCCCTCGGCGAGGGCCCGCCGCACCCGGGCGACGTCGCCGCGCACGCAGGCGCGACCGAGGTCCACGGTCGGCGTGGACGTCCTCAGGTCGAGCAGCCGACGCCACAGCGAGGGCGCGCCGTACTGCGCGGGTTCGCCGCCCTCATGGTCGACGCGGTAGACGGGCGGCGCGTCGTGGTCGGCGGCCTCCGCCAGGTCGACCAGGTAGAAGTGCTGCCCCTCGTCGTGGCCGACGCCGTACCACGCGCGCGGCAGCTCCTCGGCGAACAGCCCGGCCTCGACCTCGAACCCGCCGAAGCGCACCTCCCAGTCGAACTCGTCCCGGGTGCGCAGCCGTTGATGCTCAGGCCAGACCACCGCGAGCAGCGCCTGCACCGAAGGCGGCACCGGGTGCGGGCCCGCCGGGGTCCCCACCACCCGCTCGCGCACCTCGAACCTCTCGGGCAGTCGCCCGCCCAGGCGTTCCAACTCCTCGAACACCGTGGCAGGCAAGGCCCGCGCCGCAGGGAAACGAGGGTCATTCGGCATGGGTCGCCTCTCTCGGGAGCAACGAATGCCGGGACGTTAGCCCACGGCGACGACACTCGGGCGCCCCGCGCGCGCTCCGCCGCGTTTCGCGGATGACCGAGCGGATTCGGCGGACGACCGCGCGGCGGCCCCCGGACGTTCCCACGGTCGCGGGCGCCTGCCGGCGGCGTCGGCCCGCTCGCGCGTCGTGGCGGCGGCACGGCCGACACGGTCGGGTACTCCGCCGCAGGACCGCACGGCGTCGCCGGGTGACGAGCCGGGGAGTTCCCCGCGGCGTCCGCCTGTGGCGCGTGTCACACCCGGGCCGTGTCACTTCTCGGTCGGCTGCTCCCATCTGGTGGGCGTCAAGCGGACGAGACGAGGAGGACGTGACGATGGGTGCACGGCGGGAGAACGGTACGGCGCACCGCGTGGTGGTGCTGGGCAGGCACGGGCCCGGCGCGGCGATGTGACAACGACAACGACGGCCGCGGCTGGCCGCCGCGGTCGCGCGCCGGGCCGCCGGAATCAGGGTTGTCCCCGAGGCGCGGCCCCGGCCCGCCGGGCCACCATGGGTGCACCGATCGCCGTGGCGTTCGGAGCGGTTCCCGGACGAGATCCCCGCTCGCTCCGCGCCGCTGCCGTACGGAAGGCCCCAGGGGGGAAGCCGTCCGCACGGGGTTCCGCGACCGGTGCGCGGCCCGCTTCGACGCGGGTCGCGCACGCGGGAAGCCTGGGGGGGCCACGCGGAACCACGGAACGCCACGGCGATCGCGGACGTCCGGAACCGGCCGTTTCGCCCGACGGCCCCGGACCGGGCACGTCAGGCACGATCCGCAGGAGGAGCCGGTGACGGCAACCGGGTCACCGGTCACGGTCGTCCTGGTCGACGACCACGAGGTCTACCGCGGGCTTGCGACCCGGCTGCTGTCCGCGTGGGGCTACACGGTCGTGGGGGAGGCGGCCGACGGCCCGGGCGCCGTGGAGGCCGTGCGGCGGCTGCGTCCCGATCTGGTCCTGCTCGACGTCCAGCTTCCCGGGTTCGACGGCTTCACCGCGGCCGGGCTGATCCGGGAGAATGACGCGGGGGTGGGAATCGTGCTGATCTCCGGGCGGGACCGGGGCGACTACGGCGACCGCGTCGTCCGCGCACAGGCGGACGGCTACGTCGCAAAGGAAGAGCTGTCGCCGCACACCCTCGCGGCCGTGCTGGCGGCGGGGCGTGCCGCGCGCCGCCCGCGCGACCCCGCGTGACCGCGAAACGACCGCCATGCACCGCACCTCATCCCGCCGGCACCTCCGCCGCGCCTCCGCGACCCCGCTCCTCCTCACCGCCCAGACCCTCGCCACCCTGCTCGGCGTCTGCGCGGTCCGCTACGGCGGCTACGGCCTGAGCTGGGCCGACACGGTCAGCCACGCCGTCCTGCCGCTGGCCGCCGCGTGGGCGTTCACGTGCTGCGCGATCCTGGCCGCGGAACGCCGCCGGCCCGGCGAAACCGTGTGGCCGATGCTCCTGGCCGCCGGGCTGTGCCTGCTGCTGCTCCTCGGCTCCGTCCGGCACCCGTGGGCGTTCCGGACCGCGTTCCTCGCCGACTGGCTGGTCATGGGCGCGATCGCGCACGTGATGACCGACTTCGCGCGCGGCCGTGCCCACCCGCGGCTCCGGCTCGCCCTCGTCGTCGCCGGATACGCGGTCACCGGGCCGTGCGTCGCCGTCTGGTTCGTCACCGCCGGGGGACTGTCCGCCCCGCCCCGCGACCTGCTCG
Source organism: Yinghuangia sp. ASG 101 (assembly GCF_021165735.1). Classification (GTDB taxonomy): domain Bacteria; phylum Actinomycetota; class Actinomycetes; order Streptomycetales; family Streptomycetaceae; genus Yinghuangia. The sequence goes on along the minus strand of NZ_CP088911.1, from coordinate 8,013,123 downwards.
CCGAAGTCCAGGTCGACACGATCGACGTCGATACCGCCGACATCGTCTTCTCGATGCTGCCGACGCTCGTCTACGTCGTCGCACTCGGCCTCTTCTGCGTCCGCTGGGCCACCGCCGGCCGCATTCTGCGCCGCGGCTGGACGACCGTGCTGCTCGGCAACATCGGCATGACCGGCCTGTACGTCTACACCGGCCTGATGGTCATGGTCCCGGCGCTGCGGTCCACCTACGGCACCGGCATCGCCGCGTCCCGCGTGGGACTCGCGCTGTGGCCGCTGTTCCTGCTCGCGGGCATGGTGCGGGCCCGCGCGGGCCGTTCGGTGGCCGCCGACCTCGCCGCCGAACTCGGGCACGCGCCTCCCCCGCCCGGCCGGCTTCAGGACGCGCTCGCCCGGGCGCTCGGCGACCCGGGGCTGCGCCTGGTCTACTACCGCCCCGCGCACGGCGACCACGTCGACCCGGACGGGCGTCCCTCCCCGCTCCCCGAATCCGGCCCCGACCGCACGGTCACGGTGCTGGCCGGGGTCGGGGCGATCATCCACGACCCGGCCCTCGACGAGTCGCCGGACCTGGTGCGCGCCGTCGCCGCGACCGCCCGCCTGCTGATGGAGAACGAGCGGCTGCACGCCGAGGTCCGCGCCCAGCTCGCGCAGGTGCGGGCGTCGCGCGCCCGCATCGTGGAAGCCGGGGTCACCGCCCGCCGCAAAATCGAACGCGATCTGCACGACGGTGCCCAGCAACGCCTCGTCACGCTGGCCCTGATGCTGCGGATCGCGCGCGGCCAGGTCCCCGACGGGGACGCCTCGCTGGGCGCCGCGATCGACGAGTGCGCCGCCGAGCTGCGGCGGGCCATCGGCGAACTGCGGGAGCTGGCCCGCGGCATCCACCCCGCGGTCCTGACCGAGGCCGGGCTGGCGTCGGCCCTGGTCTCGCTCGCGGAACGCTCCGCGGTGGCCGCGGAGGTGGTGCGGGCGCCGCGGGGCCGGTACGCGCCCGGCGTCGAGGAGGCGGTCTACTTCGTCGTCAGCGAATCGCTCGCGAACGCCGCCAAGCACGCCGGAGACTCCGCACGCGTCACCATCGCCGTGCACGCGGGAACACACGAAGGAAGGACCACGATGACCGTCGAGGTCGCCGACGACGGCAACGGCGGCGCCGACGCGTCGCGCGGCACCGGGCTGCGCGGTCTCGCCGACCGCGTGGAGGCCCTGGACGGCACGCTCACCGTGCACAGCCCCGCCGGGCACGGCACGCGGGTCATCGCGGAGCTGCCGTGCGCGTCGTGATCGCGGATGACGCCCTGCTGTTCCGCGAGGGCGTCGCCCGCCTGCTGGCGGAGGCCGGGTTCGCGGTGGTCGGCCAAGCCGCCGACGCCGTTTCGCTGGTCGAACTGGTGCGCGCGGAGCGGCCGGACGTCGCCGTCGTCGACATCCGCATGCCGCCGACGCACACCACCGAGGGCCTCGACGCCGCGGTCACCCTGGACGCGGTCTGCCCCGGCATCGGCGTCCTCGTGCTGTCCCAGTACGTCGAAGGCCACCACGCGGTGCGCCTCCTCGGCGACGACCTGCCCGGCCGCGGCTACATCCTCAAGGAGGGCGTCACCGACCTCGACCGCTTCGCCGCCGCCGTCCGCACGGTCGCGGCGGGCGGCGTGGTGGTCGCCCCCGAGGTCGTCGACGGCATGCTCGGCCACCGCCGCCGCACCGGCACGCTCGCGGGGTTGTCCGATCGCGAGGCGGAAGTCCTCGGCCTGATGGCGCAGGGCCGATCGAACCAGGCCATATGCGCCGAACTGTTCCTCGGCCGGAAGACCGTGGAAACGCACGTGCGGAACATCTTCGGCAAGCTCGGCCTGCCCGCCGGTGTCGACGGAAACCGGCGGGTCCTGGCGGTCCTGGCCTTTCTCCGCGAAGGCCGGGCCGGGTCCGTGCGGTAGTCGGCCCCGGCCGGCGTCCGCGGCGCCAACCGGCGCGGCGGGCTCAGTAGTTGCCCAGCCCGCCGCAGATGTTGAGTGCCTGCGCCGTGATGGGGGCGGCGGAGTCGGTGGTCAAGTAGCCGACGAACGCGGCGACTTCCTCGGGCGTGCTGTAGCGCCCGAGGGGGATCTTCTGTTCGAAGCGGTCCAGGATGTCGGCCTCGGTGGTGTTCCAGATCTCGGCGTAGCCCTGGCGCACCGTCTGCGCCATCGGGGTCTCGACGTAGCCGGGGCACACCGCGTTCACGGTGACGCCGGTGCGGGCGAGTTCCAGGCCGAGGGCCTTGGTGAAGCCGACGACGCCGTGTTTCGAGGCCGAGTACGGCGTGGCCAGGACGACGCCCTGTTTGCCGCCGGTCGACGCGATGTTGACGATGCGGCCCCAGGAGGCCTCGCCCAGTCCGCCGGCGGTCAGGGTCTCCCGGGTCACGCGGAACACGCTGGTGAGGTTGGTGTCGAGGACGTCGTGCCACAGATCGTCCGACAGCGTCGCGGTCGGTCCGCCGCCGCTGCGTCCGGCGTTGTTCACCAGGATCTCGATGGTGCCGTAGGCGTCGCGGGCCGCGCCGATCAAGCGGGTCACGTCGTCGCCGGACCGCACGTCCGCCGCGGTGCCCGCCGCCGTCGTCCCGCCCGCCTCCAGCTCCTTGACGGTGCGCGCCACGGCCTCGCCGTCGCGGGCGGTGATGAAGACGCGGTGCCCGGCGGCGCCGAGCGTCCGCGCGACGGCCAGGCCGATGCCGCGGGTCGCGCCGGTCACCAGCGCGCAGCGGGACGTCGGGCGGATTGACTCCGTCATGGCGACTCCTTGTCCTTTCGCGGGGACTGCGTTCAGGCCTGTGCGGGAAGCGAGTTGACGAGGGTGATCAGCTGCCCCGGCGTCTTCGCCTCCTGGACGGCGTCGTCGGACAGGCTGACGAGGTAATCGCGTTCGAGCATGCCGGCGAGTTCGAGCACGGCCAGCGAGTCGTAGCCGAGTTCGGTGAAGGGGACGTCGAGGATGTCGCCGTCGAGGTCGACGTCCTCGCCTTCCCCCGCGGCGCGGCGGAGGAGGTCGGTCAGCGCATCGAGTGTCAATTCGGCCATGTTCCTCGGTCCTTCCGGGAGAGTCGCCGCGGCACGCACGGCCGGGGTAACGCCGGTACGGGCATGCCGGAGCGTCCGCGTTACGGCTACGAGCCTGCTGGCCTGCCCTCGGGCGACGCTGGAGCGCGGCCCGGGCGCTACCGGATGCGTGAGGGACCGTGCGTGGACAACGGGGGGAATCGATCGGCAACCCAGACTTAACCTCAACGTTTGATCGGAGCACTCCGCTCCCCGGCTAGTCTGGCAGCGTCCGGCGGTTGCTCCGGATTCGCTCCAGGTACGACCATTCATCCGGTTGGGGGAACACGGTGAAATTCGGCATACTTGGGCCGCTGCTCATGGAAGGGGCCGACCGGGCATCCGTCCCCAGGGCTCCGAAGCAGCGGCAACTCCTCGCGCTGCTGCTCCTGAACGCCAACGAGGTCGTCTCGACGGACGCCTGCATCGAGGAGCTGTGGGACGAACGACCGCCCCGCAGCGCACGTTCCACACTCCAGACCTACGTCCTGCTGCTGCGCCGCGCCTTGCGGCGGGCGACTCCCCACCCGAACACGGGGGTCGCCCGCCAGAAACTCGAGACCCGGGAGCGCGGCTACCTGCTCAACGTCGACACGGGGGAACTGGATCTTGACGAATTCGAATGCCGGGTGCTGTCCGGCCGCGCCGCGCTCGCCCGCGGCGACGACGCCGAGGCCTCCGCGCAACTGCGCGCCGCCCTCGGGATGTGGCGCGGCGAACCGCTCGCCGACATCTTCGCCGGCCCGATCCTGCGGGCCCATCTCGTGCGCCTCGAGGAACACCGCTTCGACATCCGCGAGGAGTGCGTCGAGGCCGACCTGCGCCTCGGACGCCACCACGAACTCCTCAGCGAGCTGCGCGGATTGGTCGCGCGGCACCCCGCGAACGAGAACCTGGCGGCGCAGATGATGCTGGCGCTGTACCGGTCCGGCCGGCAGGCCCAGGCCCTGGAGACGTTCGCGGACCTGCGGCGCGTCCTGGACGAGGAGCTGGGGCTGGAGCCCTCGCCGCGCATGCGCCTGCTCCACCAGGCCGTGCTGACCTACGACGCACGCCTCGACCCGCCCGTCTCGGCGGCCGTACCGCTGTCCCTCGACCTGGCCGACGCCCTGCGCTGACCGGTCGCCCCGGGGGCTGGGCGGTCCGCGCTACGGCAGTTCGACGACCTGTGCGGCGCAGGCCAGCCCGGCCCCGAACCCGACCATCAGGGCGAGGTCGCCCGTCCCGACCCGCCCGGACTCCCGCAGCGCCTCGACGGCGAGCGGGATCGACGCCGACGACGTGTTGCCGGCCACGCGGATGTCGTCGGCCAGGACGACGCCGCCGGGGAGCCCCAGCACACTCGCGACCAGTTCGGTGATGCGCAGGTTGGCCTGGTGCGGGATGAACGCCGCCAGCGCGTCGACCGGGACGCCCGCGCGGTCGAGGGCGCGCCGGCACAGCGGCGCCAACTCCTCCCCCGCCCAGCGGAAGATGCGCCGCCCGTCCATCCGCAACACCGGCGGCGGCAGCGACGGATCGTCGCGGAACTCACCCCAGTCGCGGGTCATCGTCAGTGCCGCGAGCTGCGTGCCGTCCGACTTCATCACCACCGGGCCCATCGCGCGGCGGTCGGCCGGGCCGACCACGGCGGCTCCGGCGCCGTCGGCCAGCAGGAACGCCAGCGAGCGGTCGTGCCGGTCGGTGATGTCGCTCAGCCGCTCGGCCGCGACCACCAGGACGTGCGTCGCGGTGCCGGCGCGCACGAGCGCGTCGGCGATCCCCAACCCGTGGCAGAACCCGGCACACCCCACCGAGATGTCGAACGCGCCCGCGCCGCGGGCCCCCAGCCGCAGCGCCACCTCCGGTGCCATGCCCGGCACTTGGCGCAGGTGGGTGGCGCTGCACGCGATGACGCAGTCGACCACGTCGGGTTCGACGCCGGCCGCCGCGAGCGCCTTCGCACCGGCCGCCGTGCCCATCGTCTCCAGGTCCTCGTGGGGCCCCGCGAAGCGGCGCGCGGTGATTCCCGAGCGGGCCGTGATCCACTCGTCGGACGTGTCGATCCACGTCATGACCTCGTCATTGGTGATGACCCGCTCGGGGCGGTAGGCGCCGAACCCGAGGACCCGGGAGTACCGCGCGACGCCGCGGTCCGCGGCCGTCGCCATCATGGCGTTGCTCGTCATCAGCAGCCTCCGTGACACATCGTCAGTCGGCTCCGGACGCTCGCAGAACCGCCTCGCGCCCCGGTCGCACGGCGGTTGCGGCACGGACGGGCCGCCACGCGCAGGACCCAGACTCGATCCGTGCTCCAGCGCCACCCCACCGGGGTCGCGCACTGTCGGATCTGTCGCGGTCGAACCCGCGTGCGACCCCGGTGACCTGACGACCACTCAGGGCCCGGGCCCCCAGGGACACTTAGGGACGGAGCCCTCATGGCGCACTTCACCCTCGACGAACTGCGCGGCACCCTGCGCGAGTGCGTCGGGACGGACGCGGATGTCGACCTCGACGGCGACATCCTGGACATCGAGTTCACCGACCTCGGCATGGACTCCCTGGTCGTCTACGAGATCGCCGTCCGGCTTCAGGACCACCTCGACGTGCCGATCCCCGACGACGCGCTCGACGACATCACGACGCCGCGCGGCTTCATCGACTACCTCAACGCCAGGCTCGTCCCGTGACCCGCCGCGTCGCCGTCACCGGCATCGGGGTCACCGCGCCGGGCGGACACGGCACCAAGGGCTTCTGGGAGCTGCTGACCGCCGGGCGCACCGCGACCCGCACGATCACGCACTTCGACGCGTCCGCGTACCGCTCGCGCGTCGCGGCGGAGTGCGACTTCGACCCGGCCGAGCACGGGCTGACCCACCGTGAGATCCGCCGCATGGACCGCACCGCGCAGCTCGCCGTCGTCTCGACGCGCGAGGCGCTGGCCGACAGTGGCCTCGAACCCGCCGCGCTCGACCCGGGGCGGATCGGCGTCAGCCTCGGCAGCGCGGTCGGCGCCACCTGCGGGCTCGAAGAGGAGTACGTGGTGCTCAGCGACACCGGCCGCAAGTGGGTCCTGGACCCCGAGACCGCCGTCCCGCACCTGTACGGCTACCTCGTGCCCAGCTCGTTCGCCGCCGAGGTCGCGTGGGCGGTCGGTGCGGAGGGCCCGGTCGGGATGATCTCCGCCGGTTGCACGTCGGGCCTCGACTCGCTCGGGTACGCGCGCGACCTCATCGCCGAGGGCAGCGCCGACGTGGTCCTCGCGGGCGGCGCCGACGCCCCGATCTCACCGCTCGCGGTGGCCTGCTTCGACGCGATCAAGGCCACCACGCCCCGCAACGACGACCCGGAGCACGCCTCACGGCCGTTCGACCGCAGCCGCAGCGGGTTCGTGATCGCGGAAGGGGCGGCGATGCTCGTCCTGGAGGAGCTGGGCCACGCACGGCGCCGGGGCGCGCACATCTACGCCGAGATCAGCGGATACGCGGCGCGCTGCAACGGGTTCCACATGACCGGCCTCAAACCGGACGGCCGCGAGATGGCCGAGGCCATCCGCGTCGCCCTCGACGAGGGGCGCACCGATCCCACGGAGGTGGACTACATCAACGCGCACGGGTCGGCCACCAAGCAGAACGACATCCACGAGACGGCGGCGTTCAAGCGCGCGCTCGGCGCCCACGCGTACGCGACCCCGGTCAGCTCGATCAAGTCGATGATCGGGCACTCGCTCGGCGCGATCGGCTCGATCGAGATCGCCGCGTGCGCGCTGGCGATCGAGCACGGCGTGGTCCCGCCGACCGCCAACCTCACCGAGCCCGACCCCGAACTCGACCTGGACTACGTGCCGGTGCACGCGCGCGAGCAGCGCGTCGACACCGCGCTGTCGGTCGGCAGCGGATTCGGCGGGTTCCAGAGCGCGATGGTGCTGCGCCGCGTGGACGCCGGGGAGGGCCGATGACCGACACCGCCACCGCCACGACGACCGGCACGACGACCGCGGAGGCTCCGGCGGGCGGCACCGGCGGCGCGCGCGGGCGCGCCCTGGTGACCGGGATCGGCGTCCTGGCCCCCGGCGGGCTCGGCACCGAGGAGTACTGGGCCTCGGTGCTCGCCGGGCGCGGCGGCATCGGCCCGGTCGCGGCGTACGACGCCTCGCGCTATCCCACGAGCCACGCCGGCCAGGTCGCCGGCTTCACGGCCGCGGACCACATCCCCAGCCGGCTGATGCCGCAGACCGACCCGATGACGCGGTTCGCGCTGGCCGCCGCGGACTGGGCGGTGCGCGACAGCGGCGCCGACCCCCGGGAGCTGGACGACTTCTCGATGGGCGTGGTGACCGCGAACGCCGCGGGCGGCTTCGAGTTCACCCAGGGCGAGGTGCAGAAGTTGTGGACGCGCGGGCCGAGCCACGTCAGCGCGTACCAGAGCTTCGCGTGGTTCTACGCCGTCAACACCGGTCAGATCTCGATCCGCCAGGGCATGCGCGGGCCCAGCGGCGTGCTGGTCGCGGACCAGGCGGCCGGGCTCGACGCGATCGGCCACGCCCGGCGGCATGTGCGGCGCGGGACGGCGCTGGTGGTCACCGGGGGGATGGAGGCGCCGCTCAATCCGTACGCCCTGGTCTCGCAGATCGCGCACGGGCGCCTCAGCCGCGCGAACCGGTTCGTACCGTTCGACCGTCGGGCCGACGGCTACCTGCCCGGCGAGGGCGGCGCGATCCTCGTCCTGGAGGACGCCGACGCCTTCAGGGCCCGCGGCGGCACCCGCGCGTACGGCGAAGTCACCGGCTACGCCGCGGCGTTCGACCCGGCACCCGGATCCGGCCGGCCCCGGGGCCCGTGGCGGGCGATCACCGCGGCACTCGCGGACGCGCGGCTGCGCCCCGAGGAGATCGACGTGGTGTTCGCCGACGCGGCCGGGGACCCCGTCGCGGACCGCGAGGAGGCCGACGCCCTGTGCCGTGTCTTCGGCCCACGCGGCGTGCCGGTCACCGCCCCGAAGACGATGACCGGACGCCTGCTGTCGGGCGGCCCGCCGGTCGATGTGGCGGCGGCCCTGCTCGCACTCCGCGACCAGGTCGTCCCCCCGACGATCGGCATCACCGACCCCGACCCCGACTTGGGCCTCGATCTCGTCCGCGACACCCCGCGCGCGGCCACGCTCCGCACGGCACTGATCGTCGCCCGGGGCCACGGCGGCTTCAACTCGGCGCTGGTCGTATCGCTGCCCTGACGCCGCGCGGCCGAACGAGGGAACGGATTCGCCGAGTCCCCGGCGGAACCGGCGCGATGCCGGTCGGGAGGCGGGAGCGTGTCGCGGCCCACGTTCCCGACCGGCCGCCGGTGCCGCTCAACTCCGCTGGCGGACGCCGGACAACTGTTCCAACGCCCGTGCCAGGTGGTCGCGGTCGCGTTCCGGCGGGCCCGGTTCCGCGGGGAGCAGCGTGGTGACCGTGCCGCCGCCGCGGCGGACGGCCCGGTGCAGTCGGGCGGGCGTGGCCATCTGGTGGCCGGGGCCGGCCTCGACCAGGCGCCACGCGTACGGGTCGGCCAGCAGCGCGCTCAACGCGGTCCAGTAGAGGACCGGGCCGGCGATCTGGCCGGCCCAGAACCCCGGGCGGGTCGCCTGCGCGGGGGTGACGGGCGCCGCGGTCGCCGACGACTGGATCGGGGTGGCCGGTGTGCGCAGGGGCACTGCGGCGAGTACGCGCCCGAACGCGTCCGCCGCCGCCTGCGCGGCGGGGCTGTGGAACGGGCGGTCGCCGCCGACCGCCCGGCACGTGATCCCGTCGGCGCGCAGCGCGAGTTCGACCTCGCGCAGCGGTGCCCGGGGGCCGGCGAGAACGGTTTGGCGTGGGCCGTTCACCGCGCCGATCACGACCTCGGAGCCGGTGTACGCGGCCATCCGCTCGGGTGCGGCGGCCACCGCGAGCATGCCGCCGGGCGGGATCAGGTCGATCAGCCGTCCGCGCGCGCCCATGACGCGCGCGCCGTCGCGCGGGTCGAGGACGCCGCCGAGCGACGCCGCCGCGAGTTCGCCGACGCTGTGTCCGAGGAGCACGTCGGGCCGGGCGCCGTGTGCGGCGAGCACCCGCCCGAGGGCGATGCCGACGGCGTACAGGAGCGGTTGGGCGAAGCGCGCCTCGTCCACCGACGCCGCCGCGCGCGCGTGCGGGCCGGGCGCGGTGCCGAGCCAGACGCCGCGCAGTTCGGCCGCCGGGCCGCCGGCCGCGCCGAAGTCCGCGAAGAAGTCGTCCATGGACGCGGTGAAGCACGGTTCGTGGCCGTACAGCCCGGCGCCCATGCGCGGGTATTGCGAGCCCTGGCCCGGCAGGAGCAGGACGGTGCGCGGGGTCGTGCCGGGTTCAGGCATGGCAGTCCGGCAATCGGCCGTGGAACTCGACCATTTCGCGGAACGACGCCACCACGTCGAGGGGGCGCCCGAGTTCGTCGTCGCGCGCGTCCAACTCCGCGCAGGCACGGTGCAGGTTGCCCACGAGGCGTTCGCTGTCCAGGAGTTCGGAGAACGGGCCCAGGTCGGCCGCCCGGGCGATCTCCAGCGCGGTCAGCCCGGCCGCGGTGCCGTCCCGGGCGAGGCTTCGGACCCACTCCAGGTAATCCCGTGTGGCGTCGAGGAGTTCAGGGCCGCCGATCGGACCGTGGCCGGGCACGATCGTGGTGGCGCCGAGTCCCCGCAGCCGCTCGACCGCGCGCAGCGAGCCCTCGATCGACCCCATGAGGCAGTACGGCGTCGCGCCCGACAGCAGCACGTCGCCGCTGAACAGCACGCGGCGTTCGGGCACCCACACCACGACGTCGTTGGTGGTGTGGGCGGGCCCGACGTGCATCAGTTCGAGGCGCAGCGCGCCGGTGTGCAGGGTGATGCGGTCGCGGAAGGTGAGGACCGGCAGGGTGAGGTCGATCTCGCCCCAGTCCACGTCCGGCCACATCGCGGTGAGGCCGAGCCCGGCCTGCGCCATCTCGACGCGCGCCAATTCGTGCGCGACGACGAGCGAGCGCGGCGCGAACACCTGGTTGCCGAAGAAGTGGTCGCCGTGGTGGTGGGTGTTGACGAGGACTTCGGGCGGCGCGGCGGTGAGGCGTTCGACGGCCGTGCGCAGGGCCCGGGCGCGGGCGACGGTGGCCGCGGTGTCCACGAGCGCGGCCGAGGAGCCGTCGCGCACGATGCCCGCGTTGTTGACGCACCAGCCGCCGTCGGGTTGCACGTAGGCGAATACGCCGTCGGCGACTTCGAGGGTGTGCGGCGCGGCGGTGGTCCGGCCGGGCGCGGTCACGGGCGCGCTCCCCTGCCCGGGACGGCGTGCAGCGCGTCGCCCGCGCGCTCCTCGGCGTACGCGCGGGCCCGGGTGAGCGTGGTGGAGCTGTTGCCGCCGACCGCGCGCTCGACCGCGGCGCGCGCCTCGGCGAGCGTGGTGCCGGCGCCGAGCATCGGCTCGATCGCCTCGGGCCGCAGGACGCAGGTGTGCCGCGACACCGCCGTCGCCCCGGTCGCGGTGGCCGCCACGCGCCACTCGCCGGTGTGCACCGCGAGGACCGGCGGCAGCACCAGCTGCTTGTAGACCATGCGGTGCCCGGGCAGCGCGACGCGGACCGAGCGGAGCGCGTGCGTGCCGCCGTCGGGTTCGTTGACGTGCAGGTCCATGGTCTGGACGCCGTCCTTCTCGGTGAGGTCGACGGCGGCGACGTGCGGGAGCGCGTCGGGCCAGGCCTCGGCGCGCCACAGGAAGGAGAAGACGTCGTCCGCGCTGCCGCGCACCTCGACGCTGTCCTCGAAGCCGAAGACCAACGCGTCGGCGTCGCCGCCGAGTTCGGCGCGGGTGCGGAGCGCGGACAGCTCGGCTTTGCTGTTGGCGTCGACCAGGCCGCAGACGAAGTCGACGGTCTTCGCGTCGTCGCCGACGACCTCGAAATCGTGCAGCAGGGTGACGTCGGAGCCGCCGTACAGGCCCTGTTCGACGATCCACGCGCCGCCCATCGCCGTCACCGGGTCCGGGGGTTCGGTCTGGCGGAACTCGATCCGCCGTGCGGCGGGGTCGAGTTGCCGCCGCGACGCCCACGAGCTGACGTCGTCACCGGTCAACGCCCATATGGTGAAGGTCTCTTCGCCGTGCTCGTTGCGGGGGCCGTGTGGTTCCACGTGCACGGTCGGGCCGAACATCGCGGGCCAGCCCGAGACGTCCGCCAGCAGGCGGTAGACCTCGTCCGCGGGCGCGGACACCGCGATGTGGTGGGCGAGTTGGTGGGGTTTGCGCGGGGGTGACCCGGTGGCCGGGGCGGTCATGTCGTGCGGCCCTCCTGCTCGGTGTCCTGGGCGGCACCGCCGTGTGCGGTGCGCGCCGCTGCACGCCTCACGCTGGCACCGCGTGATCGGGCGGGCCTCGAACCCGGCTGGAGCGCCGCGCGAGCAGCAGCGGGCGCTCGCGCGCCGCCCGGCGCGTCGACCCGCGCCGTCCGACCGGCACCCGCACGCCTTCCGGGCCACCGCACCGGCGTTCGCGCGCCGCCCGACCGCGTCTCCAGCGCGGCCCGACGGCGACGCCGCAGGATCGTGGGTGCGGTGGCCGCGAAGGTTCACCGGCCCCCGGCGCCCGTCAGGCACCCTACGGCTCGCGGGCCCTCGCGCGCACCACCCGGGTGCGGGCCTCGGGCCCGTGCCGTGCGACGGGAACCGGCCCGCCCTCGCGGCCACCGCACCAGGCATCCCAGGGAGGAAAACCGTGTCGCAAACCGCGTCCGCCGGGCCGTCGCCGGTGGTCTCCGCCGATCTGCACCTCGAGGTCCGGTATTTCTACGTCCGGCAGATGCGCCTGTTGGACGAGGGGCATTCCGAGGAGTTCGCCGAGACGTTCTCCGACGACGGAGTGTTCCACCACACCTCCGCGACGGGCGCGCCGCCGCGCGGCCGGGCCGAGATCGCCGCCGCCGCGAAAGCGGCGCTCGGGCTCCGGCCCGGCCTCGTGCCGCGGCACTGGTTCGACATGATGCTCGTCGAACCGCGCGCCGACGGCTCGCTGTACGTCACCTACCAGGCGGTGGTCAGCCGCACCGACGCGACGGGCGCCGTCGACTTCGAGCCCACGGTCTTCGTCGAGGACGAACTCGTGCGCGAGGACGGCCGGTTGCTCAACCGTTCGCGGACGATCCACCGTGACGACCTGCGGCTCTCCGGCGGCCGGTAGCGGCGGCGGACGGTCAGCCCTGCCGCGCGGCCTGGGCCTCCTGGTCCTGGCCGGCGTGCGCGGGGCGGCCGGCCGGCTCCTCGCCGCGGGGCCGGCCGGGGGCGAGCGTCGCGGCGAGCAAGCCCACGAAGGCGAGCAGCGCTCCGACGCCGAGGGCGAGCGCGTACCCGGACGCCAGCGCGTCCCGGCCGGCCTGCGCGGCGTGTGCGGCCTTGCGGCGGTCCTCCGTACGGGAGTTCGCCACCGTGGTGAGGGCGGCGAGGCCGATCGCGCCGCCCAGTTGCCGTGTCGCGTTGAGCAGCCCCGAGGCGAGGCCTGTCTCGTGGGGCGCCACCCCGGCCGTCCCCGCGATCGTGGACGATGCCATGACCAGCCCCTGCCCGGCACCCACCAGGATGCTCGGCCCGAGGATGTCGGCCGCGAAGGTCGTGTCCGCGTCGAGCCGCGACAGCCAGGCGAGGCCGACGACGATCAGCGCCATGCCCGTGGTGAGTGCGGCGCGGGTGCCGTACCGCGTGATGACCGGCGGGGCGAGCCGGGCCAGCACGATGATCGCGAACGCCAGCGGCAGATACGCGAATCCGGTCTTCAGGGGGCTGTAGCCGACAACGTACTGCAGGTGCAGCGTGACGAAGTAGAACATCGCGAACAGCACGGCGCCGCTGGCGAACGCGACGATGTTCGCACTCCAGACCGGCCGCGACGCCAGGATGCCGAGGCGCATCAGCGGTGTCGTGGCCCACCGCACCTCGATCACCGCGAACAGGGCGAGGAGCACCAGGCCGGCCGCGACCGGGCCGAGCGTGTACGCGGAACCCCAGCCGTGCCGGGCGGGCTGGACCAGGCCGTACACCAGCGCGAGAACGCCGCCGGTGACCGCGAGGGCGCCGGGGATGTCGAGCGTGCCGCGCGTGGTGGCGGTGCCCCGGTCGTGGATCGCGTAGAGCGTCCCGGCGGCGACCAGGACGCCGATGGGCACGTCGGCCAGCAGCGTCCAGCGCCAGTCGAGTTTGGTCAGCGCGCCACCCGCGAGTGCGCCGAACGCACCGCCCGCCCCCGCGACCGCGCCCCAGATGCCGATGGCCCGGCCCCGCTCGCGGGGATCGGTGAAGGACGTGCTGAGCACCGCGAGGCTCGCGGGGGTGACCACGGCCGCGCCCAGGCCCTGCAGGGCACGGGCGACCACCAGCGTGCCCGAGTTGGGCGCGAGGCCGCCAAGCAGGCTCGCGGCGGTGAACAGCACGATGCCGACGACGAAGACCCGCCGGCGGCCGAGGAGATCGATCAGGCGCCCGCCGAGCAGCAGGAACCCGGCGAAGGTCACCGCGTAGGCGTTGACCACCCACTGCAGGTCGCTGGAGCTGAAACCGAGGCTGTCTTTGATCTCCGGTAACGCGACATTCACGATCGACACCGCGAGGGTGGCCATGAACTGGGCGGTACAGCACACCGTGAGCACCAGCCACGGCGGGACCACGCGTTCGCGGGTCGTCGGCGTGGCGGTGGATGGCTCGGACAAGGGGTCCCTCCCGGGATAAGAATTTGGACCGGAGCGCTCTGCTCCACAATAGGTGGACCAGAATGCTCCGGTCCAGAGTAAAATTTGGGTCATGGCTCGAAACCCCACACCCGGCGGTCGCCGCTCCGAAGCGGACCGCAACGACCACATCGTCCTCACCGCCGCGCGCGATGTCTTCATCGAGCAGGGGTGGGACGCCCCCATCTCCGCCGTGTCGAAGCGCTCCGGCCTCGGTATGGGCAGCATCTACCGCAGATACGCGAGCAAGGACGAGCTGTTCGCCGCGATGTTCGCGGCGTGTATGGACGAGGCCGCCGACGAGGCGCTGACCGCACTGGCCGAGGAACCCGACGGCTGGTCCGCACTGCGCCGCCTGATGCGCGCGATGCTGCACTCCGGCGTCGGCTCGCTTTTCGCGCAGGTGGCCGAGCACGAGCAGGCCCGGGCCGCGTTCCGCGACTCCGGCGGCAGCCTGCGCGCCGCGATAGACCGGATCGTCGCCGACGCCCGACGCGACGGAGCCCTGCGCCGCGAGGTCACGTCGGCGGACATCTGTCTCGCCCTCCGCCACGTCAAGCCCCCTCACGGACCGGACGTCAAGCGCGAGCGCCAGCTCCAACTGCGTTACCTGGAGGTCCTGCTCGACGGCCTCGCCGAGCCGGGCAGCGGCACCGCCGACCGGGCCTCCCGCGAACTGCCGGGCCCCGGCCCGCAATGGGACGACCTGGCGTCCGGCAAGGCCTAGGAGAAGGGCCCACCGGTTCCCGGTGCGCCGGGAACCGCAAGCCTTTTCGCCGCGCACCGGGCGGCGGGCTTGACGTGGCTCTCCCGACTGAGGAGTCTGATCGGAGCTGAGCGCTCCGATCCAATCATTCCGCTGCTGTGAATCGCGACCGAGGAGACCGAGATGCCCGAGATGACCGTCGAAATCTGGTCCGACGTCGTCTGCCCCTGGTGTGCCATCGGGCGGAGGCGCCTGGAAGCCGCACTGGACGAGTTCCCGCACCGCGACAGCGTCGAGGTGATCCTGCGCGCCTACGAACTCGACCCCGGCGCGACCGTCGACGGCGTCGAGACGCTGCCCGAGTCGATGGTCCGGCGGGGTGGCGGCACCCTCGACCGCGCCCTCGCCCGCGCGGGCCAGGTCGAGGAACTCGCCGCGGCCGACGGCCTGGAGTTCTGCTTCGCCCAGGCCCGGCCCGTCAACACCTTCGACGCCCACCGTCTCCTGCACCACGCGCTGCACCGGGGCGGCCCCGATACCCAGCGCACGCTGCTGGAACTGCTCACCGCCGCGTACGCCCGCGAGGGGCGCAACATCGCCGACCACGAGACCCTGCTCGAACTCGCGGGCGAGGCCGGGCTGGACACCGGCGAGGCCGCCGGTGTGCTGGCCGGCGACGAGCACGCCGACTCCGTCCGCGACGACGTGCGCCGAGGGCTGAGCATCGGACTCAGCGGGGTCCCCTTCGTGGTCGTCGACGGCCGCGTCGGCGTCGCCGGCGCCCAGCCCCGCGAGACGTACGCGTCCGCCCTCTCCCACGCGTGGACCACCCGGTCGCACCGCACCGACGAGGACCGTGCCGCGACGCCCTGAACGACGGCGCGGCGGCAGGCGGCGTCCGGCCTCTCCCGATGGACCCCGGCTCCAGCGCCCGTGCAGCGCCGCACGACCGGACAACGGCAGCGTGATCCGCACCCCGCGGGGCCGTCGGACGGCCGGTCCGGCCCCCGAGAAGCGAAGGAGTGCCACGGAATGGCATCGCACGTACGACCGACGCGCAGAGGGCTGATCGCGGCAGTCGGCGCGGCCGGCATCACCGCCGGCCTCGGCGGCCGGGCCACCGCCGCACCGGCGGCGACCGGGCAGGCCGGCTCGCACCGCGCGTCGTTCGGCCCGTTCACCGTCGGTCCCGACGACCCGCGCTACGCCGAGCTGACCACGGGCGTCAACCAGCGCTGGGTCGGCCGCCCGGACGCCGTACGGCTCCCCGGCACCACCGCGCACGTCGTCCAGGCGGTCCAGGACGCCGTCCGCACCGGCCGCCGCATCTCGGTGCGCGGCGGCGGCCACTGCCTCGCCGACTTCGTCTACCACCCGGACGTGCGGGTGGTCATCGACATGTCCGGCATGCACGCCGTCGGGTGGGACGCGGACATGGGCGCGTTCATGGTCGAGGCCGGCGCCACGCTGCTCAACGTGTACGACACGCTCTACAAGGGCTGGGGCGTCACCATCCCGGGCGGCCTGTGCTACTCGGTCGGTGTCGGCGGCCACGTGCAGGGCGGCGGCTTCGGCCTGCTCTCGCGGCGGCACGGGCTCACCGTCGACCATCTGCACGCGGTCGAGGTGGTCACGGTCGACGCCGGCGGCACCGCCCGCGCCGTCGTCGCCACCCGCGACCCGCGCGACCCCAACCACGACCTGTGGTGGGGGCACACGGGAGGAGGAGGCGGCAACTTCGGCGTCGTGACGCGCTATTGGTTCCGCTCCCCCGGCGCCCGGGGCTCCGACCCCCGGGCGCTGCTGCCCGTCCCGCCGCGCGAAGTCCTCGTCCACGTCATGGCGTTGCCGTGGTCGGACCTCGACGAGGCCGGTTTCACGCGGTTCGTCGGCAACGTCGGCCGGTGGTACGAGGCCAACCGCGATCCCGAGTCGCCGTACACCGGGCTCAGCGGCTCGATCACCCTCAGCCACAAGTCGGCGGGGACGGTCAACATCGTCACGCAGATCGACGCCGACCGCCCCGACGCCGAACGCATGCTGGGCGACTACCTGAACGCCCTCACCGACGGCGTCGGCGCCCCGGCCCGCACCCCGGCGGACGCCACCGCGCCCCTCGTCAAACCCCGCCGCCTGCCCTGGCTGCGCGCGACCCGCTACCTCGGCACCGTCTCCCCCGACGTCACCGCGCCGGTGCAGCGCAGCGCCCACCACAGCACCCACATGCGCACCGGCGTCCCCGACGAGCACGTCGCGAAGATGTACCGGCACCTGACCCTCGACGGCTACACCAACCGCACCTCGATGGTCGTCGTCAACTTCATGGGCGGCCGGGTCGACGCGGTCGCCCCGACCGACACCGCCACCTTCCAGCGCGACAGCATCTTCAAGCTCCTCTACCAGAGCGTGTGGCAGGACCCCGCCGAGGACGCCCTGCACACCGCCTGGGCCCGGGACTTCTACCGCGACGTGTACGCCGCCACGGGCGGCGTCCCCGTCCCGGGCGAGGCCACGAACGGCTGCTACATCAACTACCCCGACACCGCCGCCGGGGACGCCGACTCCAATACCTCGGGGGTGCCCTGGGCGTCCCTCTACTACGGCGGCAACCTGCCCAGGCTCCGGCAGGTCAAGGCACGCCACGACCCGCGCGGGATCTTCCGGCACGCGCAATCCATCCCCACCGGCGGCTGACCGCCGCTACCGGCCCACGCACCGAGGAGGCCACGTGACCGAACGGGTCGCAGCCCCACGTACCGTGCCCTCGTCGATCCGCGAAGCGGCTTTGCTGGCCGCGCGGTTCGCGGACCGGCACGAGCAGGAAGGAACCCTCGCACCCGAGGTGGCCGAAGCCCTGGTCGCCGCCGGGTTCGCCCGCCACTTCGTCCCCACCGCGTACGGCGGCCGGGCCGGCACCTTCACCGAGATGCTGCACGCGGTCGAAGCGGTCGCCGAGTCGTGCACCTCCGCCGGCTGGTGCGCGTCCCTGACCGCCTCCGCCGGACGCATGGCCGCCCACCTGCCGAAGGAGGGCCGCGACGACGTCTGGGAGAACGGCCCCGACACGGTGCTCGTCGGCGGCCTGATACCGGTCGGACGCGCCAAACCCGAGCCCGGCGGCTGGCGCGTCCACGGGCGCTGGCCCAACATCAGCGCCGTCGAGTACTCGGACTGGGCCCTGGTCTGCGCGGTCGCCCCCACGAGCGCTACGGACGGCGAACGGCCCGCCGAGGCACGGTTCTTCGCGGTGCCGCGCGCCGCGTACCGAATAGAGAGGACATGGGACAGCGTCGGGATGTGCGGTACGGGCAGCCACACGCTCGTCCTGGACGAGACCGCGGTGCCCGCGCACCGGTCCTTCGCGCGCGACGACCTCATGGCCGGGGTGCGATCCTCCGCCGAGGAGACCGCCGCGTGCCACAGCGTGCCGATCAAGGCCGTCAACGGCCTGGGGTTCGCGGCCCCCGCGCTCGGGGCGATCACCGCGGCCCTGGACACGGGTTGGACCCAGGCCTGGGAACGCGGCAGGCCGACCGTCGGTGCCGAGGCGCCCGCGTCCCTCGTGGGGCTCGCCCGGGCCGCGGGAGAGGCGGATGCGGCCCGGCTGCTCCTGGAACGGGTCGCGGCCACCGCGGACCGGGGGACGCTGACCGCCGCGGAAACCGCACGTGCCGGACGCGACTGCGCGGTCGCGGCCGACTTGCTCGTGAGCGCGGCGGGGCGTGTCCTTCGTGCCGGCGGAACACGTGCCCAGGCCCATGCCAACCGCATCCAGCGGTCGTGGCGCGACATCAACACCCTGGCGTCCCACACGATGCTGCGCTTCGAAACGGCGGTGGCCGACTACGCGCGCGTCGCGGGTCGGCCGTCGTGACCGGCCGCCACGGGATCACCGGCGCAAACCGGTGATCCGAGCAACCCATCCACCGGAATCATCTGGAGGGGCACCCATGCCCGATACCTCCCGTCCCGATGTCGGCTTCGTGGCCACCGCGGTCTTTCACGTCCCGGGACGCGAACAGGCCCAGCAGGTCGTCGAGTTGCTGATACGCGGCAACCAGGGGCCGATAGAGAACCGCGGCGAGGGCTTCCTGTCCGCGACCTTCCACATCAGCTCCGACGGCACCCGCGTGTTCAACTACGCGCAGTGGACCAGCGAAGAGGTCTACATGCGCGACTTCGCGAACCACCCCGGCAAGGAAGTCATGCGCAAGGAACTGGCGAGGATCGAAGGCGTCGAAGGCCCCTTCTTCACCGCCTACACCCCGGTGCACACGGTCCTGCCGTAGGGCGCGCCCGTCTCGTCGCGCCCCGGGCCCGTCGGCACGGCGGTGCCCGACGGGCCCGGGCTCCGGGCCGCGACCGGGCCGACCGGAAGGAGAGGAAGGGACCGGGGAGGGGCGAGCCCGGGCCGAGGCTCCTTTTCGGCCCCGGCCCATCCGGTCCGCTACCCGGCCACCCCGGAGCGTTCGAGGGCTTCGGCGGCGGTGCGGAGGACGGCGAGGCGCGACTCCGGGGTGGTGGCGGTGACCGGGAGCAGGATGTTGAGGAGGGTCACGCCGGCTTCGGCGTAGGCGCGCATGCCCTCGGCGATGCGCGCGGTGTCGCCGAGCAGCGAGGTCTGGTCGACGAGGTCGGTGGGGATCGCGGCGGCGGCGCCGGGCAGGTCGCCGGCGTGCACGCGGTCGTGGACGCGGCCGACCTGCTCCGCGTAGCCCAGGCGCCCGGCGAGCGCGTGGAAGAAGTTGCGCTCCTTGGCCCCCAGGCCGATGAACCGGGCGAGGAACGGGCGTACGGCGTTCGCGGCGGTGTCCGGATCGGGAGCGGGGACGACCGGGACGCTCGCGACGACCTCGAAGCCGTCGAGTCCGTCGTGGCCGGCCTCCTTGCGGCCCTCGCGCAGCAGCGCCAGCGAGGCGGGCAGGGTCAGCGGCGACGCGAGGGCGCCGATCCACCCGTCGGCGATCTCGCCCGCGAGCCGCACATTGCGCGTGCCGACCGCGGCGAGCAGCAGCGGCACGGGGACCGGGAACCGCTCCGCGAGCAGCCGGAGCGGTTCCGCCGCGTGTCCGGTGGGCGGCAGCCGGTAGTGCTCGCCCGCGAAGTCCACGGCCTGGCCGGCCAGCGCGGCGCGCACGATGGCGAAGTACTCCCGGGTGCGTTCCAGCGGCCGGTCGAAGGGCACGCCGTACCAGCCCTCCGACACGTCGGGGTTGGAGACGCCGAGGCCGAGACGGAACCGTCCGCCGGACACCGTGTCCAGGGTCGCGGCGGTGAGCGCGGCGAGGCCGGGGGCGCGCGCGGGGATCTGCATGACCCCCGACAGCAGGGCCACCCTTTCGGTCCGGCCCGCGACGAGGCCGAGCACCGAGGCGGCGTCGCCGCGGTGGCCCTCGGGGGCCACGACGGCCGCGTAACCGAGGCCTTCGGCGGCCTGGGCCGTTCCGACGGCGTCGTCGAGAGGAAGGTTGACGGCGAGTTGCATCGGTCGACTCCAGTCTGTGCGGTCCGGTGGAAGGCGGTGCCGTGGAACGTGCGAGGGGTGGTCAGCGCAGGTGTGCGCCGCCGTCCACCAGCACCACTTCGCCGGTGGTGTACGGGAATTCGACGAGGCCCCACACGGCGTCGGCCACGTCGTCCGTCGTACCGACGCGGCGGAGCGGTGCCAGCGCGGCGACCTGCTCGCGGATCGGGGCGAACGCCTCGCCGGCCGTCCACGGGGTGTCGACGAGGCCCGGGGCGACCGCGTTGACGCGGACCTCCGGGCCGAGCACTCCCGCGAGCAGGCGCGTCATGTGGTTGACGGCGGCCTTGCTCACCGCGTACGGGATCGAGCTGCCGGCCGGGCGCACACCCGCGATCGACGAGATGTTGACGATGGTGCCGCCGCCGTCCCGGGCCAGGTGCGGGGCCGCGGCGGTCGAGACCAGCCACGTGCCGATCACGTTGACCCCGAGGATGTCGCGCCACAGCTCCGGCGTCGCGCCCGCGAAGTCGTGGTGGGCCACGAAGCGGCTGACCCCGGCGTTGTTGACGACGACATCGAGCCGCCCGTAGTGCTCGACCGCGGCGTCGACGAGTGCGCGGGCGCCTTCGTCGTCGGCGATGTCGGCCTGGAGGTAGAGCGCGTCGGGCAGTTCGGCGGCGAGCTGCTTGCCCGCGTCCGCCGACCGCACCGAATTCACCACCACCCGGTGCCCGGCCGCGGCGGCGCGCCGTGCGACCGCCGCGCCGATCCCGGACGACGAACCAGTGACCAGGGTGACAGGTGCCGTGACCATGGGACTCCTCACGCCGACTCGACCGCAACGAGCCTCACCCGCCCCACTCGACGCGCCCTCGGCGGCGACTGGAGCCCAGGTCGAACGGGCGGCGGCCTCCTCCGGCGCTCCGGCGGGGGCGCGGCGCCGGGCATACCCGGTTCACGCGCTCCGGTACGTGATCGCGCGGCGCCGCGTCCGCGCGGTGCGTCCCGGTGTCGCCCCCGGCGCGGCGGCCTTCGCGGGTGTTCCGTGGCCCGCCGTCGCGGAGGGTGTCGGGGAGGCGTGCGGGTGGGGGCAGATGGGCTGGGTGGGGATGCGGACCGGGAGGCTGTCGCGTTCGTCGGCGGTGAAGGAGCGGTTGCCGATGATGCCGCACAGGTCGTCGTGCCAGGCGTCGGGGTCGAGGACGAGGGTGGCGCCCATGCCGTTGGGGGCGCTGTAGGAGAGGACGCCGCCGTCCTTGGAGGCGCTGACGAAGGAGAAGGGGTCCTGGTCGGTGCTGTTGTCGGGCATGCCGAAGTCGTAGGAGTCCGTGTACGTTTGGCGGCCGACCTCGTAGATGCGGACCGCGTCGTTGGCGCCGACCATGTAGTGGCCTTCGTCGTCGATGAACTGCGCGATCCACGTGCTGGTGGCCGTGGGGGCGATGCCGGGCAGGGGGCCCAGTTCCTTCCGCAGCGGGTCGCGGCGCCACAGTTCGAGGACGGCGCCCTGCCGCAGCAGCGCGAAGTACCGTCCGCTGGGGTCGAATTGGACGCTGATCGCGTCGGTGACGCCGGTGTCCACCGACATCGCGGTGCGGCCGGTGGCCAGGTCGACGATGCGGATCGCGGGGTCGCCGTGGATCACGACGGATATCTGGTCCTCCCCGGTGTGGGGGCCGGCGCTCCACACCGGTTCGCGCGCCCTGTCCCGGGGGAGGAGCGTGCCGACGTCGAACGACGCGAGCAGGGCGCCGGTTCCGGTGTCCCACTGCTGGACGAGCGTGCCGGAGACGGTCACCAGGCGGCTCGTCCGGTCGAAGGAGTAGCTGTAGTCCACCGCGTCCCGGCTCGCGTCCGGTGGCATGGCCGTGGTGAGGCGTGCCGTCGTCCGCAGGTCCGTCGTGTCGCGCACCACCACGACGTTCGGGCCCTCGCGGACCGCGACGAGGGTGTGCTCCCGGTTGACCCGGAGCGGATCGGAGCCGGACCAGGCGGCGCCGGGGCCGGGTGCCTGGGCGACCAGGCGGCTGTCGTCGACGGTGCGGACCTGGAGGCTGCCGTCGGTGAGGAGCGTGACGGTCCGGCTGCCGTCGCCGAGGATGATCTGGTCGCGGGAGTCAAGGATGCCCTCGTGCTCCGGGACTTCGGAGTACTCGATCCGGCTGCCGGTGTGACCGGCCAGGAGCAGCCGTCCGTCGGCGGCCGAGACCAGTTGGACGGCCGGCGTGTAGTCGTCCGCCGTCGGGTGCCGGGTGAGCAGCGTGCCTTGGTCCGTGTCGACGATCGCCATCTTGTGCAGGGGTTCCTCGACGAGGATGTGGCGCCCGGTCGTGTCCGCCCCGCGCAGGTGGCACCCGTCGGAGCGGCGGTACGGCCGCCCCTGCTCGGCGCCGTCGGCGACGCGGCGCAGCACGAAGACCGACCGCCTGTCTCCGTCCCCCGTGTCCTCCAGGCGGCAGAGCGCGGCGGCGGTGCGGTCCCCGGAGAGCACGACGTCCTGGTTCACGGGTTCGACGACGGTCCTGGTCACGCCCATCGCGACGTCCACGGCGGCCACGCCGACCTTGGTGCCGTCGACCGTGCGCAGCAGCAGCGTCCCGCGGTCGGGGCCGAACCGGACGCCGGAGAACGAGGGGATCCGCTCGGGCGCGGTCCACGAGCCCGCGAGGGTTCCGGCGTCCAGGTCCCACCAGACCACGCGCTCCCCCACCTGTGCCGCGACGCGTGTGCCGTCCTGTGAGATGTCGACGGCGTCGGGTCCGTCGCCGTCGTCCGGCGTCAGCCCGGGCAGGGGCGGCAGCCGACGGACCGCGCCGGCGGGGTCGGCGGCCGACGGGTCGACGGGGAACCAGCCGGCGTCGCCGTCCACGGTGACGAAGGCCGCCCGGCGTCCGTCCGGGGAGACCACCGTGTGGGTCACGTAGCCCAGGTCGATGGGGCGGGTGCGCACCCGGTCGGAGAGGGCGCCGGTGAACAGCGTCGTCCGGCCCTGTGTGGTGCGGGCGATCACCACGTCGCCGTCCCGGCTCATGTCGAAGTCGGCGATCGTACCGAGGAGTCCGGACAGCACGCGGGTGTTCCCGAAGAGATCGATGTACTGCCGCAGCATCTGGTTGCGTGCCTCTTTCGTCGGCGAGGTCTGGTACCCCGCCATCGCGAGCATCGCGGCCTGGACCGGGTCGAGTCCCGTGGTGTCCTGCGCGGCCTGGGCCAGTGCCCGGGAGTCGGCCGCCGCCCGGCGGTCCCTCGCCTCCTCGCGTGTGGCGGTGAACAGCGCCGCGAGGAGCAGGGCGACGACGACCAGGACGGCCAGAAACGCGCCGAGCAGCGCCCGGCGGCGGCTGAGGCGGCGGACGTGGCGGGCTCCCGCGTCGAGGTAGTCGCGCTCGGTGCGGTTGAGGGCGAGGTGGCGTCGGCCCGTCGCGGCCCAGTCCCGCGCGCGGTCCAGCGCCGTGCCGTGCAACAGGTCGGCGTTCTTGCGGCCGTGTCTGTCCCACGCCCGGGAGTCCTCGGCCAGGCGCAGGTGGACGCCCAGGCCGTCGCGTTCGGCGTCCACCCAGGCCCGCAGGCGGGGCCAGGCCCGGATGAGCGCGGCGCTGGACAACGCGACCGCGTCGCCGTCCCACACCACGATTCCGGCGCGGGCGAACGCCTCCAGGACGCGGTCCACCGCCGACTCGGGGGTGCGGTCGTCGGCGAACTCGGGCCTGCGGGCGGAGCGCAGCGTGTCCTCGGCGCGCTCGCCGGGCGCGACCAGGCGCAGCAGGACGGCGGAGACCGCCTCCTGGGCCTCGGGGTCGAGCCCGGTGAAGACCGCCTCGGCCACCTCGGCCCGGGATGGCTCGGCAGGTTCGCGGCGCGCGCCCAGCGCCGCCGACTTCACGGCGGCGAGCAGGTCGTCGCCGCCGGCCAGGGACAGGAGGAGTTCCTGCGACGTCGGCCGGCCGGCCGGGTCCTTCGACAGCGCCGCGGCGACCAGGGAGCGCAGCGGCTCCTCCAGCCGGGACGTGTCGGGGTGGTGGTCGGCGACCCGGCGGGCGAGTACGGCGGGGTTGGCGCCGTCGAAGGCGTGGCGCCCGGTGGCCGCGAACAGGATGACCGCGCCCCAGCCCCACACGTCGACCGCTCCGTCGCCCGGTGCGCCGCGGTAGCGCTCGGGGGCCATGTAGCGCAGGGTGCCCATCGGCAGGCCGGCGGAGGCGCTGCCCTCCAGGACCCGGGCGATGCCGAAGTCGATCACGCGCGGACCGTCGGGGGCCAGCAGGATGTTCTCCGGCTTGAGGTCCCGGTGGACGACCCCCGCCCGGTGGATCGCCACCAGCGCGGTGGCGACGCCGATCGCCAGGCGGCGCAACTCCTCGGGCCCGTACGGGACTCCGGATTCGACGGCGCGCCGCAGGTCGGAGCCCGCCACGTATTCGCTGACGACGAACGGGACCGAATTGTCGAGTTCGTCGTGCAGCACCTTGGCCGTGCAGAACGGCGCCACCCTGCGCCAAGCGCGGATCTCCCGGCGCAGGTTCTCCCGGTCGGCGTCGCCCACGCCGTGCAGGGCCTTCACGGCGACCCGCGTGCCGTCGGGGCCGTAGGCCTCGTACACGACGCCCTGACCGCCGGCCCCGAGCCGGCCGTCGAGGTAGAAGGCGCCGAGTTGCCGGGGGTCGCCCGGGAGCAGGCGTTCCGACGAACCGGCGCCCGGCGTCGGCACGTTGGCGTCCTCGGGGCCGGACTGGTTCCCGGTGGTGTCGCCCCAGGTCATCGCGACGCCGTCCCGCGGGCCGTGCGCGGCTGTGTGCCCGCCGAGGTTGCCCGGTTGTGCGGGTCGGGGTGCGGGACGCCGTCCCGATGGTGTGTGGTCGCGGTCATGGAGGGACTTTGGCAGGAGCCCTCGCCCGCATCAACGCCCGCCCCCGACACGGTTGTTGTGCGTGATGCCGCGACGCCCGGGCCGACGGGCCCGGGCAGGCGTCATCCGGAGGCGGGCGCGGGGACGGCGGTCGGCCGCATACGCCCCGCGCCCGCGGCGTCACATCGGGCGGACCAGGCCGCGCGGCCGGACCACGCCCAGGTCGAGTTGGGTCACGAAGCCGGGTGCCGCGGAACAGACGGCCGGGATGGCGGTCAGGCCCGCGAAGGCGGTGAGGCTGCCGCCGTCGCGGCTGTCGTCGAGGGTCAGTTCGAGGGACGGTTCGCCGTCGATGGTGACGCGGTAGCGGACGTCGCCGTGGTTCCAGTCCGGTTCGACGTTCTCGTGTCCCACGACCCAGATGGTGTGGAAGGTGATGAACGGCTTGCCGCCGGTCAGCGCCGACCATTCGTAGTGCTGGCCCGCGACGGTGCCGGCGGGGATGTCGCCGTTCGGGTGCGGGATGTCCTTTTGGGCGACGGCGAATTTCGTCTCGGACGACAACCCGTCGATCGTTTTGCCCAGGCCCTCCGCGATGACGGCCATGGACTGGGCGAAGTGGTGGATCGTCTCCGCCGGACGGCTGGGGTTCGCCGCGATTTCCTCGGGATCACGGCCGAAGCCCATGCGGTGCATCCAGGGCGACGGATGCGCCAGGAAGTCGACCAGTTCGTAGACGTGCACGTGGTCGACGCGGCCGGTGAGCCTCGCGAGGGTGAGCGGCAGGATGTCGCCGGCGAATCCGGGGTGGATACCGGAGCCGTGGAACGAGACGCCGCCCTCTCGGCACGCCGCCTCGATCTTCTCGACGTCCTCCCGGACGTAGTCCGTGGGGTAGAACGGGCCGACCGGGGAGACGACGTTCTTCCCGGAGCGCAGGAGGCGGCAGACCATGTCGATGTCGGGGACGAGCGGGGCGAAATGGACGCAGTCGGCGTCCAGCGCGAGGATCGCTTCCGCGTCGTCGGTCGCGGCAAGGCCGACCTCGGCGATTCCGGCGAGTTCCCCCGCGTCTTTCCCGACCTTGTCGGGATTGGTGACGAACACACCGACCAGGTCCATGGCGGGGTTCTCCACCATGTGCCGGATGGACGCCCGGCCGATGTTCCCGGTCGCCCATTGCACGACACGATGGACTTTGTCGGTCATCGAGGGTTCTCCTTGCGTGGGTTCACGATGGTGGGGGCGGGGGTGGGGGTGGGGGTGGGGTGCAGGGGGCGGGTGCGGGTGGGGGTGCGCGGTGTGGGGGTGTGCGCGGGTGCGGGTGCCGTCGCGTCACGCGGGGCGCGGGGCGCACGCGCGGCGTTCGTCGGCGCGGGCCCGGATGTCGGTGTCGGAGCAGAACCCGAGGCCGGAGCGCTTGAGGCACAGCAGGCCGAGGAGTCTGCCGCGGTCGTCGACCACGGCGAGGCGGCGCCGCCGGGTGTCCGTCATCGAACGCCAGGCGGCCTCCAGGTCGGCGTCCGGTCCGATGACGCGGCCGTGCAGGCGGCCGATCAGGCGGGCCGGCAGGTCGGCGGGCCCGGCGTCGAGGTCGGGGCGTTCGACGACGGCGACCAGGTCCGCGCCGTCGGTGATCAGGACGGCGTGGACGTGGTCGTTATGGAGGACGGCCCGTGCGTCGGCCACCGTGCTCCGCGGACCGCAGACCTTGGGGGCGCGGATCATCGCGTCGGCCACCGTCCGGCCGGGGATGTCACGGGGCGGAGCGGTTCCGGGCCCGGACGGCGGGCGAGGGTCGGCCATGGTGTTCCTTGTTCCTGGCAGGGTTCCCGGCGGGGTGCGCGGCGGGCCGGGGCGGGTGTCTCATCCTCGCGGCTCGGGTGCGGGCTCTGCCGGGTGAATTGTGACCGGGATGCCGGAATAGTGGGCCATTCCCGTGACCAGGTCGATGTCGTCTTTGTCGGTGAGCCGGTTGACGTTGGCGCCCTGGTGCCCGTGCGGCACGGAGACCGCGCCGCGGCGGATCGCCGGGTCGGCCTTGGCGACGCCGGTCAACTGTCCGGTGGCGCTGCGGACGACGAGCGGTTGTGCGTCGAGGACGCCCGCAGCCGCGGCGTCGTCGGGGTGGACGAGGATGAGCGGCGGTTCGCCCAGGTAACCGAACTGCGAGTTGAGCTGCCGCTTCTGCCGGCGCGGCACCATGACGAGCGGGGCCGTGTCGGCGAGCGCGGCCAGCTGGTCGACGAGGATGCGGGGGGCGAGGCGCCAGCCGCCGACGCGTTCGATGTGCCGGTCGACCCACGGTGCCGGGAACTCGCGTTCGACCTCGGCCCAGCCGTCCGCCATCACCTGCTCGTACGGACGCCGCCCGGACGACGAGATCCGCGCGAGCCGTTCGTCGTCGCCGATGTCGGGCCCGGCGGGGTCGATGTCGTACCCCATGTGGCGGCCCATCTCGGAGATGACCCACCACGTGGAGCGGCGGTCGCCGACCGGCGCGACGATCGCGGGGGTGTGCTGCGCATTGATGCGCGGGCTCAGGAAGTCCCACAGCGACACGTCGGCCCGCTCCAACTGGTCCTTGGTGGGCAGGACGTGCGTCGACAGCGCGGTGGTCTCGTTCTCGATGATCTCGATGGTCGCGAAGACCTCGAGCTTCTTGAGCGCGGGAATCAGCCTTTCCGTGTCCGGGAACGCGGTGACCATGTGGCCGCCGAGGTTCAGCACGGCCCGGATGTTGCCGGCGTCGATCTCGTCGGGGAGCACCGCGCACGGCCATTCGCCCAGGAACGACTGGGTCTCCGGGCGGCTGCGCGGGCCGGGCCCGAACGAGCCCTCCGCGGGCGACACGGGCAGCTCGGTGTCTTCGAGCCGGTAGCCGAAGCCGGGGTGGAACCAGAAACCGCCGGGCCGGTTCATCGAACCCGTGATGGCCATCAGCGCCCACGTGAGCCACACCGTGACGTTCGCGCTCGCCGACATCGTGACACCGGTCCCGGTCCCGATCGCGACGCGCCCGGCCCGCCGCACCCCTTCGAGCAGGCGCACCAGCTGCTCCTCGGGGACGTCGGCCACCTCGGCGGCGCGGGCGAGCGTGTACGGCTCGACCGCCGCGGCGAGCACGTCGCAGTCCTGCGTGTGCCGGGCGATGAAGTCGCGGTCGGCGCCGTCGCGGAGGATCTCGCGGACGAGGTACGCGAGAACCGCGAAGTCCATGCCCGGGCGCGCCGCGATGTGGTGGCCGGCCAGGCGGGCGGTCTCGGTGTGGCGCGGGTCGATGACCCAGATCTCCGCGTGCTCCCGCACCTCGCGCAGGTGCCCGGTCGGGTTGGGCATCGCGACGGTGTGGCCGTGCGAGACGACGGGGTTGCTGCCGACGTACAGCATGAACGCGGCGTTGCCGTCGTCGGGCCGACCGCTCAGTGCCACGGCTCCGCCGACCAGGTCGGCCACCAGGGACTTGGCGGTGCCGTCGATGGTGAGCGGGCTGAACTTGGCGGGCGTCCCGATGGCCGCGTAGAGGGCCTGGGCCATGCGGTAGCCGGCGGCGTCCATGCCGATGCCGCTGCCGAAGAACACGCCGACCGATTCCGGGCCGTACCGGTCGATGATGTCGCGGACGCGCGTCCCCAGGTCGCCGAGGACCGCGTCCCAGGTGCTCGGCGCGACGGCACCGTCGACCTTCATCATCGGACGTTCGATCCGGTCCGGGTGGTGGTGCATCCGCGGCAGGCCCCGGCCCTTCGGACACGTGTAGCCCTGCGACAGCGGGTGGTCGCGGTCGCCGCGGACCTTGAGCACGTCGTCGCCGTCGACGTCGACGAGGATGCCGCAGACCGACGTACAGATGCGGCAGAAGCTTCGGACCGTGCGCACCGTGGTCATCGAAGTCTCCTCTCGGGCGGGGATGCGGGCCGGATGACGCACCCGAGATGTTAAACGATCGGCTAGGGAACTTCTAGACGATCGTTTAAGAGAATCGCGCTGTGGTGCCCTCCGACCGGCGCCCCGCGGCGACCCCGGCGGCACACCGGCCGACGCGCGTGTCCGACGCGCGACCACCGTGGCGCGGGCGTTGCTAGGCTCCTGCGAATGGCCCCCAAGGACACCGCGGGAAGCGCGCGGGAGCGGATGCGCAGCGCCGCTTTGAGCTTGTTCTCCCTGCACGGCGTCAACGGCACGTCCCTGCAGATGATCGCCGACGAGATCGGCGTCACCAAGGCCGCGGTGTACTACCACTTCCCCACCAAGGAAGACCTCGTCCACGCGGTCATCACGCCCTACAGCGCGCAACTCGCCTCGCTGGTCGAGGCGGCCGAAGGGCATCGGCGGCGCGCGGACCGGACCGAGGCGATCCTGGCGGGCCTGGTGGGCCTGGTGGTCGGCAACCGCCATCTCAACTCCGCGCTGCTCGCCGACCCGGTGATCGTGCGCGTCCTGCACGCCCGGTCGGACATGCGGGACCTGGACCGGCGCATCACCGCCCTCCTCGTCGGGCCCGCCCCCGACAGCCTGGCCCTCACCGCGGCCGTCATGGTCAGCAGCGCCCTCACGCTCGCCCCCGTCGACCCCCGGCTCACCGACCTCGACGACGCCACCCTGCGCCACAACCTCCTGACCACGGCCCGCCACCTCCTGAAGCTCCGGGCCCCCGCGTCCCGGACGGCCCGACCGGCCCGCACGGCCTGACGGGGCACGCGGCCCGGCCGGGACAGTCCTGGGGGTGCGACGACGGCCGGACTCCGGCCGCACCGCGGGCCAGCGGCCCGCGGCGTGGTGGGTGCCGGCGGTCGGGCGTCGCGCGGGAGCCGCGGCGGCCCCGGGAGGCGAAGCGGGATTACGCCTGGTCGGGCGCGTACTCGCCGATGGTGCGCAGGATGCGGAATCGCGACGGCGGGTCCTTGCGGATGCTGTCGGACATGTGAATGTCCCCGTTGACGGCGGCGGCGGAGATCGCGGCGCGCACGCCGTCCAGGTCGTCGGCCTCCAGCTCGTAGACGGTCACGTAGGTCATCTCGCCTGCCGCGCCCGCGAAACGGCGGGCCGAGACGACGCCCTCGACCGCGCACATCTCCGGCAGGTGCACCTCGTCGTACCACTGGTTGAACTCCGCCTCGCGTTCGGGGGAACACGGGCTGTTCTCCACCAGGAAGATCCCCTTGGCCATGTCGACTCCGTTCACCGTGCGTGGATGCGTGGTCGTGGTCCGGCGGGCCGCCGTCGCGGTCGCGCGCCTTGTCCCGTGCGGGAGTTCGCGGCGACCGTCACGGCTGTCCGCCGGATCCGAGCGACGCCGAGAGAAACGCGTCGGCCCGGGTGCAGGTGGCGACGACCTCGTCGAAGCAGCCGACAAGGGACGGGCGTTCCTCGGCGAAGTAGACGAGCGCGGCGGTCGCGAACCAGCCCAGCGCCATCCTGGTCAGCGCGTGCAGTTCGAGGGCCGAATGGACCGGCCCCGGGCGCTCCTTGAGGACGGCGACGATGCTCTGCTCGAACTCGCGTGTGCCCAGCGAGAATTGCTCGTGCGCGAGGCGCGGCTCGGTGGCGACGACGGCGCGGATCCGCGCGACCAGGTGGTCCTCGTACCCGCGTTCGGCCGACTCCCGGAAGAGCGCGTGCAGGCTGATGAGCGGCGGCTCGTCGGAGGGGCGTTCGCGCAGGCGCCGGATCGCGGCGTCGCGCCGGACGACCAAGTGGTCGAACAGCACCGCCTCTTTGGACGGGAAGTGGTGGAAGACCGTGCGGCGGCCGACGCGGGCCGCCGCCGCGATCTGGTCGATCGTCGTCTCCGCGAAGCCCTGGCTGCCGAACAGCTCGAAGGCCGCGTCGGCGATCCGCGCGCGCTTGGCCAGGGGGTCGCGCTCGCGCGCCGGAGTCTGCGCCATGGGCGGTGAGTGTACCGGCCGGTACACAAACGGCCGCGGCCCCATCCGGTTTCGTTGACCCGTCGATGGCTATGGCACTAGTGTCATAACCGCTCAGGAACGCCGTTCCCCCGCACTCTCCCTTCGTGCGCCCAAGGAGTTCGTGTGATCACGCTTGCGTACCAAGGCAAAAGCCCGCGCGTCGCGCCGTCCGCCCTGGTCGCCGACAACGTCTACCTGATCGGCGACGTCGAGATCGGCGAGGAGTGCTCGATCTGGCCCGGTGTGGTGATCCGTTCGGACACCACGCCGATCAGGATCGGCAACAACGTGCACATCGAGGACAACTCCGTCCTCCACACCGGCACGGTCATCGAGGACAACGTCATGATCGGCCACAACTGCACCATCGAGGGCTTCATCGGACACGACTCGCTCGTCGGCAACACCGCCGCCCTGATGCCGTACGCCCGCCTCGGCGCCTTCAGCACCCTCGCGGCCGGATCCGTCATGCTGGACGGATCGGAGATCCCCGACTACTGCTTCGCGGTCGGGTCACCGGCCAAGGTCCACTCCAAGATCGACCCCGACAACCCCGCACACCGCGCCCGGACCGTCGGCGTGTACCTGCACGGCATGCGCCAACTCGCGGACGACTACCGCGCCCAGGGCATCTGGGGGCGCGCGTGAGCCCGGCGGCCGGCCCGCTGGAGGGCGTGCGGGTCGTCGACTGGACGATCTGGCAGCAGGGACCGGTCGCCGGGGCCATGCTCGGCGACCTGGGTGCCGACGTGATCAAGATCGAGGAGCGCCGCGGCGGCGACTCCGGGCGCGCGATGCTCGCCTTCCCCGACACCGGCGCGTCCCCGTACTTCGAGGTCAACAACCGCAACAAGCGCAGTATCGCGGTCGACCTGAAGAAG
The DNA here is from genome assembly GCF_021165735.1 of Yinghuangia sp. ASG 101. Taxonomy (GTDB): domain Bacteria; phylum Actinomycetota; class Actinomycetes; order Streptomycetales; family Streptomycetaceae; genus Yinghuangia. The sequence goes on along the minus strand of NZ_CP088911.1, from coordinate 7,981,517 downwards.
CCCGAGGGCGTCGCGCTCGTCCGCGGCCTCGCGAGCACCGCCGACGTGTTCCTCCAGAACTTCCGGCCCCCGGTCGCCGAAGGCCTCGGCCTGGACTACGCGACGCTGCGTGCCGACAACCCGCGCCTCGTCTACGCGTCGGCAAGCGCGTTCGGCCCCCGCGGCCCCGAACGCTCGGCCCGCGCCTACGACTTCCTCGGCCAGGCGCGCTCCGGCCTGCTGCTGCGGCCCGGCGACGAGGAGTTGGGACCGCCGGCCGACGGCGGGCTCGCCGACCAGATGGGCGCCATCATGCTCGCGTACGGCGTCCTCGCCGCGCTGGTCGCCCGCGAGCGCCACGGCGTCGGCCAACAGGTGGACACCTCCCTGCTCGGCAGCATGCTCGCGCTGCGCGGCCTGCCCCTGGCCCTGTCACTCATGACGCAGGACGGCCGCCGGGCGCAGTCGCCGTTCGCGAAACACTCCGCCGGCGCCCCGGTCGGCCGCGAGAACCCCGGCAACCCGCTGTGGAACCACTACCGCTGCGCGGGCGGCGGGTGGATCGCGATGGCCATGGTCCAGTCCGACCCGCACTGGGCCAATCTCCTGCACGCCCTCGGCCGCCCCGAGGCGCTGACCGGCGACCCGCGCTTCGCCGACCACGTCAGCCGGTGCGAGAACGCCCGGGCCTGCGTCGCCGTACTGGACGGGATCTTCGCGACGGCGCCGCGCGACGCGTGGCTCGAACGGCTCCTCGCCCACGGCGACATGCCGATCACCGCGGTGAACACCACTGAGGACGTCGCCGACGACCCCCAGGCCGTCGCCAACGAGTACGTCACCTGGTTCGACCACCCCGCCCTCGGCCGCGTCCGCATGCCCGGATTCCCCGTCACACTGTCGGAAACCCCCGCACGCATCCGCCGCCAGGCACCGGAGTTCGGCGAGCACACCGAGGACATCCTCCTCAACGACCTCGGCCTGACCTGGGAGGACATCACCGGGCTCCGCGACCGGGAGGTCATCCTGTGACCCGCCTCGAACCGGGCACGCGCCTCCGCAGCGCCACGTGCAGCGTCGAGATCCTGGTGACCCACGCCGGAACCGGCACGCTGACGTGCGGCAGCCGCCCCATGCTCACCGCCGGCGACGACACCCCCGGCTCCCCGCCGCACCACGCCCCCGACGACCGCACCCTCCTCGGCAAGCGCTACCGCGCCTCCGGGGGCACCCTCCAGGTCCTGTGCCTGCGCCAAGGCCCCGGCGCACTCGAACTCGACGGCACCCCCTTGGAGTTGCTGAAACCCAGGACCCTCCCAGCTTCGGACTGAACGGGGGCCGCGGTGCCGATGGGCGTGACGGGAGCCGATGGGGAGCGAACAAGAGCGAGCGGGCGGGCGGGCGAGCGGGCGAGCGAGCGCCGTGGCTCCCGGCAAGCCGGATCTCCGGTCTTCCGGGAGACCCGCGCCTGACCGGTCGCGCGTTCAGCCCCGGGGAGCCGGGCCGTCCGTCGGCGACACGCGGACCTCGGTGCGGTGGAAGCGGGAGCCGTTGCCTCGTACCGGGAACGGCGCGGGATCCGGGCTGGGCCCGGTGCTCGCCGCGTCGGCCTCGGGCGAGAACTGCTGCAAGGGGTTGCCGGGGCCCAGGCGCAGCGGGATCGAGAGCCGCCCCTCGTGGTCGGCGGTGAGTCGCCGGGGGCTCCGGCCCGTGGTGTCCCGGGTCTCGACGTCGTGGCATGCCCCGGGAAGCCCTCGGACGGGGGTGACCACCGTGGCGGAGCCGTTGCCCGTCAGCGTGAAGTGCCCGCTCCCGTGCACCTCCAGGGCACTGAACTCGGCGACGTCGCGGGCCATGTGGACCGTCCAGCCGGCGTACCCGTAGCGGGGTTCGACGGATGTGCGGGTGAACGTCACCGGCTCGGGCCGGTCCGCGGCGCCGGCCGTGAACCGCGGCAGCCAGTCGGCGAAACTCCGCTGGAAATTGTCCCAGTCGTGGCCCAGGCCGGTGTGGACGGTGAAGCGGTGGCGGATCCCGAGGTCGTCGAGCTTCTGGTGCACGGCTCGGGCGCACGCGTTGACGACGACCTCGGTGTCGCCGCTGTCTCCCACGTACAAGGACACGTCGGTGTGTGCGAGGTTCGCCGCGAGGTCGCACGCGTTCCTGCCGCGCCAGCGCACCTCGTGGCGCGCGTACGTCCCGAACAGGGCCTCGGTGAGGGCGAGTTGCGCGGGGGCGTGAATGGTCAGGCCGGGGTTGGCGATGTCGACCGCCCCGGAGAACGACGCGGCGGCACCGATGAGGTCGGGGTGCCGCGCCGCGTACGCCAGCGCGCCGTGCCCGCCCATCGACCCGCCTGCCGTGGCCCGGGCGGCCCGTCGCGGGATCGTGCGGTACACGGCGTCGACCCAGGGCACCAGGTGGCGCATGTGGTACGTCTCCCAGCGGGGCGTTCCGAACGCGCCGCCGTGGAACCAGTCGACGTAGAAGCCGTGTCGTCCGCCGTCCGGCATGACCGCGATGACCGGCGCCCCGGCGGTCAGTTTCTCGGCGTCGCCGCGCCGGGGATCGGACCACGACGTCGCGTCCTCTCCCCCGCCGTGGAGGAGATGGACGACCGGGTAGCGGCGTTCGTGCTCGTCGTCGTAGCCCGCCGGGAGGAGGACGCGCACGGTGGTCGTCCCGCCCAACGCGTCGGAGAACAGGGTGTGTTCGACCATGCGGGGGCTGAGCCGGACCGCGGCGCCGCCCTCCGCCGGTCCCGAGACCGGCACCCCCGCGACCGGGTCCCGCAACCGACCCGGCTCCCGTAGCGGGCCGGTGCCGCCGGCGCGCTGTTCACCGGCATCACCCGGGGTGCGGGACGCGGCGCGGTCCATGCGTCACTCCTTGGTCGGGCGCGCGGTCGGCGGGTCCGCGTCGGCGGGGGTCGGGCGGTTCACCGGCGCGCACGAATCCGCGCACCGGAAATAACAAGACCCACGGGTATAATTAACCGCACGCCACGTGCCTCGCAAGGGGGTTGCGCCGCCCCGGGGCGGCCCGCTTCCCCGCGCCCCCCTCGCGTCAGCCCCGCGCGTGCCCGACCTGACGTGCCATGCGCGACGCGCGCCGGACGATGCGCCAGCCGTCGTCGGTGCGGCGGAGCGTGTCCTCGAAGTGGCCGAAGACGTCCAGCCAGCTGTCGGGGCGGTCGGGGTCGGTCATCAGCGCCGCGTGCACATAGGAGCGGGCGTGCGCGAGGTCGCCGCCCGGGTCCAGGGTGACGGCGATGTTGGTGATCCGGTGGTAGGTGGGCCCCATCCCCTGATGCGCCCGGGCCATGCGGTCGGTGAGGGCGTCGGCGTCGGTGAAGCGGCCGAAGGCGCCGTAGTCGGCTTCGACGTCCTCGGCCCAGCAGGTACGGAACAGCGCCCAGTCCCGCTGGTCGATGCCCGTCGCGTACCGGATCAGGACCTCGGAGATCCGGGCCTTCTCCTCGCGGGCGTCGCGCGCGGTGTCGCCTGTGTTCACGCCGCACTCCTTGGTGCCCCGGCCACGACAGCCACGGCACCGGAGCGCCGCATTTTCAGGAAGGTTACTCCTGTAAATCACGAGCGGCAAGACACCGCTCCCGACGGCCCGGCGCCCTCGGCGGCCGAGGGCACGGCCCGTGCCGCATCCGGGAGTTGCCCGGCGCCGACGACGGACCGGCCCACATCACCGCGCGCGGACCGAGCGTCCTCGACACGCCGCTCCCGCGACGCCTCACGCCGACGACGGCGGGGCGAGTTTGATCGCCACGGCGTCGAGGACCCATGTCAGGCCGGTCGCGAAGGAGGTCTCGGCGTCGGTGTGCGTGCCGTCGTACACGAACTTGGCCACGGCCGGGAAGCGGCCCGTGGCCAGCATCCTCGTCATGTGCGGGCCCGAGGCACGCTGCCAGTCGCGTTGGGACAGGCCGGTGGCGCGCTCGGCGCGCAGGTTCGCGATCTCGCGTCTGATCGCGCCCGTCGAGTAGGCGCTGACCGTCTCCACGGCGTGCATCGCGGTGTCGACGTCGGCCAGGCCGTCGAAGGCGGCGAGCGTGCTCTCGGCCACGGCAAGGCCGTTCGGCCCCAGGGCCGGACGGCCGCCGAGGAGGTCGGCCAGCCACTCGTGCCGGAGGGCGGCCCGCCTGGTGCGGTGGGCGAGACCCTGCAGCGCCTCCCGCCAGTCGCCGGGCGGCTCCTCGGGCAGGATCTCCCCCTGGACCTCGTCCACCATGAGGTCGAACAGCTCCTCCTTGGTGGAGATGTAGCCGTACAGCCGCATCGGGCCCGCGTTCAGCCGGGCGGCGACCTTGCGCAGCGATGCCGCCTCCAGCCCGCCCTCGTCGGCCAGCACGACGGCGGCGGCGACGATCCGCCGCCGGTCGAGCGGCACGGGGCGATGCGGCGGCTCCGGCCGGTCCCACACAGTCATGGGTGACACCGTACCGCTTGCGATACGGCGCCTTGAAAAAATACAGTGTATCGACATGAGACAACGTATCGCCGTCGTCGGGAGCGGCCCCGGCGGCCTGACGCTCGCCCGCGTTCTGCACCGCCACGGCCACCCCGTCACCGTCCTCGAACGCGATCCCACCCGCGACGCCCGTCCCCCGGGCGGCACGCTGGACCTCCACGAGGGCCTGGGCCAACGTGCGCTGGAGAAGGCAGGGCTCCTGGCGGAGTTCCGGGCGCTGTCCCGCCCCGAGGGCCAGGCCATGCGCATCCTGGACACCGACGGGACCGTCCTGCGCGACTGGCGACCCGGCCCCGACGACCTGGCCCAGCCCGAGATCGACCGGGGGCAACTCCGCGACCTGCTGCTCGACTCCCTGGACGTGCGGTGGGGCCGGGGCGTGACGCGGGTGGTGCCGGGAGGCGGGGACGGCGTCCTGGTCCACTTCGAGGACGGGAGCCGGGAGACGTTCGACCTCGTGGTCGGCGCGGACGGCGCGTGGTCCCGCGTCCGCCCCGCGGTCTCGCCGGCGACACCGCACTACACCGGCGTCACCTCCGTCGAGACCTCCCTGGACGACGTCGACACCCGCCACCCCGACCTCGCCCGGCTGATCGGCGACGGTTCCGTGGGGGTGTACGGCGTGAACCGATGCCTCGTCGCCCAGCGCACCTGCGGTGGCCACGCCAAGGTGTACGCCCAGTTCCGCGTGCCGCTCGACTGGGCCACGGACCCGGATCCGGCCGACACCGAGGCCATGCGCTCACGTCTGCTCGCCATGTTCGACGGCTGGGCCGCCCCCGTCCTCGAACTCCTGTGCCACGGCAAGGCCTTCACCCCCCGCCCGCTCCACGTCCTGCCCGTCTCCCACACCTGGCCCCACGTCCCCGGCGTGACCCTCCTGGGCGACGCCGCCCACCTGATGCCGCCCTTGGGAGCCGGCGCGAACCTCGCAATGCTGGACGGCGCCGAACTCGCCGAGTCCCTAGCCGCCACCCCCGACGACCCGGGCAAGGCCGTCCGCACCTTCGAGCGACATATGGGGGAACGAGCCACCAAATGGGCCCACTTCACCACATCCGGCCTCACCCGCCTCGTCAGCCCCGACCCCACCCAAGCCCTCGCCCTCTTCGACGAGGTCCAGCCATCCTGACGGCCCGGAATCCCGGAGACACCCGCAACACAGATGTCGTTGCCGTGAGTGCCGGTGTGGCGGGCTGGTTCAATGGCGGGGTGGTGGCGGTGGGTTGGGGCGGGGGGATGTGTCTTCGTCTTGGGTCCGGAGTCGTGGGGTCGGTTCGCGGCGGCGTCGCCTTGGCGGTGGTCGGGGTTCAGTGCCGGCCGCCGCGTACAAGTCCCGACAGAGAGCCGAGAGCCCGCAATGCCCCGTTCCATCGCCACCAATACGCCCGTCGATCTGGACGGCCTCCTCGAGTTCGTCCGTCCCCGCCACCGCGGGCTGCTCATCACCCGTCGCCGGGACGGATCGCCGCAGGCGTCGCCGCTGACCTGCGGGGTGGACGATTCGGGGCGTGTGGTCGCGTCGACGTACCCGGAGCGGGCCAAGGTGCACAACGTGCGTCGTGACACGTCGGTGAGCGTCGTCGTGCTGTCGGACGAGTGGAACGGTCCCTGGGTGCAGATCGACGGGGAAGCCGAAGTGCTCGACGTGCCCGACTCCGTGGAACCGCTCGTCGAGTACTACCGGAACATCTCCGGCGAGCACCCGGACTGGGACGAATACCGCGCCGCGATGCTCACGCAGGGCAAGTCCCTCATCCGCGTCACCCCCCGCCGTTGGGGCCCCATCGCCGTCGGAGGCTTCCCCGCCCGCTTCGCCGACTGACGTCCCCGAAATCCGCGGCGGTCGGCCGGCGCTCGGCGTGCGGCGGCGCCGTGACTTCGGGCCGCTGAAGACGAGGTTGGTGGTGACGTGCCCGAAGGTGACGAGTCTGTCGGCTCGGGCTTCGAGGTCACGAGTGGTGGCGGTGGCGAGACGTGTTGTGTTCGGCCGGGTGGGTTCGACCGAACCCCGTTTGGCCCGAACGGCACACGGTGGGACCGGCGTGTCCCGCCGGTCCCACCGTCGGGTCGCGGTTTTCAACGCTCCGGAGTCGTGATCGCGAAGCGGGCCAAGTCGTCCTCGGTAGCCCGGTGTCGGAAACCCGTCTTCTCCAGGACGCGGACGGAGGCCGGGTTCGGGAGTTCGACGGTGGCCCACACGGTGTGCACACCGGGCGCGGTCAGGGCGAACTCGGTGAGGGCCCGGGTGGCTTCCGAGGCGTAGCCCCGGCCGCGCCGGGAGGCCACGATGCCGTAGCCGATTTCGAGGGCGCCGTCGTCGGGCGGCCAGAACAGCCCGATGGAACCCACCGCCAGGCCGCTGTCGCGTTCGACGATCAGGCGGTGGCCGTACGCGCCGAGCCACGCGGGATGGTCGTCGAGGAGGCTGGCGACGAGGCGGTCGCCTTCGGCGGGGAAGTCGTCGGCCCAGTGCGCGGACCTGGTGTCGTGGTGGACCGCGGCGATCTCGGCGGCGGTCCAGGTCCGCAGGGCGAGGCGGTCGGTGGTCAGCTGTGCGGGGGTCGCGGAAGAGAAGGAAGACATGGATCGCTCCGGGTCGTTGGCGACGCCCGGCCCGCACGGTGTCGGAGCGCGGACCGGATGAGGGAATGCCGATGAAGGCCGACCGCGGCCATAGTCATCACCCTCCTCATCCACCGATCACGCGCCTGTCGCGTCGGCGCGACGGTAGCAACGCCGCGCCGGCCGGTGCAAAGGGATTCGCTCGCACGGAGGTGAGCGCGAGGGGCGGGGCGAGGGAGGGCGGGGGAACGGGGACGCTGTCACGGCGGTCGACCACGCGTGCCGGCGGGTGCACGAGGATGCGCTCGTACGGGGCGAGCAGGCGGGCGCGGGCGCGGGGACGGGGACGGGGGCACCGTGACCGCGGTCGACCACGCCCCGCGCCCGGACTTCAGTCCGTGGAGACGAGGACGGTCGACCCCTCCGCCGCGAGTTCGCCGGCCGCGGGGTCGGTCGAGACGACCTTGGCGGGGTCCCCGGCGGCGAAGGTCTCCGGGAATTCGACGACGAAGCCGATCCCCTCCAGTTCCGCTTCCGCGGCGCGGGCCGACATGCCCACCACGTCCGGCACCTTCACCTTGCCGTCGCGCAACCGCAGCACCACCGTGCTGCCCTTGTCGGCCAGGGTGGACGCGGCGGGTTGCTGGGACTGCACCAGGCCGCGCGGGCCGCCGGTCCCCTCGAGGTATTCGCGCTTCACCGTGAAGCCCGCCGCTTCGAGTTGGGACGCGGCGTTCGTGTCCGGGAGGGTGGTGACGTCGGGGACCCTCACCTTGGCCTTGGCGGGTGGTGTGGTGGTCTCGCCGTCGCCGCCGTCGCCGCCGCCCGCCCCGGCGTTCGAACCCGCGTTCGCCCCGCTGTTCCCGCCTTTCGATCCACCGTCGGCGCCGGCATCGGCACCGCCGCTCGTGGTGCCGCCGCCGTCCGACCCGTCCGCATCCGTTGTCGCACCGGGCCCCGTCGACACCGCCGCCGAGACGGACGCCGTCACCTCGCCCGTCGCGGACGGGCCCGACGTACCGCCGTCGTCCTTGTTCGCCGCCACCGCCACCACGACCGCGATGACCACGATCAGCGCCAGCACCGCGCCGCCCACCAGCATCGGCGTGGAACGCGCCCGCGCGGCACCGGAGTTGTCGTGGTGGCGCTCGTCGCGGAAACGCCCCGGGGCGTCCACCGCGAACGCCGCGCACGCCGCCCCCTGATCGGCGTGCTCCGACACCACGCGCAGCGCGACGCCGAAGCGGCTGCCGCGGGCGTCGTCGATCCGGCCCGCCGCGTCCGCCCCGGGAACGCCGAAGCGCGAGGCGATGTCGATCCCCCACGCGGTCCGGTCGCGCGGCGGCGTGTAGGTGACCTCGACGCCGCGCGTGTGACCGGGCGCCAGCGGCACGTTCAGGACCGCGGCGTCGAAGTCCAGTCGCCCGTCCACCTGTTCGACCGGCTCGACGCGGAACGTGTCGGCGCGGAGTCCGGCGTTGCGCACCACCAGCCGTACGGCGACGGTGCGTCCGGGTTCGCCGCGGAGCCGCTGGGGTTCGCACCAGGCCTGGACGCCCGCGTCCTCGCCCGCGCGCAGGTCAGTGCCGCACCGTTCCCCCGGGCAATAGGAGCCCAGTCGTTCCCGCCCGTCCGTACGTGTTCCGCACAGGCGACACCAGAGCCTCATCCGTGATCCCCCTCCGGCAGCACATCCACCCGCCGGCCCCATCCGTCGGGACACACGGAGGACGCGGCGGCCCGCACGCACGGTTCCCGGCGGTGCGCTCGTCGCCGTCGAACGACCGGGCGCCACAGGGCACTTGACCGTCGGCACGGGCGGTCGTCGGCAATCGCGCGGCCGTGGCGGCCTCCGCCCCGCGACCTTCCGACGGCCCGTCATACACGGCCGCCCCTCGCCCGGAACCCGCCTCACGCGCGTCGGTGATGTTCGGCGGGCGGTCGGACGGCGTTCGCCCGCACGCCAGTCGGGCGCTTCCTTGCGCCGATGGGATCGCAGTCGATCATCCCGTTTCGAGCCGTATTCCGAGCTGTGAGGTGTGGTTTTCCGTGTCACGTTCCCGAGTGTCCCGCCGCGGCTTCCTCGGCGTTTCGGCCGCGAGTGCCGGTGCCGTCCTGCTCGGCACAGGCTCCTGGTCCGCGTCGCCCGCGTACGCCGCGCCGAGCGGCATCGGCAACCCGTTCACCCTCGGTGTCGCGTCCGGCGATCCCACGCACGACGGCGTCGTGCTGTGGACCCGGCTGGCGCCGGACCCGTTCGCCGTGGACGGGCGCGGCGGCATGCCCGACCGGCCGGTCCGGGTCGAGTACGAGGTCGCGCACGACGAGCGGTTCCGGGCCGTGGCCCGCCGGGGCAGTGTGGTCGCGACGCCCGAACTCGGCCACTCCGTCCACCCCGAGGTCTCGGGTCTGGCCCCCGGCAAGGAGTATTTCTACCGGTTCCGTGTCGGCACCGAGATCAGCCGGGTCGGACGCACCCGCACGGCGCCCCACCCCCGCTCCCAGCCGCGCCGCCTCCGGTTCGCGTTCGCCTCGTGCCAGGCGTGGCAGGACGGGTTCTTCACCGCGTACGACCACATGGCGCAGGAAGACCTCGACCTGGTCGTGCACCTCGGCGACTACATCTACGAGTACGGCGTCGGCACCAACAAGCGCGGCGTGGCCACCGACCCCCGGTTCCACACCGAGACGGTCGACCTGGCCCGCTACCGCCTCCAGTACGCGCTGTACAAGTCCGAGGCGCCGCTGCAGAACGCGCACGCGCGGTTCCCCTGGATCCAGACCATGGACGACCACGAGGTCGACAACAACTGGGCCGACGAGACCCCGGAGAACACCGACCCCAAGCAGGGCAACGACACCGCCGAGCACTTCCGCGCGCGCCGCGCCGCCGCGTTCCAGGCGATGTACGAGAACATGCCGCTGCGCGCCGCGCAGGTCCCGTCCGGCGCGGACATCCGCCTGCACCGCAGGCTCGCGTACGGCCGACTCGCGGACTTCACCATGCTGGACACCCGGCAGTACCGCTCCGACCAGCCGTGCGGCGACGGCGGCGGCACCACCTGCGGCGACCGGTTCGACCCGAACCAGACGATGCTCGGCGCCAAGCAGCGCGAGTGGCTGATCGACGGCTTCGGCCGCTCGGAGGCCCGCTGGCAGATCCTGGGCAACCAGGCGCCGATGATGCAGACCGACCGCAACCCCGACCCCGCGGTGACCGACGTCTGGTACGACCCGTGGGACGGCTACGTCGCCGAGCGCAACCAGGTCCTCGCCGCGGCGCGCGACCGCAAGGTGCGCAACCTCGTGGTCATCACGGGCGACCGCCACCAGAACTACGCCGCCGACCTGCACCTGGACTACGGGGACCCCCGCTCCCACGTCGTCGGCTCGGAGTTCGTCGGGACGTCGATCACCAGCGGCGCCGACGGCTACGACGTCGACACCGCCGGGCAGGCGTTCCTCGACGCCAACCCGCACATGAAGTTCTTCAACGCGCAGCGCGGCTACGCGTCGGTGACGGTCACGCCGGAGCTGTGGCGCACCGACTTCCGGGTCCTCGACTACGTCACGCGCCCGGACTCGCCGATCCGGACCCGCGCCGGCCTCGTCGTGCAGGACCGCGTCCCGGGCGTGCAGTTCGCCTGACCCGGCGTCCGGTGCCGCGGCCCGGCCGCGCCGTGTTCAGGAGCGCAGATGGCGCACGGCGAGGCGGGCCGCGGTGCCGATCGCGGCGTCGGTCGGTGGGGAGACGACGACCGGCGTCGCGGCGCGCGTGAACACCGCGACGGCGTACCGGCCGCCGTCGGGGTAGTCCACGACGCCGACCTCGTTGCGGATCAGCGGGAGGGTGCCGGTCTTTCCGCTGACCAGGACGTCGTCGTACGGGAATCCCGAGGCCAGGCGGTGCGGCCACACCTGGAGCCCGAGCATGCGGCGCATCTGGGCGCACGCGTCCGCCGGGGCCGCGGTGTCGGTCCAGATCCGGGCCAGCAGGCGCGTCATGTCCCGGGCGGTCGTACGGTTGGTGCGCGCCGGATCGAGAGCGCGCAGGCGTGCGGCGAACCCGGGTTCGCCCAGCCGCACCCACAGGTCGCTCATCGTCGCGGTCCCGGCGTCCTCCAGCAGCGAGTCGTGGAGGCGTCGGCTGTCGAACGCGATGTGCGTGTCGGTGAGGCCGAGTTCGGCGGTCGTGGCGTTGACGGTGTCGGGGCCGACACGGGCGAACAGCACGTCGGCGGCGGCGTTGTCGCTGACCGTGATCATCATGGTGGCCAAGTCCCGCAGCGACATGGTGACTTCGTCGAGCAGGACGGACGTCCCGGTGGCGCCCGCGCAGCGTTGCCCGGGCCCCAGGACGACCGGTTCGCGGGCGTCGAGCACGCCCTCGCCGACCAGGCGGAAGAACGCCACCAGCAGCGGGAGCTTGAACACCGAGGCCATGACGACCGGTTCGGCGGCGCCGACGGCGAACTCCCGTCCCGTGTCGATGTCGAGCGCGTGCAGACGGCCCGTGACGCCGGCGTCGCGGAAGACGCCGGCGACGGCGGAGGCGGTCGTGGCCGCGCTCATGCGAGGAACCCCGAGGCCGGGTGGACGACCACGCGGCGCCGCGGCGCGGAACCGACCAGCGCCATCCCCGCCTCGGTGCGCAGGATCTCCGTCGCCGCGGCGGTGAAGTCCTCGATGGTCGCGAGGAGTTCGTGGCCGCCTCGCCACGCGCACGAGGTCTGCCACACGAGCGGCCGACCGAGGAGGGGCCGCCAGACCACCCCGGGCGAGTCGTCGGTGTGCGGCGCGACGGCGACGGCGGCGCCCGCGAGCACAAGGCCGAGGGTGAACTCCGGGTGCGGCGAGTGCCGTACGGCGGCGGGCTCGAAACCGTGGCGCCGGCACACCCCGAGGACCAGGTCGTAGGCTCCGGGCGCCTCTTCGCGGGGGAACACGACCAGTTCGCTTCCGGCGAGATCGGACAAGTGGACCTCGCGGGCGGCGGCCCAGGGCGACCCCGCGGGCACCAGGACGCCGACGGGTTGCGCGAGCATCGGCCCGAGGACGAGGTCGTCGGTGTCGGCGGGATGGCGCAGCACGCCGACGTCGAGGCCGCCGTCCGCGAGGCCGCGCACCTGCGCCGCGGTGCCGAGCGGGCGCAGGTCGAGCGGTGTGTCGGGGCGGCGTTCGCGGAACGCGGCGATCAGCGCGGCGAGCACGCCTCGTCCCAGATCGCTCGGCACGCCCGCACGCAGGCTCCCGACCTGGTGCGAGCGGTCGGCGATGGTGTGGACGCGCTCGACACGGACCAGGATGTCGCGGGCCTCCCCCAGCAACAGCCGCCCGGCCTCGGTCAGTTCGACCTTGCGGCTGGACCGGTCGAACAAGCGCACGCCCAACTCTTTCTCCAGCCGTTGTATGCGCTGACTCAGCGGCGGCTGCGCCATACCGAGGCGCGCCGCGGCACGCCCGAAGTGCAGTTCCTCGGCAACCGCCACGAAGCAGGCGAGATGCGCGACCAGGTTCACGAGCAGGGACGATATCAAAAGCGATATCGGACTGTGCACGATATTGATCTTGGACACGCCGCGGGCGGTTCTGCTGTGCTGTGCACCCGGCAACGCCAACCGTCTCGGAGGCTCACGATGGACACCCCATGCTGACGCGAATACCGGCCCGGCGCGCACGCGGTCGGGCGTACCGCTTCGCGCGCACCGTCGCCGCGGTGTCGGCGGTCGCGGTGGCGGCGGCGGGCTGCGGCCTGTTCGCGGACGACGGCGCCGCGCGGTCGGACACCCCGGCGACCACGGCTTCCAGGACGGCCTGGAGCAGCGCGCCGACCACGGCCCCGACGCCGACGCCGACGCCGGCCGCGAGTACGTCGACCGGCGGCCCCTCGGCCGCGTCCGCCTCGCCGACGCCGTCCACCGGCCCGGGGTCGTCGACGATCGTGCCCGAACTCCAGGCGGCGGCCGAGCGCGCGGTCGGCGCAAACGCCGCGGCGGCGCTGATCGCACTCGACATGCGCAACGGCGAGATCGTCGCGACGGTGCACCGCCAGGCCGGGATGTCCGGAGCGGTCGCGCCGGGCTCGACGTTCAAGATCGTCACGTCGGCGCTGCTGTTGCAGAAGGGCGTCGTCAGGGCGTCGAGTACGGTCCCGTGTGCGAAGACCACGACGGTCAACGGACAGGAGTTCCACAACATCAAGGGCATGGTGATGCCGAACGCCACGTTCCGCGAGGACTTCGCGCACTCGTGCAACACCGCGTTCATCGATCTGCGCGACCGGATCGGCGACACCGAGCTGTCGACGTTCGCCACGCGGTATTTCGGCCTCAACAGCGACGCGTGGCAGGTCGCCGAGGGCCAGGGCAGCGTCGACGGCGTGGTCCCGCCCGCCGACGGCGAGAACGAGAAGGCCGCCCAGATGATCGGCCAGGGCACGCTCAAGATGAACCCGCTGACGATGGCCTCGGTCGTCGCGACCGCCCTCACCGGCACGTTCCACCAGCCGGTTCTGGAACGCGGGATGCCCGTCTACAAGCGCTCGGACAAACTGCCGTCCGCCGTCACCTCGGCGATCCGGGCCATGATGGTCGACTGCGCGACCAACGGGAGCGCCGCGTCGCTGTTCGCGGGCATGCCCGGGGTGGGGGCGAAGACCGGGACCGCCGAGGTCGGCGATGCCACGAACGGGTGGATGGTGGCCTTCCGCGGCAACATCGCCGCCGCCGTCTACGTCGAGGGCGGGGCGTCCGGCTCGTCCGCGGCGGGGCCGATCATCCGCGACTTCCTCGCCGCGGTGAAGGCCTGAACCACGCCGCGCCCCGGGGCCGCGACGGGTGACCGCCGTGGCTCGAGGGGCGGTCGCCGCCGGGGTGTCAGGCCGAGCGGGGGCGCGGTCGTGCGTACCCGGCGACCGTGGTGACCGTGCCCGCCTTGCCGGTGGGGCCGTACGCGGTGACCTCCACGAGCCGGAAGCTCCGGCCGCCGTGCACGATCCGGGCGACGAAGTCGGTGTGGTCGGACAGCTCGACCTGCCGCAGGTAGGTGATGCGCGAGGACGCCACCTCCATGCCGTCGGCGGCGCCGATCACGTGGGACGCGGCGAGTTGCGACGCGCACAGGGCGATGCCGCCGTGCATGGCCCCGGTGCCGTTCGCGAGCAGGGTGTCGCCCGGGACGCGCAGGGTCACCCCCTGCTCGTCGGTGTGCAGCGACGCGTTCAGCATGGTCATCAGCGACTCGCGGTGCGGCGGTTCCTCGTCGGGGAACACCTCGTGCGGCGCGAGCACGAGCCCGGGGCGGCTCAGCACCTCCTCGGGAAGGTCGACGGTCATCCCGGGGATGAAGCGGCTTCGCAACGTCGCGACGGCGAGCGTCCGGCCCGCCGCGTCCACGGCCGTGCCGGACACGAGGGCCCCGTCCTCCCGGGCCGCGACGACCTGTCCGTCGAACGTGACGGTTCCGCGGTCGCCCGGCGGGGGCGCGACGTGGTCGATCGACAGTTCGGTGGTGACGGGCCACAGTCCCGCGGGGCGGTGCGCGGTCGCCGCCCGGCCGAGGGTGGCGTCGATCAGCACGCTCAGCGCGGCACTGTCGGGGGCGCCGTCGTAACCGGCCGTCCACGGCCCGGACTCCATGGTCCCGCGCCAGGTCTCGCCGTCCGGTCCGATGTCCACGCGGACACCGAAGAGCAGCGTCGGGCCACTGCCTCGCCTGCTGAGCGGTTCGGCCGCGTTGTTGTGCGTGGTCACAGGTCCTCGTTCGGCGGGCAGAACACAACTCTCTCCATCAAGGTCACGGATTTTTCTACCACAGAACGATGTTCCGCCCGACGGCGACCGCCTGTTCGACTACGCCAAGTACGCGCCCGGCGCCGAGGTCTCCATGCGGTCCATCCGCGCGTTCGCCACCGTCTGCGCCGGGAACTCGGGCAGCAGGCACGACAGGTGGCCCTTGACGGCGAGTTGGTCGCGGGGGGGCACCGCCGCCGACGAGCGCGAAGTCGTCGCGGCACGCGTCGCCCATGCGCCGGCGGACCTCCGTCATCTTGGCGTCGTGGACGGTCGCGACGAGCTTGCGGCCGTCGATGCCGCCCGCGTCGTTGCACCACGCGGTGAACACCTTGGCGGCGTCGAGGAATTCCTGCTTCTTGGTGAAGCCGACGTCGCTGGCGGCCCCGGACCGGGCCCGAAATCGCGCGGGCGCACGGGTTTCGGCCGGCGGCAACCGGACCGGACGGCCGTCGGCGTGTGGGGCGCGCCCCCTGGCCGGGGCCGTCCGTGCCGGGTCCGTCCTACAGGCTGCGCAGGAACGTGACCGTCGGGGCGGCGCTGGGGAAGGTCTCGGTGATCCCGGCGGCGAAGTAACCGGAGTCGGTGATGAGAGTGATGCCGTTGACGGCGACCGCGGCGTCACTGCACAGGAACAGCAGCGCGTTCGCCTGTTCCCGCGGGGTCGCCGCCTCGACGCCGACCTCCGCCCGGTAGTCGGCGCCGAATCCGAGCCACGACTGCGCGTTGGCCTGCGCCAGCGGGGTGTTCGTGGGGCCCGGGCAGATGGCGTTGATGCGGATGCCGCGCTTCAGCAGCGGCATCGCCTCGCGGGCGACGTACGCGCAGACCGCCTGCTTGCTCCACAGGTAGGTCGCCTTCTCGCGGCTCACGGCCCACCGCGCGGCGGTGTCGAAGTCGGCGATGTCGAGGTATTCGTCGAGTTCGGGGATGCGGTTCTCCCAGCCCAGGCCGACCGCCGAGGAGATGAAGCCGATCGCGGAACCGCGGGGCAACGCGTCGGCGGCCAGCAGGCGTTCGATCAGGCGCCGGTGCCCGAGGAAGTTGATGCGCTCGATCCCGGGCGTGCCGTCGGCGACCCCCGCGCAGGAGAACACCGCGTGGAACACGCCGCCGCACGCGTCGGCGGCGCTGTCGATCGACGCGGCGTCCGCGAGGTTGACGTGGATCCCCCGGGCGCCCGGCAGGGTCACCTCGGCGAAGTCCATCACCACGACCTCCGCACCCGCGCTCTGCGCCAACTCGGCGACCGCGGCGCCCATCCCGGTGGCCCCGCCCACCACGAGCACCCGCTTGCCGTCGTACCGGAACGCGTCGAACAGTGTCATGTGCCTCTTCCTTGTCTGGTGCTCGTTGCGAGGTGTCGCGGTGGGTCAGCGCGAGGTCCACGCGGGGATCCGCGCGGTGTAGTCGGCGAACAGCGGCCGTACGGCGTCGAGGTCGACGCCGAACGTGGCCGGGTCCGGATGCACGCTCGGCTCGCGGTTGGCGGCGAACTCCTCCCACCACGCCTGCATTCCGGCCTCGAACCCGGGGGTGACCGGCTCCCCGAGCCACGCGTACAGGCCCCGGACCTGCCCGATCGGGTCGGTCTGCATCGCCCGGAAGTCGATGTCGTGGAACCGGTCCTCGCCCCGGGCCTCGCAGCGCTCACGGAACGCGAGGGACCGTGCGATCCCGACGGTCCAGTGCTCGACGTTCAGTTCGCCGATGTAGTGGGTGTCGACGTCGTCGCTGAACCGGCCCGCGACCTCGGTGTACAGGTCGGCGACGGACAGGATGACCGCGGTGGGGTCGCGGTGCGTCCACACGAACCGCGCGTCGGGGAACGCCCGGTCGAGGGAATCGAGGAACAACAGGTGCGCGGGCGCCTTCAAACGCCACGGCTTGGCGGGGAAGCCCCACTGCAGCAGTTTGAGGACGCGGCGCTCGTACGCATATGCGGACGCGCAGTCGGTGTCGAGGAGCCACTTCGAGTAGTTCGGGACGTACGCGAAGGCCTGGAAGACGTGCGACTTGAAGTCCAGTGCCAGCAGCGACAGGCACTCCATGGGACCGGTCGGGCTGCCCGGCAGCATCGCCAGCGTGCGCGGCGACAGCTTGGCGATCTGCGCGATCTCGGCCTTGGCCGTCTCGACGCGCGGGTCGGGGCCGTCGACCGTCGACGGCGGCGGGCACGGCTGCGACGCCTCCCACCGCCGCAGCGACTTCGCCTGCGGGTCCTCGGCCAGGACGAAGGACAGCGCGGTCGACCCGGTGCGCGGCAGGCCGATGCCGATCAGCGGTGCCTCGATCGGTTCGTCGTCGATCTCGGGATGGCGCCGGTACCAGTCCTCGACCTGGAGGCGCTGGCCGAGCATGTCGACCACGACCTTGCGCAGCCCGGCCTGCCCGACCGCGTTCAGCCTGGCGTGCTCGCGCAGGTCGCGTACGAGAATCTCCAGGCCCTCGCGGAACGCGTCGTCCCCGAAGTCGTCCAGGCCCGTCTCGGCCCGTGCGGCGTCGAGCAGTTCGTCATGTGGTCCCATGGTCAAGCCCTTCAGCGACCGCCGCGGCCCTCAGGACACGAGACGGCACCCAATCGTCGGAAAAGTGATCGGTCGCGACCCGCCCGCGGCCGGCACGCGTGCCGGCCGACGGCGGACCTCGCACCGGCGGATGTCGAGCCGAAGCGGAACCGGCGATTCGCGCATGTGGGCGCCGCCGGTTCCGGGTGATCGGGGCGTGTCAGCCCATCCACTGCCCGCCGGCGACGTCGATGGTCTGGCCGCACATGTAGTTCGCGGCGTCCGAGGCCAGATAGGCGACCATGTTGGCGACCTCTTCCGGCAGGCACACACGGCCGAGTTGGACCTGATGCCTGATCGAGTTCAGGATCGTGCCGCGGGCCGCACGCTGGGCGTCGTTCCGCGGGTTGAGGACGTACTCCCTCATCTCCGGCTTGATCATGATGCCGGGCGCGACACCGAGGACGGTGATCCCCCGGGGCGCGAACTCGTGCGCGAGGTTGCGGGTGAAGCCGATGACCCCGGCCTTGCTGGCGCAGTAGGCGGTCAGCCCGGGCTGCTGGACGCGCCCGCCGACCGCGGAGATATTGATGATCCGTCCCGACCCCTGCGGCACCATGTGCTCCAGCGCCGCGTGCGCGCTGTACATCACCATGGTCAGGCTGCCGTGGACGGTCCCGTCGATGTCTTCCTTGGTGTGGTGCTCGAAGGCCCCCGCGGTCGACATCACGGGGTTGTTGACCATGATGTCGAGCCCGCCGAGGACTTCCCTGCTCTCCCGCACCGCCCGGTGGACCTGGTCCCAGTCCGACAGGTCGCCGAGGATCGGATACGCCTTCACACCCCAGCGCTTCTCGATCTCCGCCGCACGCTTTTCGACCTTCGAGAAAGTGCGGCCGATCAAGGCCACATCCGCACCCGAGCCGGCCAGGCGGTTCGCGGTCGCCTGGCCCAGACCGTCACCACCCGCGCCCGTGACGATCGCTTTCCTGCCGCTCAGGTCGAGAAGCTCGCCGACCCGCCTGTCGACGATGTCCGTGGGCAGTCGGTCGAATCCCATGAGCGTCGCCCATTCCTGCTCCTCCGACTGCATGGGACATCCTTTCTCCGCGCCAAAGGCGCGCGTTGTCCCCGGACCGGGCCGGGCACACGCTTTCGGGTTGTTTCCGGCGATGCTAGGCGGCTCCATCACGGGCGCGCCAATACAATTTCCGGCCTCTCGGTATACCCAGGCTTGATAACTCGGACCGGTGGGGAGAGCGTCCTGCGCACACCGGCGGCCTGCGGAGCTTTCCGTACGCCATCGGGGCGGGATCGACCACGGGTGCCGGCGTACGCGCGCGGCATCACCGGGCGCGCGCCGGGGCGGGAGATCCGCTGTTCGGAAAAGGCTTCGCGTTCACCCACCGGAATCGCGGGCCGCCCTCATATTCCGGGAATCGCCCGGTCGGTGATCCGCACTGCGCCGGAGAATACGGGTGAACGGCTCGGCACGAGGTTTATCCCGGGATTTTCGACGGCCTTTGCCGATAACGACGGAAAATATCGCCACCGCGGGGATGCCTTGACGTGAATTCTTACCCCTGTGACGTATTGTCGCGCGATTTCGCGGGTGCGGTCCGCAAAGCGGCGGCGGAAACCGATCCTCATGCGGCTGCGCCACGCGTCCCGGCGACGGTCCCTGCCGTCGGGGGCCGCGCCGACGGTCGCCGCCGCCGGGACCGCGCGACAT
This sequence comes from Yinghuangia sp. ASG 101, assembly GCF_021165735.1. Taxonomy (GTDB): domain Bacteria; phylum Actinomycetota; class Actinomycetes; order Streptomycetales; family Streptomycetaceae; genus Yinghuangia. Next base: position 7,962,459 of record NZ_CP088911.1, on the reverse strand, counting down.
CCGATCTTCCGGGCCGTCCCGAGACGGGAGGCGTTGACACGGATGGGGCGCTGCTTGTTTGCTGAGGCCCTGACTTTAGTCCACTCAATGGATTTAACAGTCCCACCCTGGCCCGCCCGGCACGGAAGGCGCCCATGAATGTCCATCCCATCCTGCCCGGGTTCTTCCCGGATCCGTCGATCTGCCGTGTCGGCAACGACCACTACCTGATCGCGTCGAGCTTCGAGTACTTCCCCGGCGTCCCGATCTTCCACAGCCGGGACCTGACCGCGTGGGAGCAGATCGGCAACGTGCTGGACCGGCCGTCCCAACTGCCGGTGGCGACCGGCCTCGACGGCGCGAGCACGGGGATCTACGCACCGACGCTGCGCCACCACGACGGCTCCTTCTGGATGATCACCACTAACCGGACCACCATGGATGAGCTGCGCAAAGGCCACCTGATCGTCCGTGCGGAGGACCCGTCCGGGCCGTGGAGCGACCCCGTCCACACCACAGGGGCGATCGGGATCGACCCGGACCTGGCCTGGGACGACGACGGCACCTGCTATATGACGTGGTCGATGCTCGGCATCATGCAGGCCCCGATCGACCCGGTGACCGGGAAGCTGCTCGGGGAGCCCCGCAAACTGTGGGACGGCACGGGCCTGGCCCACCCCGAGGGGCCGCACCTGTTCCGCCGCGGCGCGTGGTGGTACCTGGTCATCGCCGAGGGCGGCACCGGGCCGGGCCACGGCGTCACGGTCGCGCGGTCGCGGTCGATCACCGGCCCGTTCGAGGCACACCCGGCGAACCCGATCCTGTCGCACCGCAGCACCGACCACCCGGTGCAGAACACCGGCCACGCCGACCTCGTCGAACTCGCCGACGGACGCTGGGCGATGGTGCACCTGGGCGTCCGCCCGCGAGGCGCGCACCCGAAGTGGCACGTCAACGGACGCGAGACGTTCCTCACCGGCATCGCGTGGGCCGACGACTGGCCCGTGGTCGACGAGGACGCGTTCGGCGTCCCGGCTCAGGACACCTCGTTCACCGACGACTTCATCGGCGGGGCACTGCACCCCCGGTGGATCTCCCCCGGTACCGACCCCCGCGGCTTCACCACCCCGTCCGAGGCCGCACCCGGCGGGCTCGTGCTGCGGGCGGGACGCGCGCACGACGAGCGCGAGGCCCGGCACCTGCTCGCGGTCCGGGCACGCGACGAGGCCTGGCAGGCCACCGCCGCACTCCCGGCCGGCGACGCCGCGCTCGTGGTCCGCGTCGACGACGCGCACTGGGCCGCGGTCGAACGCCGGGGCACGACGATCTCGGTGCGCATGGTCGTCGGCCCGCTGGACCGGATCCTCGCGACGGCCGAGGACGTCCCCGCGGACCGGCCGCTGGCCGTTCGCTGCGCGGCGGTCCCCGCCGACTTCGGGCTGCGCACCGCCCCCGACCGCCTCCAACTCGGCTACGCCGACGGCGGCTTCCGCCCCCTCGCGGACGTCGACGGCCGCTACCTGTCCACCGAGGTGGCCGGCGGATTCACCGGCAGGGTGATCGGCGTCGAAGCCTTGGACGGCGACGCGGTGCTCACCCGCTTCACCTACCAAGCCGAACCGACCACGGACTGACCCGGGCAGACAACAGGTCGCGGGGCACGGGGCGCACCGAGGAACGCGAGAACAACCGCCCACCGAGCATCCCGCGCAACTGTCCCGGCTCACCCCGGCAGTCGACGGACACGGCAGCGCGGCGAGCGCGGCGAGCGCGGCGAGCGCGGCGAGCGCGGTCGCGGGCTCGGGGTGCAGGGTGCGGGTGACGTCCTCGAAGAGCGGCTCGATGCCGGGCAGGCGCGCCTGGAAGAAGTCGGTGAACACGAACGACGCCGGGTCGATCCCGGGCGGCCGGTGCACGGTCGGGTGTCCGCGTACCGGCGGTGCGACGTCACGCGGGCGTGTCGCCGCCCGGTGCCGAGGCCGGGTCCGGGCGGGCGCCGACAGCGGCGGGGGTCGGGGCGGTGCCGCTGCGTTCGATGGCGCGTTCGTCGGTGCCGAGGTAACTGGCGATGACCTTGGGGTCGTTGCGCACCTCGTGCGGTACGCCGGCGGCGATGACGCGGCCGGTCTCCAGGCAGTAGACGCGGTCGCTGATGCCCATGATGAGCGGCATGTCGTGCTCGATCACCAGCATGGACGCGCCGAGTTCGCGGCGGATCTCCTGGATCAGGGGGCCGAACGCCTCGGTCTCGCGCTGCGCGACGCCCGCGGTCGGCTCGTCCAGACACAGGACTCGGGCGTCCAACGCCAGCAGGCCCGCGAGTTCGACGATGCGCCGGGTGCCGGTGGACAGGTCGCCGATGAACGCGTCGGCGTAGCGCCCCAGTCCGAGGAAGTCGATGAGATCGGCGGCCTCGGCGCGCTTGGCCTTCTCCCGGCCGAAGGTGTGCGGCAGATGGAGAGCCGTGGAGAGCATTCCGGTTCGGCCGCGTGCCTCCAGGGCGATCTGCACCGTCTCGCCGACCGTCAGCTCGGGGAAGAGCGTGGCCGCCTGGAAGGTGCGGCCCAGGCCGGTCCCGGCGCGGGTGGCCGGGGCCTTGCCGGAGACGTCGCCGCCGAGGAGTTCGACGGTGCCGGTGGAGGGGACGAATCCGCCGATCGCGTTCATCAGGGTGGACTTGCCGGCGCCGTTGGTGCCGATCAGGCCGACGATCTCGTGCGGCATGACCTCGACGGACACGCCGTCGACGGCGGTCCGGCCGCCGAAGCGGACGCGGATGTCGCGCGTGGCCAGGACGGGTGCGTTGTCGGGCGGCGGCTCGCGGTCGGTGCGGGTGAGCGCCTGGGGTGCGACGGTCGTGGTTTTGACCGGCGCCGCGGGCCCGAGCTTCCTGTCGGCCCAGGCGAGGAGCGCGTCCCGGATCGAGTATCCGATCTGGACGAGACCGCCGGGGAAATACAGCAGCAGGATGAGCAGGCCCATGCTGGACGTCAGCATGGGGATGAGTTCGTTGTCGGGGAAGATCGCCGGGAGGCCGATCACCCACAGTGCGCCGAGGACCGGCCCGGAGACGGAGCCGAGGCCGCCGATGACGACGATCGACACCAGGACGAGCGAGTCGGGGCTGAGGAAGTACTTGTCGGTGTACGGGACCGTCTGCACCGCACCGGCGAGCAGTGCGCCGCCGAGCCCGGCGATCCCCCCGGCGAGCGCGAACGCCCGCAGTTTCACCCGAGCCGCGCCGACGGTGTAGGCGGCGGCGGAGGCGGGGTTGTCGCGGACGCCGATCGTGGTGCGGCCGACGCCGGACCTGCGTAGCCGTCCGACGACGGTCAGGACGACGACGAGGACGATCAACACCAGGTAGTAGTAGGAGCGTTGGCTGGCGATGTCGATGCCGAAGACCGAACTGCGGGGGAAGGACGCGGTGTCCATGCCCTCGTCGTGAAAGGTCTTGCGGCGGTAGAGGTACTGCTCGGCGGCGACGGCGAAGGCGAACGTGCTGACCGCGAGCAGGAGTCCGCGGACGCGCAGGGCCCCGGCGCCGACGATCGCGGCGAGCGCGGCGGTGACCAGCGAGGCGACGAGCACGGCGGCGGGGAAGGTGAGGCCGCGGTACTCGTAGACGGTGTCGCCGAGTTCGATGCGCACGCCGCGGTTGAGCGCGGCTGCCGTGAGAGCCCCCAGGCCCGCGAACGCCATCTGTCCGAGGGAGAGTTGCCCGGCCCAGCCGGTGAGCACCGTCACGGAGGCGGCGCAGATGGCGTAGCCGAGGATGACCGTGTAGAGCAGGTGCCGCGAGGGCTGGGTGACGATGAGCGGGACGACGACCGCGATGAGGCCGAGGACGAGCAGTCCGGCGCGTTCCAGGTGCCGGACCCACCACACGCCCTTCAGCCGCTCGGGGACGGGCTTGATCTTCGGGGCGAACGAGAACGCGGAGGACTCGGTGTCCCGCCCGCGGCTGACGAAGAACACCGCCACCAGGACGAGGATCAACAACACCAGGTCGGTCAGGCCGGGCTGGTCGAGCCAGTTGAACTGGATGAACGACTGGAGCAGGCCGAGCAGGACGCCCGCGCCCAGCGCGATCGGGAAGGACACCATCCGGGCGATCACCGCTGCCGCGAGGGCGCGCAGCAGGGTGCCGGGGCCGAGTTCGGTGATCTGCGTGAGCGAGCCCTGCCGGCCCTGGATGAGGATCATGCAGACCGTGCCGAGCAGTCCGGCGATCGCCCACACCGCGGTGGACACCAGCTTGGGGCTGATGCCGTTCAGCCGCGCCAACTCCGGGTTGTCGGCAGCCGCCTTGACGGTCCGGCCGAGCGTGGTGCGGCCGAGGAACAGGGCCAGCAGCACCGCAGCGACCGGCACCGTGACGAGTACGGCGAGTTGCGCGCCGGTGATCTCCAGGTCGTCGGTGGGCGACCAACTCCCGGACCAGGGAACGGGATAGGTGTCGTCGGTGTAGTCGTCCAGCTCGGGGTAGGAGGTGATGATCGTCAGCGCGAGCTGCGCGACGCCGATCGTGGCGACGAGCACGATCACCCGTGGTGCGTCGAACAGCCTTCGGACGACGGCGAGATCGACGATCGCGCCGAAGACGGTGCCGGCGAGGAGGCAGATGACCAGGGCGATCCAGTACGGCACCCCGTACCGCACGACGAGCAGGGCGAACAGCGCGGACCCGACCAGGCCCATGTTCGCCACCGCGAAGTTGATGACCCGCGAGGAGCGGTGCACGAGCACGATGCCCATCGCGAGCAGGCCGATGACCAGTCCGGTGACGGCTCCGTCGAACAGGAGTTGTGTGGTGGGTATTTCCATCGTCGTCAGCCGCCTTCCCGGCCGAGGAAGACCGCGCGGGCGAGGTCGTCGCGTTCGGCCAACTCCCGGGCCGGGCCCTCGAACCGGACCTGGCCCTTCTCCAGGAACACCGCCCGGTCCGCGATGGCGAGGGCGATGTTGAGGGACTGCTCGACCACGACGATCGTCAGCCCGTCCCGCTTGAGGCGTTCGACGATGGCCAGCAGGTCCTGCACGACCACTGGCGCCAGCCCGAGGGACAGTTCGTCGATCAGCAGCACCTCGGGGTCGTGCATGAGCACCATCGCCAGCGCCAGCATCTGCTGCTGGCCGCCGGACAACGACCCCGCCTGCTGGCCCAACCGGTCCTTCAGGTCCGGGAACAGGTCCAGGACGTACGCGAACCGCTCGTCGCGCCGCGCGGCGTCCTTGCGGAACCGGAACGCGGCCATCTCCAGGTTCTCGCGCACACTCATGCCCGCGAACACCCCCTTGCCACCCGGCAGCAGGTGGATGCCGCACCGCCCGCGCTGCTCCGGCGCCACATACGTGATCGTGCGCCCGTTGAGCCGGACGACGCCGCGCTCGGGGGTCCCGAGGCCGCAGATCACCTTGAGGATCGTCGACTTGCCCGCGCCGTTGGTCCCCAGCAGCGCCAGCGTCTCCCCCCGCCTCACGTCGAACGCGACGTCGAAGAGCACCTGCACCTGGCCGTACGAGAAGTCGATGTTGTTGGCCTGCAGCACCGGGATGTGCTCCGGGGCCTGCTTCTGCCGCTCGGCCTCGTCCAACTCCTCCCGCAACTCCTGGACCACCAAAGACAGGTCGTTGCGGATCGTGCGCGCGCCGCGCAGCATCAGGAAGCCGCCGACCGCGGTCGCCGGGACGCCGATGACCAGCACCGCCACGCGCGGGTCGTACGCGTCGCTGATCAGGCCGGACAGCACCGCCCCGCCGGTCGCGCCGACGAAGAAGATGTACAGCGACCCCAGCGCGGCACCCAACCCGCGCAGCCGGTACGGGACAACGGACTGCATGATCGGCGCGGTCATCGCGAACGCCACCGTGTTGAGCATGCCCGCCGGGATGCCGAGCAGCATGAACGCCCACCCGGTCGGCATCGCCCACTGAAGCGGCAGCAGCACCGCGCCCGGCAGCAGCAGCCATCCCAGCAGCGCCACGGCCCGGGACGGGTCGCGGTGGTAGAGCTTGTCGTACCACGGGCCGACGAACGGCAGCAGCGCCAGGATCGCCACACCGTTGACCGAGCCCCACACGCCGCGCTCGAAGGTCGACATGTGGAAGTGGTCGTCCGCCCACAGGTTCGTCAGGACCGCCCCGGTGAACAGCGTGAACCCCAGCGCCGAGAACGCCAGGATCGCCGTCTTCATCGTCTTGATGCGCAGCAGCCGCGCGAACGCCGCCTCGATCGAGATCGGCATCGGCCGGTCGTCGTCGACGACCTCGCCGAGGACCGACTTCTTCTCGTGTTGCCCGCGCGGGGGTTCCGGCAGCCGGAACGCCCAGACCGCGACCACCAGGGTGGGCAGCCCGAGCAGCAGGTACGCCCACCGCCAGCCGCTGTCCCCGCCCGCCACCGTGGCGATGCCCGCGACGACCAGGGGACTGAGCGCACCCGCCGAACGGGCGGCGCTGAAGTTGAATGCCGAGACCCGCCCGCGCACCCCGATCGGATACACGTCCGCCAAAAGCGACGGACTGACCGTGTTGTTGCTGGACTTCGCCACCCCGACCCCGAACCGGGCCAGGAAGAACAGGAACGCGTTCGCCGCGGCGCCGCACGCGAACACCATCGCGGAGAAGAAGACGCCCGCCCAGCCGATCACCCGGCTGCGCCGGAACCGGTCCGCCAAGTACCCCATCGGCAACGCGCCGAGGACCAGGAACGCGCCGGACGCCGCCGAGATGAACACGATCGCCGAGTCGCTGAGCCCGAACGAGTCCTGGATGTCCGGCGCCAGAATGCTCAGCGTCGCCGACTCCAACTCGTCGAACGTCGCCAGCAGTGCCAGCGTCAGGAAGGTCATCGACCCGCCCGCCGCCAGCCCTTGACGCAACGTCAGGTGCTCGCCGCCGACGCCGGGCAGCAACGCGTCCGCGAACAGCACCTCGCGCTTCGCCTCGGCCTGCCGGGCCTGGCGCTCGGCCTCCGCGTCGATCAGCCCGGCCGCCAGGCCCGCGGCCGACGAGGGAGGGCCGCCCGTCGGCTCGCCGGGTTCGGGAACGGGGGCGCTCATGGCCGCGGCCTGACCGTACGCGGGGGCCGGACTGCGAAACTGTGCATGGGAGTTCTCCGCGGGATATCGGTCGGACGCGTGGTTGCGGGGAGGGGGCGGCTCGGGGGGCGTGTCGTACGGGCCACGAGGGCGGGTTCCCGGGGCGACTGGTGCCTGTCAGGACCGGGGGAACCCGCCCTGCGCGGCCCGGGCGCCGGCCCGAGGCGAGCGCGACCGGGGCCTATCGCCGGACGACGGTCGGTCGCGGCGTCGGTCGTGTCACGGCAGGACGAACTTCTTCTGCTGCGGGCTGTACCGCGCGAGGTGCATCGGGATCGCGCCGTGCGGCGTCTGCCGCGTGTAGTCGGCCTTGTCGACGAAGCCGGGCAGCTGCAGCGGGCCGAGGGTGAACCCGGCGTTCTGGAACGACTCGTACGTCAGGTCCTTGCCGGCCTTGTCGGCGATGGCCTGGAACAGCGTGAGGTAAAGGCACGCGGAACCGGCGGACGTCTGCGGCGTCGGCTCCCCGGCGGGCATCGTCGCGGGGTCGACCGTGAGCTTGCCCTTCAGCTCGGGTACGCGCGTCTCGATGTCGGTGAGGCACGCCTGGTTGGTCGGCTCGTCCCACTTCGTGGCGGCGGTCAGCGCGGCGGCGTCCTTCAGGACACCGTCGAAGTCGTGTGCCGCCGCGTCGCCGGTGTAGGTGGCGGCCTGGTTGAAGCCGGTGAACAGCAGCCGCGGGCGGTAGGAGGTCTTCTCCAGTTGCTTGGGGAACTCCCCGCCCATACCGCCGACCACGACGACGGTGTCGGCCCCGGACGCCTGGAACTTCTGGATGAACACGCCTAGTTGCTGGGAGACCGCCGCGGGGTCGCGGAAGGACGCGTCCATGATCGCGGTCTCGACCGGTGTGACGCCCTGCTTCTGCAGCGACGGCACCACGATCTCGTTCACGAGGGACTGCTCGTTCACGACGCCGATCACCGCGACCTTCTTGCCGGCGAGGGCGTTGTTCGCGGTGAACAGGTCGACGGAGTCCCCGACTTCGTCGCCGCCGCGTTCGGTGGCGAACCACGGGGCCTGCGCCTCGGCGTAGTTCTTCGCGGTCAAGGGGCCGCCGACGACCGCGGTCTTGTTGGTCTGGGCGTAGCACAGCGGCTCGTTGGCGTTGAGCGTGCCGACGACCGCGAAGACCTTCTCGTCCTGCGTGAGTTTGACGCAGGTCTCCTGCGCCGCCGCCGGGGACGCGACGTTGACCGCGCCGAACACCGGCACGATCTTGCGGCCGTTGATGCCGCCCGCGTCGTTGATCCTGCCGATGACCGCCTTGTACGCGGCCTCGTAGTCGCCGTGGTCGATCTTCATGAACTGCTTCACCGACGACAGATCGGGGTAGACCACGCCGATCTTGATCGCGTCGTCGGTGACTCCCGGGGCGACCTTCGCCGCGGGCGGGGCCGCCGGCGCCCCGGACGCCTTCGCGTCGTCCTTCTTCTCCGCTGTGCACCCGGCGGCCACGAGCGCCGCCGCGGCGGCCACGAGCAGCGCCGCACGGCGTCTGGGGCGTATGCGTTCCATGCGCGGATTCCGTTTCTCGTCGGTGGTACTCGGGATCTGTTGCGCCGGCTGCGGATCAGGGGCGGCACCTCGGCGGCGCCCGCACTCGGACCCGCGCGGCCGTGGCGCACGGCGGGGCCGGTTCCGGTTGGGGCCGGGGCGGCGGCCTCGCGGCCGAACCGCCTGGTGACGTGCGGCGAACCTCGACTGCGGGTTTCGTCCGCGGGGGCCGACCACGGTTAAAGCGCTTGAGTAATGCGATTTAGGACCCTTCCACGCCGCGTTGTTCGCGGCAAGATATGAATCGGTAACGGTCCTGTAACCACGGCGGACCGCCGGTCGCGCCGCGAAAACACGGGAGGACGTTCGGTTCGCGCGGCATCCGCGACCCCTGGATCCGGCATCGGCGGGGCGACGAAGTCCCGTGGGGCGTCGGCGCGGCGCGAACGAGCACGCGACACCGAGGGGCTTCGCCCGCGGACGCGCGGCGTCGCATCCGCGGTCCGCGGCCGGCCCGCGGAGCCGCGTTCGCCCGCCCGGGGTTACGCGACTGTTACCGACGGCCGCCTTGTGGCGCGGAAGCGCTCGTCCCTATGCTGCTAAATCGCATTACTAAAGCGTTTTCAAGCACGTCCCCAGGTGCCCCTGGAGGCGACCGCCGCCGGTCGGAACCCCGCGGTGCCGTGTGCCCCGGGCGAGAGGCCCGTGCGCCTCGCGTCGCGCCCAGGCAGGACGGTACCGCTCCGCGGGGCCGCGTCACGATGAGGAGACCGAGTGATCCGCCGATCCTTCAACACCGGCTGGCAGATGCGCCCCAAGCTCAACCCGTTCGCCGAACTCACCGGCCAGTCCGTGCCGTTCGCCGAGGTGACGGTGCCCCATGACGCGATGATCGGGCAGCCGAGGGACGACGCGGGAGGCGGCGAGGCGGGCGCGGGAGCGTACTTCCCCGGCGGACCGTTCGAATACCGCAAGACCTTCGCCGCCCCCGAGGAGTACCGCGGACAGCGCGTCACCCTGGAGTTCGAGGGGGTCTACCGCGACGCCACGGTATTCGTGAACGGCGACTATGCGGGCCAACGCCCGTACGGCTACTCGCTGTTCCGCGTCGAGATCGGGCACCTGCTGCGCCACGGGCAGGACAACGAGATCCGTGTCGAGGCCCGCACCCACAAGGACGCGCGCTGGTACACGGGCGCCGGCATCTACCGGGACACGTGGCTGCTCGTCGGCGGCCCCCTGCGGATCGCGGCCGACGGGGTACGCGTCACCACACCCGAGATCGACGACGAACTCGCCGCGGTCGACGTGGCCACCACCGTCGTCAACGAGACTCTCGATCAGCGCACGGTCCACCTCACCACGGAGATCGTGGCGCCTTCCGGTGCCGTCGTCGCCACCGACACCTGCCCGGTCACGGTGCCGCCCGGCGAGACCGCGGTCGCCCGGCCGCGCCTCTACGTCCCCGAGCCGCGCCTGTGGGGACCGGATTCTCCCGCCCTGTACAACGCACGGGTGCGGCTCGACGACCGTCGTCCCGCCGAGGGTGCGAGCGGGGGCGGGAACGCCGTCGACGCGGAGGCGGTGGCGTTCGGCATCCGTTCGCTGCGCCTGGACCCGAGGCGGGGCCTGCGGATCAACGGCGTCCCGGTGAAGCTGCGCGGTGCGTGTGTGCACCACGACAACGGCGTGCTGGGCGCGGCGACGTTCGCCGCCGCCGAGGAGCGCCGCGTGCGAATCCTCAAGGAGGCCGGGTTCAACGCGATCCGCATGGCGCACCACCCGATGAGCGTCGCGATGCTGAACGCCTGCGACCGGCTCGGCATGCTCGTCCTGGACGAGACGTTCGACATGTGGACGTCGGCGAAGCGCCCGTTCGACTACAGCCTGGCCTTTCCCGAATGGTGGGAGCGCGACGTCGAGTCGATGGTCGCGAAGGACGTCAACCACCCCAGCGTGATCATGTACTCGATCGGCAACGAGATCCCGGAGACGGGTTCCCCGGCCGGGTCCGTGTGGGGGCGCAGGCTCGCGGAGAAGGTCCGTGCGCTGGACCCCACGCGCTATGTCACGAACGCCGTCAACGGTGTGCTCGCCGTCCTGGACCGGCTCGGCGAACTGCGCGGGCAGACCGATGAGGGCGCGGGCATCAACACCATCATGGCCCGCGATCCGGGCGACGCCATGAACGCGATCAACGCCTCGGAGACGGTCACCGACGCGACCGCGGAATCCTTCTCCGTGCTCGACGTCGCGGGCGTCAACTACGGCGAGGCGCGCTACGCGCTCGACAAGGACCTGTTCCCTGGCCGCATCCTGCTCGGCACCGAGACCTTCCCGACGCGCATCGACGGCAACTGGCGCCTGATCACCGAACACCCGCACGTCATCGGCGACTTCACCTGGACCGGCTGGGACTACCTCGGCGAGGTCGGCATCGGCCGCCCGCAATACCTCACCGAGGACACCCCGCAGCCCACCCATGTGGCGCCGTACCCGCACCTGACCGCGGACACCGGCGACATCGACATCACCGGTTTCCGCAACCCCGCGTCCTACTACCGCGAGATCGTCTTCGGGCTGCGCACGGACCCGTTCATCGCGGTGCGCCGCCCCGAGCACCACGGCAAGACCTTCGCCGGAGCCCCGTGGGCCTGGAGCGACGCCCTCGCGTCGTGGACCTGGCCGGGCCACGAGGACGCCCCCGTCACCGTCGAGGTCTACGCCGACGCCGACGAGGTCGAACTCGAACTCAACGGGAAGACGCTGGGCCGCCTCCCCGTCGGCCCCGACCACCGCTTCCGCGCCGAATTCGAGGCCCGCTACCACCCCGGCCACATCACCGCCATCGCCTACCGTGGCGGCACCGAGACCGGACGCACCCACCTGCGCACCGCCACCGGGCCGCTCACCCTGCACGCCCGCGCCGAACGCGACACCGTCCGCACCGACGGCGGCGACCTCGCCTACGTCGCCCTCACTCTCACCGACGCCGACGGCACCGTGCACACCGCCGCCGACCGCACGGTCGACGTCGAGATCTCCGGCCCCGCCGTGCTCCAGGGCTTCGGCAGCGCCGCGCCCCGCACCGAGGAGCGGTTCGACGCCACCGGACGCCGTACCCACCACGGCCGCGCCCTCGCCGTCCTGCGGCCCACCGGCCCCGGCCGGATCCACGTGCGGGCCACGGCGGACGGCTGTGCCCCGGCCGAGGTGGTGGTCGGCGCCGAATAGGCGTCGCGGCTCCGGGCCTTCGGTCGCCCGGGTACGGGTGGGGTCGGCCGCGCGCACGGCGGCGCATCGGCCGGCCCCGCCCTCCGCGCACCACCGTTCCGAGACTCCCCTCACGGGATTGACCCTGGTGAGACGCCACCACAGCAGACTCCGCGCCGCGGCGGTTCTCGTCGCCGCGACGCCGGCCATCACGGGCTGTTCCCAGGACAACCAGGGCGACGGGCACGAGGCCGCACGGTCCGACGTCCCGACTCCGCCGGCGGGCAGGGTCGCGCCCGGGGTGCCGTTTCGCGACGAGCCGCGGCGATGTCCAGGGGAATGACGTCCGCCGAAAGAAATAGTTGAGTCAGTCGTCTATAACGACTAGCCTGGCGAAGCGCGGGCGGGCCGTCGGGGCTTCCACCGCGGCGGACGACGCGTGGGCGCGGAGCGCCGACCGACCCGTCCGGGGGCCGCCAAGCCCGAGCGGGGCGCTCGTGAGACCCGGTCGCGAATTCGAGGAGGATCGATGGAGACCATCGAGGGCCGCACCGCCTTCGTCACCGGGGCCGCGAGCGGAATCGGGCTCGCGGTCGCCGCGTCGCTGCTGGGCGCGGGCGCGCGTGTCGTGGTCGCCGACCGCGACCGGGACGCACTCAAGCGGGCGGCGGACCACCTCGGCGCCACCGCGCTCGCGGTGCACCTCGACGTCACCGACCGCGACGGATGGCACGACGCGAAACGGACCGCCGAGGAAGCGTTCGGCCCGGTCGACATCCTGGTCAACAACGCCGGCATCGCCCACGATCTGGTCGAGTTGGCCGACCTGTCCCCCGAGGTCTTCGACCGGCAGATGGCCGTGATGCCCACCGGAACCTTCAACGGCGTCCACACCTTCGCCGGCGGCATGCGCGACCGGGGCGCGGGCCACATCGTCAACACCGCCTCCATGCTCGGGCTGGTCGCGAACGCGCGGTTCGGGGCCTACTCGGCGGCGAAGTTCGCGGTCGTGGGCCTGACCGAGGCACTCCGCGCCGAGATGGAGCCCCACGGCGTGGGCGTATCCCTGCTCTGCCCCGGCCTGGTCCGCACCAACTTCGGCAAGAACGGCGACCGCGGCATGAGTTCGGCCGACAAGACGTCGTCCGTCGGCGCGGGTATCGACCCCGCGCTGGTCGGCGCCCAGGTGCGCGACGCGATCCGGGAGAACCGGCCGTACGTCATGACGCACGCCGAGTTCGGCCCCACCGTCGCCCGGCGCTCGGCCCGGCTCCAGAGCGCCTTCGCCACCGCTCCGCACCACGGCCCCGGCAACTGAACGTGGCGACCCTCCACTTCCGCGCTCCCCTGCGGGTTCCGCCGGAGACCGCCTGGCACTTCCTGGAGTGCTACAGCCGGGCCGAGGTGCACGCGTTCTCGGCGTGCGTCGCCGAACGCCGGGAAGGCAACGTACGCGTCGTCACCCTGGCCGACGGCGGCGAGGTCCGCGAGCGCAACGTGACCGTGGACGCGGGGCTGATGCGCGCGGTGTACACCGTCCCCGGCCTGCACGGCGCGGAACACCACCAGGCCGAGATGCGGATCGAACGGCACGCGGACGGCGGCGCGTTCCTCGTCTGGTGCACCGACGTCCTCCCCCATCGGCTGGCGGAACACCTGCGCGAGGCGTACACGACGATGTTCGACGAGTTGCTGGACGCGGTCCACCGGCACCGGGGGCCGATGACCTGAACGCCGGGCGAGCGCACGGGAGACACCGGCGTTCCCGCGGCTGCTCCGCTCCGCCGCGACCGCGGCCTCCGCCGTCGGGCCGAAACACCCGGTCACTCCGTGGTGTTCGCGCCCGGCCCGCGGACGGTCACGGGCTCGGCAAGGCGCTCGGTGTCGCAGACGCGCTGGAGCCTTTCCAGGGTCTCGTCCAGCCCGGCCCCCGTGCGCTCGCCCGGTGTGAAGGCGGCCGGGAGGTGCCGCATGCCCTGGATCACGCCGATGGTGGCGTAGTGCACGGTGCCTTCGGTGTCGATCGTGTAGTCGGGGAGGCGGTCGAGCACGGCGGTGATCATGCGCTTGAACGACACGCGGGCCAGATTGGAGCCGATGCAGCGGTGGATGCCCAGGCCGAAGCTGTAGTGCCGGTTGCCCGGGCGGGCCATGTCGATGCGGTTCGGCTCGGGGAAGACCGCGGGGTCCCGGTTCGCCATGGCCCACGACAGCCACAGCCGGTCGCCTTCGTGGAAGCGCGTTCCGGCCAACTCGCAGTCCTGGGCGATGGTTCGGCCGTCGCCCGGCGCCGGTGTGAAGAAGCGCAGGAACTCCTCGGTCGCGCTGTCCAGCAGTGTGTCGCGCTCGCGGATCAGCCGCCCGCGCTCATGTGGGTTGAGCCCGAGCCATTCCAGGGAGTGCGCGGTCAGGGCGGTCGTCGTATCGAATCCGCCGCCGATGAGCAGGCCCAGGACGCCGAGGAGTTCGTCGTCGTCCGGCCTCCTGCCGTTGATGTCGGCGGTGACCACCGCGTCGATCATGCCCGGCCGGGGGTGGCGCCGGATCTCGCGGAGTTGGTCGAGGAGGTGCCGCCACATGTGCAGGTGCATCTCCCGCAGACGCTCGGAGTCCGGTGAGTCCGGGGGCGTGTAGACGGACGCGTGCACGGGGTCGTTGTAGATCTTCCAGTTCGCGAGCGGGATGCCCAGCATCGCGAGGGTCAGCACCGCGGGGACGACGTTGGCGAGGTCGTCGACGAAATCGATCCGGCCGCTCTCGATCCGCTCGTCGAGCGCGGCGCGGACGACCTCGTCCATGAACGGCACCCACCGCCGGACGGCGGCCGGGGAGAGGTACGGGTTGAGCGCCTGCCGGTAGTGCCGCTGCTCGGGCGGGTCCATCTCCAGGAATCCGCCCTGGCCGCCCTCACCGTGTTTCGGCGGCGGGATCGTGATGCCCCGGTAGCCGCGGCGCTCGCCGTGCACGTCGTGGTCGTTCGACAGGTACTCGGCGGCGCGGGCCAGCTCGAACACCTCCCGGTTGCCGGCCGCCACCCAGTGTCCGCCGTAGGTCTCCGACCAGGCGACGGGGCACCGGGACTGCATGTCCCGGGTGATGGTCTCGAACTCCCCGCGGTACCCCGGGGCGTGCCGGTCGAAGTGGTAGCGAGGCTGCCTGCGCGCGTCGTCCGTGGTCATGCCGGCGTTCTCCAGTCGTGTCGGGACGAGAGCACCCACCACCCCGTGGACGCTCCGGACACCGGGCACCCGACCTTGCGAGCGCCCGTCGGCGACCGATCTGCTTGCTTGTGCCGTACTTGTACTTACGCTAACCGCATAATTACGACCTAGTCAACTATTTAAATAAGGCCACGTCCACCTCCCCGGGCCACACCTGACCGGTACGCCTCGCGCCCGCGCACACCCTCCGGCCACTCACCCCTTGCCCCGGAGCCGCCGGCTCGCCCCCGTCCCGACCCCCGGCTCGCGCCGTCCCCTGAGCCCGACCGCCCTCCGAGGCGCATCCCGACCACAAAGCCGCCCAACTCATCTCCGCCGTCCCGAAGTTCTCTCGCACCGAGGAGACTCGACCTGCCGACACTGCGGGCGTTCTCGGCCTGGCTCCTGCTCGCCGAATCCGCGACCGGTCGCGGCGACAACCTGACCCGCGAGTGCCTCCACTACGCGGCGGCGCGGGAGACCTCCCGGACCGGCGGCGCATCCCGGGCGCGCTGATCGGCGGCGTCATCGTCGACTTCCTGCCCCTCCGGGGCGTTCTGTGGCTCGCCGGCGCCGGCGCCCTGGCGGCCGTGCCGACGGTGTGGAGCGCACGAGCCGACAAGCACCTGCGCCGGCTCGACGGTCAAGCGGGGCAGTGACCGGCCGCTCCCCCGAACCACCGAGCGGGTACGGGCGCGTCGGCGAGCACGACCATGAGATCGATGGGCGGAAGTCTTGCCGGTGAGGGGCTTTGCGTGACTATCATGCCGCGGTGGAGATTTTTGATCAAAGATCAGCGAGGCTTGGATGAGAAGGTCGGCTCGCGACGCGATACAGCGGGAGTTGTGGACATGCTGAGCGGTGAGAAGATCCTGATCACCGGGCCGTCCGGGCGCATCGCCCACGGCCTCGCCCGGACGCTGGCCGCCCGCAACGAGGTGTGGGGCATCGGCAGGTTCGGGGATCCGGTCGCTCGCGCCGAGGTCGAGTCCCTTGGTGTCACGACCCGTTCGGTCGATCTGGGCGACCCCGACTTCGGCGGGCTTCCCGACGACTTCACGTATCTGCTGCACATCGCGGCCGACTTCGGCGACGACTACGAGCGGGGTCTGCGCGTCAACGCGGAGGGGGCGGGGCTCCTCCTGTCGCACTGCCGCCGGGCCAAGGCCGCGCTGGTGATGTCGACGCTGACGGTCTACAAGCCGCACCCGGACCCCTGGCACGCGTTCCGGGAGGACGAGCCGATCGGCGATCAGCTCCTGCCGAACCCGCGGCCGTACTCGATTGTCAAGATCGCCGAGGAGGCCGTCGCCCGGTACTGCGCCCGGGAGTTCGGCCTCCCGGTCACGATCGCCCGGATGGGCAGCGCGTACGGCGACCGCGGCGGGCTGCCGCTGTGGCACCTGCGGGCGATCGCGGAGGGGAAGCCGGTCGTGGTGCGCAACGACCCCCTGCCGTACAGCCCGATCCACTACGACGACATCAACGCCCACGTGGCGGCGCTGCTCGACGCCGCGAGCGTTCCGGCGACGATCGTGAACTGGTCCGGCGACGTGCCCGTGACGGTGCAGGAGTGGTGCCGGTACTTCGCCGAACTGCTCGGCACGGAAGCCGACTTGCGTGTCGAGCCGGTCGCGGGGGCGTCGGTCGGGTCGGTCGGCGAGCACACCAAGCGCGCGTCCATCACGGGCCCGTGCACGGTCGACTGGAAGGCCGGGTTCCGGGCGATGGCCGCCCACTACTTCCCGGAGGCGATCCGATGAGCCGCTACCCGACCGCCGACGCGCTCCTCGCCGAGGCGGCGGCCGAGGCCGGCCACGGCGACTTCGGACCCGGCGACTTCCGCGAAGGCCTGGCGGTGCTCCTGGACAGCCTGGAACGCGACGGCGACCTCGACCCGGGCACCGACGCGGCGGTCGTCGCCGACCTGCGGCGGCGCCTGGTGAACCGGCTCGACGTCGAGGCCTGGTACGAGGACCACCCCGAGACGGAGGACGCCGCCATCGCGGGCCCGGTGGACATCATGGGCCTCCCCCGTACGGGCACCACCGCGCTCGCGGACATGCTGTCGCTCGACCCGCGGTTCCGCTGCCTCACCGGTTGGGAGCAGAACCGGCCGGTGCCTCCGCCGGTGGCCGGCCGCGAGCGGGACGACCCGCGGCGGCGGGCGTTCGTCCGTGCGCAGGAAGGCCGTTCGGACCGGCAGAAGGCGATGCACATCGTCGAGATCGACGCCACGATGGAGGACACCGAGATCCTCGGGATGGCGTTCCACGGCCAGCAGATGACGCTGCCAGTGCCCGGCTACCGGGCGTGGTGGCGCCGGGCCGACCTGACCGAGACGTACGCCTACCACCGCCGCGTCGTGAAGCTCCTCGGCTCCCGGAAGCCGCCCGAGCTGTGGCTGTTCAAGGCGCCGCACCACAAGTTCCATCTGGAGGCGCTGGCCACGGCGTACCCCGAGATGCGGTTCGTGATGACGCACCGCGATCCGGCCAAGGTCGTCCCGTCGTACACCAGCCTGGTCTCCACGATCTTCCCGCCCGCCGCGGGCGAGCGGGACCTGCACGCGCTGGGCGCCGAGGTGAGCGAGCACCTGCGCGAGGGGTTGGAGCACGCCATCGAGGAACGCGCGCGGATCGGCGAGGACCGCTTCCTCGACGTGCACCACCGCGACCTCGTCGGCGACCCGCGGGGCACCGTCCGCCGGGTCTACGACTGGCTCGGCCTCGACCTGGCTCCGGACACCGCGGACACCATCTTCGCCTGGCAGGACCGGCACGCGGTCGGGGCCGGAGGCGTGCACCGCTACACCGCCGAGCAGTTCGGGCTGAGCCGCGACCGCATCCGATCCGAATACGACTTCTACATCCGCCGTTTCGACGTGGCCGTGGAGGGCTGACGCGTGACCGCACTCCCCGCAACGCACGGACTCCCCACCTGGGACGACCAGATGGAGGCGCTGAAGGGCGTCGCCGACCGGCTCCTCGCCACCTGGCGGCCGGACGGCGCCACCGAGGCCGAGGTCCAGGACATGAACAAGCTGGCCCTGTCGATCCTGTCCTGCGGCTACCTGTGCCATGTCTACACCGACACCCGCAGGCCGGTGTTCATGCCGCTGTGGAACTTCGCGTGCAACCAGGGCGGGCCCAACCCCGACTACGTGTACCTGAGCGCCGAGATCGACGGCGACGGCGTGTACGAGATCACCGGCCGGCGCGGCACCAGCCGCTTCGTCGAGATCACGCAGCACGCCCCCGGCATGACGACCAGCCTCAAGGGCACCGAGCGCACCATGCGCTTCCAGTCGGTCACCCACGAACTCGACGACCTCGCCATCGCCGACGACGGCTCGTTCCGCGTCGTCCTCAGCGCCGAACGCCCCGCGGGCCACGACGGCGACTGGTGGCGGCTCAACCCCGGCGCCGGCAAGCTGCTCATGCGCAAGTGCGCGTGCGACTGGAACAACGAGACGGACGCCCAGGTCGCGATCAACCGGCTGGACGACCCCGGCGCGGACATGGACCCCGCCGAAGTCGCCCGCCGTTTCTCGGACATGGGCGACTGGATCACCGGCATGATCACCTTCGACATGGAACTCGTGCGCTACTACGAGGAACACCACGGGATCAACGTCCTCACCCGCTCCCGGTGGATCCAGCAGGGCGGCGGCCTCGCCACCAAACAGGCGTACTACGACGGCATCCACAGGATCGCCGACGACGAGGCCCTGATCGTCGAGTTCCCCGTCCCCGACCCGTGCCGCTACTGGCAGATCCTCGTCGCGGACGACCGCTTCGCCACCGTCGACTGGGTCAACCGCCAGTCCAGCCTCAACGACACCCAGGCCCGCGTCGACCCCGACGGCTGGTTCCGCGGCGTGGTCTCCCACCGGGACCCCGGCATCCACAATTGGCTCGACAAGGCCGACTGGCCCTGGGGCATCCTCCAGGCCCGCTTCTACCAGGCCGACGACTACCCCGAGGCAACGGTCACGAAGGTCCCGGTGGCCGACGTGCTCAAGCACCTCCCGCCCGGCACACCGACGGTGACCCCCGCGGAACGCGAGGCGCAGCTGCGTCACCGCCGGACCGGGGCACAGCTGCGCCGCCTCTGGTGAACGGGCGCGCGACGACCGCGGACGACGTACGAACCGACAACGGCACCCTGGGAGCACGAACATGAGCGAGCCCGGTTTCATCAAGCACGACGTGAGCCTGCGCAACGACGAACACGTGGCGGTCTACCGGGAGACCGACGGCGAGACCGGCTACGAGTGGAACGGCGTCCCGATCCTGCTGCTGACCACCACAGGGCGCACGTCCGGTGAACCCCGCACCAAGGCGCTGATCTTCGGGCGCGACGGCGACGACTACCTCGTCGTGGCGTCGACGGGCGGGTCTCCCCGGCATCCCGCGTGGTTCCTCAACCTCATGGCGCACCCGGAGGCCGACATCCAGATCAAGGCCGAGCACATCCCGGTCGTCGCGCGGGCGGCCTCGGACGAGGAACGCGCACGCCTGTGGCGGATCGTGACCGGCTACTGGCCCAATTACGACGTCTACCAGACCCGTACCGAACGGGTCATCCCTATCGTCGTGCTCAGCCCGAGGAAGCCGCACGACACCACCGCGTGACCGCGGTCCGACGCGAACGCGGGAGGGAAGCGGGAGGGAACATGCGCGGACTCGCGGGGAAGACGTTCGTCATCGCGGGCGGAGCCACGGGCATCAGGGCCGGGACCGCCCGGCGGGCACAGGGCGTGCGTTGCAACGGCGTCATGCCCGGTCTGGTGATCGGCGAGACCCAACAACGGCAGGACAACCCCGAGTTGCGGCGGCAGTTCCTGGAACACACCCCCACCACGCGGCTGGGCCGTCCGAGCGACGTGGCGGCGGTGGTGTCGTTCCTGCTGTCCGACGACGCGGAATGGGTCAACGGCCAGGTCTGGGCGGTCGACGGCGGCGCCAACATGCGCGCCTGACACCGCGGGCCGGGTGCCCGGTGGCCTCCTCCCTCGGACGCGGAGGCCATCCCGTGACCACCACCCCCGAGCCCCCTCTCCGACGAGCCCTCCACCACACGCGCGGAGCGTGCGGCCGACCGACAAGGAGAACCGGACATGAGTGAGGCAATGGTCTTCGCCAAGGGCCGCGATCTGGACGCCGCGGCGGCACTCCTGCGTCCGTGGCTGGCCGCGCGCCTGGGCGTCGCGGACGTGGAACTCGGCAACCTGGCCTATCCGTTGGGTGCGGGCGTCTCCAACGAGACGATCCTGTTCGATGCCGTCCACGGCGACCGCGTCGACGAGTTCGTGCTGCGCATCGCCCCGCGCCGCGAGCACCAGATGTTCCTGGACCCGAGGTTCCGCGACCAGTACGACATGCTGCTGACGCTGCGCGCCCTCGGCACCGTACGGGTCCCCGAGGCGCTGTGGTACGAGGAGGACCCCGGACTTCTGGGCCAGCCGTTCTACCTGATGCGCCGCATGCGCGGCCGGGTGCCGGTGAGCATGCCCGTGTACAACAAGGTCGGTTGGCTCACCGAGGCGACGCCCGCGCAGCGGCGTACCGCGTGGGAGAGCGCCATGGAACAGTTCGCCGCGATCCACTCGGTGCCCGTCGAGCGCTTCGCGTTCGTGCACCGGCCGGAGCAAGGGGCCGCGGGCAACGAGCAACAGCTGGCGTACTGGGCCGAGTTCGCGTCCTGGGCCCTGGAGGACGAGACGCCGGAGCTGGTCCACACCCTCTTCGCGTGGCTGAAGGCGAACCGGCCGGCCACCGAAGCGCCGGGCCTGTCCTGGGGCGACGCCCGCATCGGCAACATGATGTTCGGCGACGACTACCGGGTCGTCGGCGTCATGGACTGGGAACAGGCGTCACTGGCCGGTCCGATGGCCGATCTCGCGTGGTGGCTGCTCTTCGACGACATCTACAGCGTGGCCCAGGGCATACCCCGGCTCGACGGTCTCGGCACCCGGGCCGAAACCCTCGATCTCTGGCGGGAACTGACCGGACGTCAGGTCGAAGACCTGGACTGGCACGAGGCGTTCGCGGGCCTCAAGGCGGGTCTGCTCAGTCTGCACTCGCACCGGTCGATGAACATACCGGGCTCGGGGCGTTCCAACCCGTGGTTCACCCGCTCGATCGAGATCACCGGCGTCCCGAACCCCGAGAACCCTCGGTGACACCCGGGCCGAGGCCGCGCGCACGTCATCCGTCGGCGCCCGGTCCCGCGGCCCCGGCGGGGCCCTCGTTCACCCGCCGTCTTCCGGGCGCACGGTGAAGGCCCCCGCGGCAGCCGCCAGGACCGCCGCCGTCGCGGCCTGTTCCGGAAGCCGCGGGTCGGGATCGGCGCGCAGAAGCACCAGTTGGAGGTACAGCGGCGCGGTGGCGGCGATCAGCAGGCGCCGCGCGTCCGTGGGCCCCGAGGGGAGTTCGCCGCGTGCGGCGGCGCGGTCGACGAGCACCTCGCATTGGGTGTAGCGGTCCGCCCACAGCTTGGTCTGGGCCCGCGCGGCCTGCTCGGAGTGGAACGAGGCGGCCATCAGGGCGACGGCGAACGACGGTCGTACGACCAGGGAGTCGTGGATCTCCCGGTTGAGGGCCGCCAGGTCGCCGCGCAGCGAGCCGGTGTCCGGCGGCTGCCAGTCGACCTCGCCGGCGGCGTCGATGACATCGGCGAGCAGGCCGCCCACGTCGCGCCAGCGCCGGTAGACCGTGGTGCGGTGCACGCCGGAGCGGGTCGCCACCCCCTCCATGGTGAGGCCTTCGTGGCCGCCTTCGGCGAGTTCGGCGCGCACGGCGTCGAGAACCTGGGCGCGGATACGGGCGGTTCGGCCGCCGGGGCGGCGGTCCGGCGGCGTGGCCGGCGGGTCTGTCATCGGGGAATCCGGTATCCGGTTGATCGACGGTCGGGGCTGTGCCAGCATCTTAACGCAACGACTGTCGCACTAGTAGCCCGACGAAAGGATTCGCCTCACCGATGCCACCCGTTCCCGCCGACCCCACCGTGCTCCACCCGATGCCCGAGCACCCGCGCGTCGTCCTGCTCAAGCCGCTCGTGACATCGCCGCTGATCGAGGTCGGCGACTTCTCGTACTACGACGATCCGGAGCACCCGACGGCCTTCGAGACGCGCAACGTCCTCTACCACTACGGGCCCGAGCGCCTCGTCATCGGCAAATACTGCGCCCTGGGCACGGGCACGCGGTTCATCATGAACGGCGCCAACCACCGCATGGACGGCCCGTCGACCTTCCCCTTCCCCACCATGGGCGGCTCGTGGGCCGAGCACGTCGACCTGATCACCGACCTGCCCGGGCGGGGTGACACCGTGGTCGGCAACGACGTGTGGTTCGGCCACGGCGCCACGGTCATGCCCGGCGCACGCATCGGCCACGGCGCGATCATCGCGGCCGGCGCCGTGGTCACGGGCGACGTACCCGACTACGGCATCGTCGGCGGTAACCCCGCCCGACTCATCCGCACCCGGTACGACACCGAGGACGTCGCCCGCCTCCTCGCCGCGGCGTGGTGGGACTGGCCCGTGCAGCACGTCACAGAACACATCAGGACCATCATGTCGGGGACGATCACCGACCTGGAGGCCGCCGCGGCACGGCTCGACCGGCCCTGATCCCGCTCTCGACGCGCCGCCGACTCCGCCTCTGGCGCGGGGGCGGCAACGGCGGCGTCATCGAGAACATGCGTACCCGCCCCGCCGGAGCCCCGCTCCGCGTCGGGGCCGGAACCGGCACGCGCAGCGACTACCTCGTTCCGGCGGGTGGGTCGGCGAACACGCCTTCCAGCATGCCGGTGGCCTGGCCGACCTCGATCAGGTAGCCGTCGGGGTCGCGGAGGTAGCAGCGCAACTCGGCCTTCCGGTCGATGGGCGGGGTCAGGAACTCCGCGCCCTTCGCGCTCCATTCGCGGTGGCAGGCGTTGATGTCGGCGACACGCAGGTTGAGGAAGCTCGACGTGGTGCGGGGGTCGTCGGGCGGCCGGAGCGTCACGTCGGGCTTGTCGGGGGTCGGGCCGCCGCCGGGGTTCATGATGATCCAGCCGTTGGCGAGCTTGACGATGCAGGGGTTCTCGTCCAGGACGACCGTGCCGCCCAGGACGTCCGAGTAGAAGGAGCGTGACCGGGCCACGTCGCGCACGGTGAGGAAGTGGGTGAGGAGCATCCCGGTGACCGGGGCGGGCAAGTCGTCTCGCTGCATCGGCGGACCCTTCACAGGTGGTCGGCTGGGGAACGCGCACCGGCGTCGCGCCCGTTCATCGTGCACACAACGCGCCCGGGCGGCTTTCGGGACACGCAGGGCGTCGGGGTACGCCCGAGGCCCAGCCGCCCGGTTCCCGGTTCCGCCCGCGTGCGGCCCCCACGCGACCACGAACCGCGCTGACCACACCCACGGCGCCCTTCGTCCGACCGGGAAAACCCGTTGGCCGACCGGCGGCCAGTTGCGACGATGCCGCTACTTCTCACGCCGGGGGGGACGTTTGTTCGTGTTCGTTTGTGCCGGCTGTGGCGCCCAGCTGACAGTGCCGCTGGCCGAGGTCGCGCTGCCGGTGCACGCCCACCAGACGTACGGGAACGGGGTGCGGCTCCCGGCACTCATGGAGTCGGGCACCTTCGCCGTGGACCCCGAGCCCTGGGGGCCGCCGTGGCGGGCGTGGGACGAGATCGGCCCCGACCGCGCGGCGGCCCTCGGCATTCACGCGCCGGTCCACGCCGTGTCCGAGGGCGTCCCCGGCATGGTCGTCATCGCCCCCGGTGACGCTCGCGGCACCGTCCTGATCCCGGAAACGCGCGGCGGATACTGCTGCGGCCTCGACGGGACCGACGGCCCCAACAT
The DNA here is from genome assembly GCF_021165735.1 of Yinghuangia sp. ASG 101. Classification (GTDB taxonomy): domain Bacteria; phylum Actinomycetota; class Actinomycetes; order Streptomycetales; family Streptomycetaceae; genus Yinghuangia. The sequence continues at coordinate 7,938,610 of NZ_CP088911.1, read as the reverse complement.
GGCGTGCCAGGCGTGTGGCCTGCGGGTGGCGACCCGGATCGACGACTGCTCGCTCTGGCAGGCGGTGTGGCTCGCCCCGGACGCCGTGCGCCGGGTCCCCGTCGGCGGCGCCGGCGACGTCCCCCTGACCTGGGCGGAACTCCTGTCGGAGGGAACCGGCACCCCGCCGTGCGAACCCGTCGCGGTGTGGGGGCCGCGGCGCGACACGACCAGCCGGTGGTCGTGGAGCCCGCGGTGGGAGGCGGCGGCCGGCCGTGCGCTCGCCCACCTGCTCGCGGCCTCGGAAGGCCGCGCGGTGACCGTGCCGGACGGCCTGACCGCGGACGTGTTCCGGCGAGCCCTCGACGCCCTGCTGCCGCCAGGTCCGCAGGCACGGCACGCCGAACTCGCCGGGCCGGGACGGCCGCCCGCCCCCGGCACCGACATCCTCCTCGTCCCCACCCACCCGCAGACGGGCGCACCCTGGTCACCGGCCGATCCCACCGCCTCGACACACCCGGTTCCGCTGCCGTTCGGTGTCTGGCTGTGGCTGGCCTTCCCCGAGCCGCACCTGCCCATCCCGTCCTCGGGAATCCTGCCCGACGGCGTCCTCCGCGACGACCCGCCCGCCCCGCGCCCCGACCGCCCCTTCCGCATCGACGCCGAGACCTTCCGGCACACCCTGGTCCGGCTCCCGGCCGTCCGCCGCCCGTGGCTCCGCGACATCCACGACGACCTCGCACACCACCGACGCGCCGGTCTCTTCTGAGGACAAGCCGGCGGACGCGCACGTCAAGGCGGCGGCGCGTCAAGAAGGCGTCAGGATCCCCCGGCAACGCGTCAAGGCCGCGCCAGGACTTCGCGGCTCCGCGGTTTCGGGACATCCGCCCGGGTCGGCGGCTGGTACCCATGGCGCGGACCTTCTCCTTCCGAGGACGACAATGGACGGCATGGGACGCGGAAAGCTGCGCATCTACCTGGGAGCCGCTCCCGGCGTCGGCAAGACGTACGCGATGCTCGGCGAGGGCCGGCGCCGCCGCGGCCGGGGCGCCGACGTGGCGGTCGGGCTGATCGAATGCCACGGGCGCCCGCGGACCGAGGCGATGCTCGAAGGGCTGGAGGTCGTGCCGCGCCGCACCCTCGTCCACCGCGGGACGCCGTTCACCGAGATGGACACCGACGCCGTGATCGCGCGACGGCCCAAGGTCGCGCTGATCGACGAACTGGCCCACACGAACGTCCCGGGATCGCGCAACGCGAAGCGGTGGCAGGACATCGACGAGATCCTCGACGCCGGGATCGACGTGATCTCCACGGTGAACATCCAGCACCTCGAATCGCTCAACGACGTCGTCGAATCGATCACCGGGGTGCCGCAGCGCGAGACCGTCCCCGACGCCGTCGTCCGCCGGGCCGACCAGATCGAACTGGTTGACATGTCCCCCGAGGCGCTGCGGCGGCGCATGGCCCACGGCAACGTGTACGCCCCCGAGAAGGTCGACGCGGCCCTCGCCAACTACTTCCGCGTCGGGAACCTCACCGCGCTGCGCGAGCTGGCACTGCTGTGGGTGGCCGACCGCGTCGACGAGTACCTGCGGCAGTACCGGGCCGACCACGGCATCGACGCCACGTGGCCGGCGCGCGAGCGGATCGTCGTCGGCCTCACCGGCGGCCCCGAGGGCGACACCCTCATCCGCCGCGCCGCGCGCATCGCGACCCAGGCGTCCGGCGGCCAACTCCTCGCGGTCTACGTGTCGAGGAACGACGGGCTGTCCGCGGCGTCCCCCGAAGCCCTCGAACGCCAGCGCCTCCTGGTCGAGACCCTGGACGGCACGTTCCACTCCGTGATCGGCGACGACGTGACCACCGCGCTGCTCGACTTCGCGCGCGGCGTCAACGCGACGCAAATAGTGCTCGGCTCCAGCCGCCGCAGGCCCTGGCAGTACGTGCTCGGCCCCGGCGTCGGCGCGACCGTCGCCGCGCGGTCGGGAGACATCGACGTCCACATCGTCACCCACGAACACGCCGGCGTGGGACGCACCGTCCACGTGCCGCGCTCGGTGCTCGGCCGACGCCGGCTGCTCGCGTCCTGGCTCGTCGCGCTGACCGGGCCGGTGCTGCTGACGCTGATCATGGTGCAGTTCCGGCAGCACGTGGGGTTGCCGACCGAGATGCTGCTCTACCTGCTGCTGACCGTGGTGGGCGGGCTGCTCGGCGGGCTGTGGGCCTCGGCGGTGACCGCGGTGTTGGCGTCCCTGCTGCTGAACTACTACTTCACACCGCCCCTGCACACGCTGAGCATCAGCGATCCGGAGAACTTCTTCGCGCTGGCCGTCTTCGTCGTGGTCGCGCTGTCGGTGGCGACCGTGGTCGACATCGCCGCGCGCCGCACCGAGCAGGCGGCGCGCAGCCGGGCCGAGTCCGAGACCCTGAGCTTCCTGGCCGGGAGCGTCCTGCGCGGCGAACAGGCGCTTCCCGCACTGTTGGAGCGGGTGCGCGAGACGTTCGGCATGGAGTCGGTGGCGCTGCTGCAACGCGCCGGACCGCACGATCCGTGGACCAGTGTGGGCAGCGTGGGCCCGCATCCGGTGCACAGGCCCGAGCAGGCCGACGTGGACGTGCCGGTCTCGGACTCCCTCGCCCTCGCGCTGTCCGGACGCGTACTCCCGGCCGCCGACCGCCGCGTGCTCGGCGCGTTCGCCGCCCAGGCCGCCGTCGTCCTGGAACGCCGCCGGCTCGTGGCCGAGGCCGCCGAGGCACGCCGCCTCGCCGAGGGCAACCGCATCCGCACGGCCCTGCTCGCGGCGGTCTCGCACGACCTGCGCACCCCGTTGGCGGCGATCAAGGCGAGCGTGTCGTCGCTGCGTTCGCAGGACGTCCGCTGGTCGCCGGAGGACGAACGGGAGTTCCTGGCGTCGATCGAGGACGGCGCCGACCGGCTCGACGCGCTCATCGGGAACCTGCTCGACATGAGCCGGCTCCAGACCGGCACCGTCACACCGCTCTTCCGCGACGTCGCACTCGACGAGATCGTCCCCGGTGCCCTCATCGGCATCCCGGAGTCGGCGGTCGTCTCGGACGTGCCCGAGACCCTGCCGACGGTCTCCACCGACCCGGGGCTGCTCGACCGAGTGCTGGCCAACATCATCGAGAACGCGGTCAAGCACAGCCCTCCCGACCGGCGCGTCCACGTCCGCGCCGAAGTCGTGCGCGACCACATCGAACTCCGGGTCGTCGACCGGGGGCCCGGCGTTCCGGACGAGGCCAAGGAACGCATCTTCGAACCGTTCCAGCGCCACGGCGACGCCCCCGCGGGCAGCGGAGTGGGTCTCGGGTTGGCCGTCGCGCGCGGGTTCGCCGAGGCGCTCGGCGGCTCGCTGGACGCGGAGGACACCCCCGGCGGCGGCCTCACCATCGTGCTGACGATGCGCACGTCCCCGCACCGGCCCCCTCCGCCGGAGCCGCCGCCCGGCGCGGACATGCCGCCGCCGAGGACCCCATGAGCCGCCGCGCACGCGCCGTACCGCGGCGGATCGGGCGGATGCGCCGGCCCGGCCGCGACGCGACAGCACGGGTGGCCTCGGGACCACCGCGAACCGGCAGGCTCGTCGGTTGCCCGGGGGCGGCCGACGCGAAGCACAACGACCTTACGGAGGCGGCACGATGACACGGGTGCTCGTGGTGGACGACGAACCGCAGATCGTCCGGGCCCTGGCCATCAACCTCAAAGCACGCGGCTACGACGTCGACACCGCCGCCGACGGCACCCAGGCACTCACCGCCGCCGCCGAGCGCCACCCCGACGTCGTCCTGCTGGACCTGGGCCTGCCCGACCTGGACGGCGTCGAGGTGATCCGCGGGCTGCGCGGGTGGACCAACGTCCCCGTCATCGTGCTGAGCGCGCGCCAGGCCTCGGGCGAGAAAGTCGCCGCGCTCGACGCCGGTGCGGACGACTACGTCACCAAGCCCTTCGGCATGGACGAACTCCTCGCCCGCCTGCGCGCCGCCGTCCGCCGCGCGACACCGGGCGAGGAGGCCCCGGTCGTCACCACCGACGCCTTCACCGTCGACCTCGCGGCCAAACGGGTCCACCGCGACGGCCGCGACGTCCGGCTCACCCCGACCGAATGGCACCTGCTCGACGTGCTGGTCCGTAACGCCGGGCGCCTGGTCAGCCAACGGACGCTCCTGCAGGAGGTCTGGGGGCCGCAATACACCAGCGAAACCCATTACCTGCGGGTCTACATGGCACAACTGCGCCGCAAGCTCGAACCGGACCCGGCCCACCCCAAACACCTGCGCACGGAACCGGGAATGGGCTACCGGTTCGAACCGTGAGCGTCCGGGGCCTGCGGCCTCGCGGTCTGTTCGGTCTCTTCGGTCTCTGCGGCCTGTTCGGTCGGGGCATTCCGCACGAAGGGCGGCGCACACCACCGATGTGTGTACGCCGCCTTCGGACGGAATTCGCTGTCCACCGATCGCGCACCGACTGACGCGCGACGCCACCCAGGCGGGGAAATCCGGCGCGGCCTACAGCATCGTGAAAACGGACTTCGTCTTCATGTAGGCCTCGATTCCCTCGATTCCGTATTCGGCCCCCCAGCCGGACTGCTTGTGGCCCCCGACCGGCATGGCGGGGTCCCAGACCATCTGGCAGTTGAGGGTGACCGTTCCGGCTTCCAGGCGCTTCGCGAGGCGGTGGGCGCGGCCGATGTCGCGCGTCCAGGCGGTCGCGGCGAGGCCGTACACGGAATCGTTGGCCAGGGCGAGTACTTCGTCTTCGTCGTCGAACGGCGTGACCGCGACGACGGGTCCGAAAATCTCCTCCTGGACGAGTCGCATGTCGGGCCGGGTCTGGGTCAGGACGGTCGGCTCGACGAAATACCCCGGCCGGTCGCGGCGGTTTCCACCGGTGATGACCTCGGCGCCGTCGCGCTTGCCTTCCTCGATGTAGCCGGTGACGCGGTCGAGTTGCCTTTGGCTGATCACGGGGCCGATGTCGACGTTGTCGTCGTGGCTGCCGCCCTGGCGCAAATTCCGGGCGATTTGGGCGATGCCCTCGACCACCCGGTCGTGGATTCCGCGCTGCACGTACACCCGCGAACCGCAGATGCAGCCCTGCCCCGAGTGGACGAAGATCCCCATGGCGGCGGCCGGAATGGCCTTGTCCACATCCGCGTCGTCGTAGATGAGCACGGGTGATTTGCCGCCGAGTTCGAGCATGACCTTCTTCAGGTTACCCGTCGCGGCCTGCACGATTTTCTTGCCGACCGCGGTCGATCCCGTGAACGCGACTTTGTCGACGCCGGGGTGCGCGGCCAGCGCCGCACCGGCGGTGTCCCCGTAACCGGTGACGATATTGACGACGCCCTCGGGTACCCCGGCATCGGCGAGGATTTTCTCCATCACCAGTGCGGAGAGCGGCGTTTGCTCCGCGGGCTTGAGGACGCAGCTACACCCCGCGGCGAGTGCCGGCGCGAGTTTGACGGCCGCGTTGTGGAACGGGCCGTTCCACGCGGTGATGAGCCCCGCGACACCGATCGGCTGCTTGAGCGTGTAGCCGTGGATATCCGCGAACTTGTCCCCGGAAAGCCCTCCGGCCATCCGGACGTCGTGCGCGATGCCGTTGATCTTCGTGCACCATCCCGCGCAGTAGCGGAAGAGTTCCGCCGACGCGGACATGATGCCCCGCGCCTGCGTGACCACCATGCCGCCGTTGCGCGCGTCGATCTCCGCGATCTCGTCGGCGCGTTCCTCGATCAACTCCGCGACGCGCCACAGGATCCGGGCGCGCTCGCTCGATGTCTTGCCGTGCCAGACACCGGACTCGTACGTGGCCCGCGCCCGGGCGACCGCCTCGTCGACCGCCGCCGCACCGCCGTCGGCGAACTCGCCGATCTGTTCGCCGATCGACGGGTTGAAGATCGGGATCCGATGCGACGTCCCGGGCCGCTTCTGTATTTCGTCCAAAACAGTCGTCAGCGTCATGAGTGCGGTTCTTCCTTCGACTCGATCGAGAGAGATTCATTCCGGCGCGCGGCGATGTCGCCGGGGGCGTCCCGCCCGTCGGGGTCTCCGGTCTGCACGTGGCGCCCCCGATCTGCACGGAACCGTGCCGCCCAGCTGTTGATTGAACAAACGTTTAGCATGGGCTCTGAGAGACCGTCAACCCGGTCTTCATCGCATCTGCAAGCTGTCAACGGCCTGAAGGGTCGCAGATGCCGGGGGGCGTGCGGGGGCGGCTCACACGGATCGGAGTCGCGGATCGCGGGGCACGGGGCACGGGGCACGGGATCACGAGGCGGGGCACAGGGTCGCGGGCGCAGGGCGGCGACCTGTGGTCAGGGGTTCGGCGGGCGGAGGTTCGCCCGCCCCACCTCGGGTTTCGGCACGCGCGGAAAACGGGGGTGCGCCCGCGTGCGTGCACGCTCGCGGGCGCACGCAGTGTCACAGATGAGCGTTGACATCCCCGTCGGGACGGCAGCGGTCTACGCCCACAACAGGTGTCGCGACCAGTCCCCTTCGGGGGTCGGCCGCTCGTAGCGCAGCCGGGTGTGGACGCGGCTGCGGTTCGCCTGCCAGAACTCGACGGTGAGCGGGACCACGGTGAACAGCGTCCACGCCGGGTCCGTGAGCCCGGGCTCGCGCTCCACCCGGGCCAGCGACTCCTCAAGGGCCCGGTCGCGTTCGGCGGCACTCGCCATGTGCTCGCTCTGCCGTCCGAGCAGCGCTTGGGCACGGGCGGCGACGGAACGCCCGAGGAAGTCCGCCGCACTGTGCTCCGCGGGTGCGGCGGCAACCGTTCCGCGCACCCGCGCCTGGCGGCCGAGCGGCCCCCAGTGGAAGCCGAGCGCCGCGTGCGGGTTCGCGGTGATCTGGCGGCCCTTCGGGCTGTCGGCGTGCGCGGCGAACTGCCATCCGCGGGCGTCCACGTTCTTCAGGATCAGGACGCGCGCGTCGGGCAGCCCGTCCTCGTCGACCGTGGACACCGTCATCGTGTGGGGTTCGGGCGGGCCGGAGCGATGCGCTTGTGTCAGCCAGTCCACGAACAACGCCACCGGATCATCGGGGGCGTCGCCGGGGTCGAATTCCGCGCGGGCCCGCGAAGACCTCGAGGCCGCGCAGCCAGGAGCGTATGTCTCCGGTCCCGTCGTCCCGGGGGCCGGCGACGCCGCCGGGAACGGGCCCGGTCACGCCAGGTCCAGCAGTTGTTCGTGGAATCCTCCGAATCCGCGGTCGGCGTCGACCAGGTGGAGTTCCAGGATCCAGTGGCACGCCCGGCCCGCCCGGTCGGTGCGGCGCAGCGGGGCGTCGTTGTCGGGGGTGATGTAGGACGCGGTCTTGGCGCCGTCGATGCTCTCGTGCGGGAACTCGCCGACGAGGTGGCCCGTGTGCCAGGTGCCGATGGTCCAGCCGGCGTCCGCGGCCAGGCGCTCGACCTCGGCGTACAAGCGCTTCCCGGTGATGTCCGGGTCGGCGGCGAAGGCGGCGCGGCCCGCGTCGAAGACGCGGGACAGGTCGCGCACGAGCCGGTGCTTGTCGGGGTCGTCGCCGAAGACGTAGGTGCGGCCGAAGTCGGCCTCGTAGGCGGAGAAGATCGGGCCGAAGTCGGCGAAGGCGATGTCGTCCTCGCCGATGACGCGGTCCGGCGGGTTCTCGCGGTACGGGGCGAGCGTGTTGGGCCCGGACCGGATGATCCGCTTGTGCCAGTACTTGGTGACGCCGAACATCTCGTGGGCGAGATCCCGGACCCGGTCGCTCGCCTCGCGCTCCCCGACGCCCGGTGCGACCAGGCCCCGCGCGGCGATTTCGTCGAACAGGGCCAGCGCTTTGTCCTGGGCCGCGACGAGTCGAGCGGCGCGCTCCGCCTCGTCGGGCGCGGGCGGGTCCACCGGCATGACGCGTTCCTCTCGCTTGCCTTCGACTCGGCGTCGTCCCCGCAACCCTAATGCCGCTTCGGGTGGCGCCCGGCCCTCGGGTGGTCTGCGACGATGGGCCATATGGACGAGGAAGTCATCCCCATTCTTCACGTCGCGGACGCCGCGTCGGCGGTGCGGTGGTACGAACGGCTGGGATTCACACGGCAGTCGGAGCACCGCTTCGCGCCGGGGCTTCCCGCGTTCGTCGAAGTCGCCCGGGGCGCGGTGCGTTTGTTCCTGTCGGAGCACGAGGGCGACGCACGCCCCGACACGTTGCTGTACCTCCGCGTCCGCGATGTCGACGCTCTCGCCGCGGAGTTCGGCGTGCGGGTGGACGAGGCGCCGTGGGCGCGTGAGATCGAACTCCGCGACCCCGACGGGAATCGGCTTCGGATCGGCACGCCGGCGACCTGAACGCCCGAGCGCCGGGCGGGGCCGGAAGCCCGGCGGACCGGCGGAAGCGGGGGCGCGGTGTCACAGGTGCTCGTGCCGACCGGCCGCCTCGACGTAGACCCACGCTGTGGCCCCGGACCGCAACGCGCATCGGCCGCGCGTGTAGTCGTCGACCTCGTAGGCGTCCGCGGCCTCCAACTCCCGGGCCGTGAGCGTGAATACGGTTCCCGGTACGGAGTCCGCCGGGTCGCCGGTGTGTACCGCGACGGGATGCTCGGCACTGCCGCTGTCGGCGATCACCGACGGCTCGGTGATCGCGACCGTCTCCAGCCGGAAGCCCACAAGCGCGTCCTGACGCCCGGTCAGCTCACGCCCGAAGCGGGCGAGTTGCACGCCGGGCTGACGCAGCGTCCCGTAGGAGAACAGCAGTTCATCGGACACGGTGGCTCCTCGGATCAGTGCCGGTTCCCACCGCGCATTATCCGGGAGAACCCCGCGATCCCCTCGCTCGGCCCGGGCCACTCCCCCGCGTCGCCGCGTGTCCGCGCTGCCAGGGGACATCCGCGCAGTGGCCCGCGACAGATCAACCGGCGCCTCCAGCCGCACGCGGTCGGCGGGGCGTGCCTTGTCGGGACTTGTGCCGGTCAATCCGCGCGTCGGGCGTGTGTGTGCCAGGCGAGGCGCAGTTCGCGGTGCAGGCGGGCGAGTTCGCGGGGAGCGTGTGCGGGGGCCTCGTGGAACACCTCGCCGTAGCGGGTGTGGTCGCCGGGCGGGATGACCTCTTCCTTGCCCTTGTCCATCGAGCCGTGCAGGAAGGACGGTATCCAGCGGGCGGTGCCGTCGTGGAGGCGGAGGGCGATGCGCCAGCGGCCCGAGTGGGATCCGCCGGTGCGCAGGGCCAGTTCGACCTCGGCGATGTCCTCCCAGGCGACGCGGCGCGTGCGGAGGAAGCCGACCACCGCGACCCCCGAGGGCCGCAGGACGACGCCCCGCACGGCGGCTCGTCCGCAGAGCAGGGCCGCGACGACCAGCAAGGCGTCATTGGCGTACTCCGTGCCGCCGGGCGCCGCCGGATCCGCGTCGAAGGAGTCGCCCGCGATGTCGTGCCAGAGCGTGATGCCCAACATCAGCAGCGCGACCCCGCACGCCGCCCACCACAGCGCGCGACGCCACCGGTGCCGCAGCGCCTGTCTGTTCCCCATGTGTCTCCCCGCGTGAATCTCCATCCCTCTTCCTGTGTGGGGGAACGATCCGTCCGTCGCGCGACTCCCGCACGGCGGTCCGTCCGCGGTCTTCCGCCCTGGGCGAGTGCCGCGGGCGGACGACGATCGTGCCTACCACGAGTACGTCCCTCCGTAGGGGGACAGGGTCTCGTCGTCGAGGTCGCCGATCCGCCAGGAGGTCTCGCTCGGTGTGGGCGACGGCGTCTCGCACTTCTGGATCTTCCCGACCATGCGGCACCCCTCGCGCAGCTTGGCAGGGCTGGACGCCGCGAAGATGACGACCGCGAGGCCGATCGCCAGGGTCAGGGCCAGGACGAACTTTCCCCCGAACGTGTCGGTCACCCGCCGCGGCTCGTATGTCATGGTCCCTCCCGTTCGCCGTCGCCCGTGGCGATCACCCTCCCGGAATCGGGTGCCGGGCACCAGGTCGGCCCCCGGCAGCGTGCGCGGTCCGGTCGTTGCCCGGGGCTCGTCCGCAAGCGCTCCGCGGGACACGGCCGCGCCGGGTGGTGACTGGTGGCCGCGGGCGGAACGCGGCAAGCTGGAATGTGCCGCCCGACCCGACGGTGAGGGCGGTGCCGCTCCCGGGACGGACGTGACCGATGAGCGTCAGGGACGTCGATGACACCAGGTGGGACCGCCTGCGCACGTGGTCCGGGCAGGTTCCGTGGGTGCCCCCGGCCCTGTTGTTGGCCGTGGGTCTGCTGATCAATCTCGCGACGCCGTCCGAGGACATCTTCACCGGGGCGTTCGCGGCGGCTCCGCTGGTCGCCGCGGCGTTGTGGAGCTTCGGCGGGACGCTGGCGACCGGAGTGGCGTCCCTGGCCGCGATGGAACTCGTGATCGCGATCGGAGATTCGCCGGCGTCCTACGCCACGGTCCTGCGGTTGACGACGATCGCTTTGGTGTCGGGGTTGTCACTCGTGGTCAACCACGCGCTGCGGCACAGTGACAAGAAGTTGGCCTCGGCGCGGCGCATCGCGGAGGCCGCGCAGCTGGCGGTGCTGCCGCCCCCGGCCGCCCGGGTCGGCGGTCTGGGCGTGGCCGCGCGGTATCAGGCGGGGCACGTGGGCGCGCGCATCGGCGGGGACCTGTACGCGGTGCAGTCGACCCCGTACGGAGTGCGCATGCTCGTCGGCGACGTCCGCGGCAAAGGGCTGCCCGCGGTGGACACCGTGACGGTGGTCCTGGGCGCGTTCCGCGAGGCCGCCGCCCGGGAGCCGGAACTCGCCGCGACCGCCACGTGGATCGAGGAGGCACTGCGGCGCGAGAAGCGCCCGGGCCCGGACCGCGAGGAGGAGTTCGTGACCGCGGTCCTGGCCGAGGTTCCGGCCGCGGCGCCGGACCGGGTCCGCGTGGTGAACCGGGGCCACCCCGCACCCTTGCTGCTGTCCCCGCACGGCCACGTCCAACCGGTGGAGCCGGGAACGTACGCGCTGCCGTTGGGTCTGAGCGAGCTGAATCCGCCGGGGCAGAGCGGCATTCGGGACGTGCGGTGGGCGCCGGGCGCGCTGCTGCTGATCCACACCGACGGCGTGACCGAGGCGCGGGACCGGGACGGGGAGTTCTACGACCCGGTCGACCGCCTCGGCGGGCGGCGCTTCCCCGACCCCGCGACCCTGCTGGACACGCTCCTCGCCGACGTGGAGGACCACACCCAGGGCCGCAACGACGACGACATGGCCCTCCTGGCCGTCTCCTACGAAACCGCGGACGCGGAGCGGCACGCCGACGGAAGCGGCCGGGACGTGCGCGTGTGAGCCGCCGAGGGCGCGGGCGCCGGCCACGGTCCGAGGTGCCGGACCTCGCACCGGGTCGGATCGTGCGGGGTGCGGGCATCGCGCCGTGGTCGGAGGCGGTCGGCGACGCCGCGCGCGGCGGGCAGTGCGGGCGGTAAGGGCGCAAACACGGCCGGTGTCGGCAGACCGGGGGCAGGCGCCCGGCGCCAGTCCGGCCGACGTGAACACGACCGTGCGCGACGCGACCGAAGCGATGCGGCGCGCGGAGGCCGGGGCGCGCACAGCGCGGTTCGCGGCGGCTTTGACACGCTCGTCTCGGTGCGCGACTCCCGTGCGATTCCCCGGCGTTCCACCGTCGGAGGCCCCGCCGCGATGGCACCGGGCGCCGTCCCGAAGTGCACTCGCCGCCGTGTCTCCCTACCGTCGAAGGGAGGGGCGTTGCGCCCTGAGCGGACGTCCGCAGTCATGGCGCGAGAGCGTCAGCTTCCCAAGGACGACACCATGACCACAGCACCCGAAACCCCCGTCATGGACACCCTCCTCGCGATGACCGCCGACTCGGTCGAGCGGTGCAATCTGTCTCCGGAAGGCCTCATCCTCACCCGCATCGCGGCACTCGTGGCGATGGACGCCCCACCGGTCTCCTACCTCGCGCACCTCAAGATCGGTGCCGAGACCGAGCTGACGCCCGAGCAGGTGCAGGACGTCCTCGTGGCCATCGCCCCCATCGTGGGCACCGCCCGTGTCATGGCCGCCTCCGGGCACATCGCCAAGGCCCTGGGATTCGCGATCGCGGCGACCGAGTCGGAGCTGTAGCCGGACCGACGCCCGGACACGGTGCGTCACCGGCACGCGACACCTCGCCGATTCGCTCGCGCGGATCGCGCGACGTCCGAAAGACCACGCGGGCTTTCGCCGGCCCCGCGTCGACGCCCGGACGGCGGCGCGGACGCCACACCACCACCCCCGGCCCCGGGACAGGGGCCGGGAAATCCCCAGGGGCGCGGGCCCGAGGCCCCGCCCCACGCCAAGGGACAGTCCGACATGACCACTCACACCAGCGGGCAGCACGTCAGCAACCGCAGGACCTCCGCCCCCGCGACCGGCTGGACCATGTTCGCCGCGTTCCTCATGATCTTCGGAGGAGCCCTGGCGATCTTCCAGGGCGCCGCCGCCATCGCGAGGAACGGCGTCTTCGTCACCACCAACTACTCGTACGAGTACAGCGTCCGCAGCTGGGGCTGGATCCACCTGATCCTCGGCATCGTCGTCGTCCTCGGCGGTTTCGCCCTGTTCCGGAACGCGTTGTGGGCGCGCATGCTCGCCGTGTTGCTGGCCGGGCTGAGCATGGTCGCCAACTTCGTCTGGCTGCCTCACTACCCGCTCTGGTCGATCATCCTGATCGCCATCGACATCATCATCATCTGGGCGGTCTGCGCCAACCCGCCGCAGCGCAGAACCTAGCGGCGCACGGCAACGCGGACGTACGCCCGACCGCGGCACGGCAAGGAGGCACACCGGTGGCCGGGAACGGGACGGAACTCGCCTGGGCCGTGGAGACGCCCGGCCCGATGGACACCCGGCCGCTTCGCCCGGTGCGGCGCGCGGTGCCTCTCCCCGGGCCGGGCGAAGTGCGGGTGCGGGTGGAGGCCTGCGGCGTCTGCCGCACCGACCTCCACCTGGCGGAGGGCGACCTCGCGCCGCACCGCCCGGGGACCGTTCCCGGGCACGAGGTCGTCGGCACCGTCGACATGACGGGCCCTTCCGCGACCCGGTTCGCGATCGGCGACCGCATCGGGATCGCGTGGCTGCGCCACACGTGCGGCACGTGCCGGTACTGCCGCGCGGGCCGCGAGAATTTGTGCCCGTACTCGGCGTACACGGGCTGGGACGCGGACGGAGGATTCGCCGGACACGCCGTGGTGCCCGAGGACTTCGCGTACGCGCTGCCCGGTGACGTCCCGGCGGAGGGCCTCGCTCCCCTGCTCTGCGCCGGCATCATCGGCTTCCGGGCGCTCCGCCGCGGCGAACTGCCTCCCGGCGGGCGGCTGGGGATCTACGGGTTCGGGGCGTCCGCGCATCTCACCGCCCAGATCGCGCTGGCACAGGGCGCCACCGTGCACGTCATGACGCGCGCCGAGTCCGCCCGACGGCTGGCCCTCACGCTGGGCGCGGCCTCGGCGCGGGACACCTACGATCCCCCGCCCGAACCCCTGGACTCGGCCATTGTCTTCGCACCGGTCGGCGACATCGTGCCGCCCGCCTTGGCGGCACTCGACCGCGGGGGCACGCTCGCGCTGGCCGGCATCCACCTGACCGACATCCCCTCTCTCGACTACCAGCGGCACCTGTTCTTCGAGCGCCAGGTCCGCAGCGTCACCGCGAACACCCGTGAGGACGGCGAGGAGTTCCTGCGCACGGCCCGCGAGATCGGCCTCAAGGCGACGGTGTCGCCCTATCCGATGGACCGGGCGGACCGCGCGCTGGCCGACCTGGCCGCCGATCGCGTACGCGGCGCGGCGGTGCTGACCACCGGGTGACGGCCGTTCCGGGAGGCAGCACACTCGGTGGCCCCGTCCCGCTTGGCGGTGCGCACCGCCGGGTGACACCGTCCCGGGAGCCACCGTGACACCAACCGGGCATTGGACCCACCCGCTCGGGACCAACTCCCCTGGGATCGCACGCCCTTCGACGGCCATGGTGGTCATGCGACGGAACGGGCCACGCCCGACGGCGCACGGGGCGATCGTCCAGCCCTGACGTCACGCCACCGGGCGGGGTGCTCGTCCGGTGGCCGCTCTCAAGGGGAAATTGTCATGGCCACGCCGCACACACCGCGTTTCACCGCGCGACTCCCGCGCCGCACGCACGCCTCCGCCGGCGCCCCGACCGACGCGCTCAGCACCGCCGCCGTGCGCGAGGCGGTGGTGGCCGGTCTGCGCATTACCCTGGGCTTCGTGTTCCTGTGGGCGTTCCTGGACAAGGCGTTCGGCCTCGGGTACGCCACGAAGGCCGGCAACGGCTGGGTCGAGGGCGGGTCGCCGACCGAGGGCTTCCTGTCGCACGTCGAGGTCGGCCCGATGGCGTCCACGTTGCGCGGTTGGGCGGGCGAGGCCTGGGCCGACTGGCTCTTCATGGCGGGGCTGCTGGGTATCGGCGCCGCGGTCGTCCTCGGCGTGGGGCTGCGGATCGCGGCGGTTTCGGGCACGGCGATGATGGCGCTGATGTGGATCGCCGAGTGGCCGCCGGCCAAGCACACCGAGTCCGGCGCGGCGACGATGTCCACCAACCCGTTCGCCGACTACCACCTGGTGTACGCCCTGGCGCTGATCGCCCTCGCGGCCGTGGCCGCGGGCAGCCGCTACGGACTCGGCGAGCGCTGGGCGGCCCTCCCCGCCGTGCGCAGGAACTCCTGGCTGCGCTAGGCGTGTCGGCGCCCCCGGAGCATGTGACGAGAGCCCGCCGCGCACGTGCGGCGGGCTCTCTTGCGGCGTTCTCGGCTCCCGGTGGTCCGGCGCGCCACCGCGGGGTGGCGTGGCCGGACGCGTTCGGGTCAGCGGTGGGTGAACGACGGGCTGCGCTTCTCGGTGAACGCGGCCATGCCCTCCTTCTGGTCGGCGGTGGCGAACGTGGCGTGGAAGACGCGGCGTTCGAAGCGGACGCCTTCGGCGAGGGTGGTCTCGAAGGCGCGGTTGACGCTTTCCTTGGCCATCATGGCGATCGGGGCGGACATGCCCGCGACGGTCCCGGCGACCGCCAGGGCCTCGTCGAGGAGGTCGGCGGCGGGGACGATCCGCGAGACCAGGCCCGCTCGTTCAGCCTCGTCGGCGTTCATCGTGCGGCCGGTGAGGCACAGTTCCATCGCCTTGGCCTTGCCGATGGCGCGCGTCAGGCGCTGGGAGCCGCCGATGCCGGGGATGACGCCGAGCTTGATCTCGGGCTGGCCGAAGACCGCGGTGTCGGCGGCGAGCAGGATGTCGCACATCATGGCGAGTTCGCAGCCGCCGCCCAGCGCGTAGCCGGAGACCGCGGCGATGGTGGGTGTGCGCAGTTCGCCGAGGCGGTCCCAGGTGGAGAACCAGTCGGCGAGGTAGACGTCCATGTAGTCGTGGGGCCGCATCTCCTTGATGTCGGCGCCGGCGGCGAACGCCTTGGCCGAGCCGGTGATCACGATGCAGCCGACGTCCGGGTCCCGGTCGAGCCCGTGGGTCGCAGCGACGACCTCCTCCATCACCTTCAGGTTGAGGGCGTTGAGGGCCTTGGGCCGGTCGAGGGTGAGCAGCGCGGTGCGTCCGCGGCGTTCGACGCGGATCGTCTCGTACGCGGTGTCGGCGGGTGGGGTACTCACGGCTGGTCTCCGCTCTGCTTCCTGATGGTGCGTACGATGCCGGAGAAGTCCTCGTCGGCTCCGGCGCCTTGGGCGTAGGCGGCATACAACTCGGCTGCACGCAGCCCGAGTTCGGCGCGTACGCCGCCCGCGGTGGCCGCGTTGGCCGCCAGCGCGAGGTCCTTCGCCATCAGCGGGGCGGCGAACCCGGGGCGGTAGTCGCGGTTGGCGGGGCTGCCGGGCACGGGGCCCGGGACGGGGCAGTTGACGGTCAGTGCCCAGCACTGGCCCGACGCGGCCGACGCGACGTCGTACAGCGCCTGGTGGGACAGTCCGAGGCTTTCGCCGAGGACGAACGCCTCGCCGACGGCGATCATCGAGATGCCGAGGATCATGTTGTTGCAGATCTTGGCGGCCTGGCCCGCGCCCGCGTCGCCGCAGTGGACGACGCGCGCGCCCATCGCGGAGAGCAGGGGCTCGGCCTCGGCGAACTCGGCGTCGCCGCCGCCGGCCATGAAGGTGAGGGTGGCCGCCTCGGCGCCGACGACGCCGCCGGAGACGGGGGCGTCCAGGGCGCGCATCCCCGCGGCGGTGGCCCGCTCGTGGGCGGTACGGGCGTCGGCGACGTCGATGGTGGAGCAGTCGACGAAGAGGGTGCCGGGGCCGGCCGCGCCGAGGATGTCCCGGTAGAGGTCCAGGACGTGGCGGCCGGTGGGCAGCATGGTGATCACCACGTCGGCGCCCTCGACCGCGTGCAACCCCGAGTCGGCGATGTCGACGCCGTGGGCGGCGGCGGCCTCCCGCGACGCGGGGGCCAGGTCGTGGCCGCGCACGTGGTGGCCTGCCGTGACCAGGTTGGCGGCCATCGGGCCGCCCATGTGTCCCAGGCCGATGAACGCGACTGTTCGGCTCATGAGGGCACCTCCTCGGTGGTGTCGGGGGCGGCGAGGCCCAGTTCGCGGTCGCCGAGCGGGGCGAAGAAGCGGGCGACGTCCGCGTCGGTGACGTCCCCGAGCGTCGGCGGCGACCAGCGGGGGTTGCGGTCCTTGTCGATGATCTGGGCGCGGACGCCCTCGACCAGGTCGGGTGCGGTGAGGCAGGCCAGCGACACGCGGTACTCCTGGTCGAGGACGCGTTCCAGCGGGCCGAGGCGCCGGGCGCGGCGCAGTGCGGCGAGGGTGACCTTGAGGGCGGTCGGCGACTTGGCGAGCAGCGTCTTCGCGGCGAGACTCGCCGCGTCGTCGCCGAAGCCGTGCAGCCGGTCGACGATCTCCTCCACGGTGTCGGCCGCGTAGCAGTAGTCGATCCACGGGCGGTGCAGGGCGAGTTCGCCGGGCGGTGCCTCGCGCGCGTACCGGGCGACGGCGTCCCACACGGGGGTGTCGGCGAGGTCTCGGAGCAGGTCGGGGAGCGCGGCGGAGGGCACGTGGTGGTCGGCCAGTCCGCACAGCAGCGCGTCGTCGGCGACGGCCTGCGTGCCGGTCAGCGCGAGATGGGTGCCGAGTTCGCCGGGCGCGCGGGCGAGAAGATACGTTCCGCCTACGTCCGGGACGAAGCCGATGCCGGTCTCCGGCATGGCGATCCGCGAGCGCTCGGTGACGACGCGGACGTCGCCGTGCGCGGAGACGCCCACGCCGCCGCCCATCACGACGCCGTCCATGACCGCGACGTACGGCTTGGGGTAGCGCGCGATCCGGGCGTTGAGCCGGTATTCGTCCCGCCAGAACGCCGCGGACGCGCTGCCGTCGCCGTCGCGGGCGTCGTCGTGGATGGCCCAGATGTCGCCGCCCGCGCACAGACCGCGCTCGCCCGCGCCGGTGAGGACGACGACCTCGACGCGGGGGTCGTTCTCCCACGCGCGCAGGGCCTCGTCGATGCGGCTCACCATGGGGTGGGTGAGTGCGTTGAGGGCCTGGGGGCGGTTGAGGGTGACGTACGCCGCGCGCCCTTCGGTGCGCAGCAGGACGGTGTCGTCGGTGCCGGTCATCCGAAGGCCTCCGTCAGGCTGCGGGCGACGATGACGCGCATGATCTCGTTGGTTCCTTCCAGGATCTGGTGGACGCGCAGGTCGCGGACGATCTTCTCGATGCCGTACTCGCTCAAGTAGCCGTAGCCGCCGTGCAGTTGCAGGGCGCGGTCGGCGACGGAGTAGCCCGTGTCGGTGGCGAACTGCTTGGCCATCGCGCACAGTTGCGGTGCCCGCGGGTGCCCGCGGTCCAGGGCCTGTGCGGCTTGCTGGACGAGGGCGCGGGCGGCGGCCAGTTCGGTCGCCATGTCGGCGAGGCGGAACCGCAACCCCTGGGCGTCGAGGAGCCGTTGCCCGAAGGCCTCGCGGTCGGCGAGGTAGGCGATGCTGCGGTCGAGTGCGCTGCGGGCGCCGCCGAGCGAGCAGGCGGCGATGCCGAGGCGACCGCCGTTGAGGCCGGTCATGGCGATGCGGAAGCCGTCGCCCTCGCTGCCGAGCAGCCGGTCGGCGGGCAGGCGTACGCCGTCGAGCACGACCTGGCGGGTGGGCTGGGCGTTCCAGCCCATCTTCTGCTCGTTGGCGCCGAACGACACCCCGGGGTCGTCCTTCTCGACGATGAACGCGGAGATCCCGCCGGGCCCGCCGGGGCCGGTGCGGGCCATGACGACGTACACCTGCGCGGAGCCCGCGCCGGAGATGAACTGCTTGACGCCGGTGAGGACATAGTGGTCGCCGTCGCGGTCCGCGCGGGTACGCAGCGCCGCGGCGTCGGAGCCCGCGCCCGGTTCGGTGAGGCAGTAGCTCGCCAGGTCGTCCATGGCGCACAGCCTCGGCAGCCGGCGTTCGCGCTGGGCCGGGTCGCCGTAGTGGTCGACCATCCAGGCGACCATGTTGTGGATGGACAGGTATCCGGCGATGGACGGGCAGCCGGAGGCAAGTGTCTCGAAGACCAGCACGCCGTCGGCCCGGGTCAGGCCGCTGCCGCCCGCGTCCTCGCGGACGTAGACGCCGCCGAGGCCGAGGCCCGCGGCCTTGCGGAGCACGTCCACGGGGAAGTGCTTGTCGCGGTCCCACGCGAGGGCGTGCGGCGCGATGTGGTCCTGCGCGAAGTCGAGCGTGGTCTCGACGAGGGCCTGTTGGTCCTCGGTGAGCAAGGTGGCGGTCACGGCGCTCACCCCATCGTCGGGATCGAGAAGCTGGCGCTTTCGCGCACGCCGGTCGGCCAGCGCGAGGTGATCGTCTTGGTGCGGGTGTAGAAGCGGATGGAGTCGGGGCCGTGCTGGTTCAGGTCGCCGAACGCGGAGCGCTTCCACCCGCCGAAGGTGTGGTAGGCGACGGGCACCGGGATGGGGACGTTGACGCCGACCATGCCGGTGTTGACGCGGCGGCCGAAGTCCCGTGCGGTGTCGCCGTCGCGGGTGTGGATGGCGACGCCGTTGCCGTACTCGTGGTCGCTGGCCAGGCGCAGCGCCTCCTCGTAGTCGGCCGCGCGCACCACCGAGACGACGGGGCCGAAGATCTCCTCGCGGTACACGCGCATGGCGGGCGTCACGTGGTCGAACAGCGACGCGCCGACGAAGTAGCCGTTCTCGTACCCGTCGACGCGCAGGTCGCGGCCGTCGACCACGAGTTCGGCGCCTTCGCGGACGCCGATGTCGAGGTAGTCGCGCACCCGGTCGAGGGCGTCGCGCCCGACCAGCGGGCCGAAGTCGGCGGCGCGGTCGTGCGAGGGGCCCACGCGCAGGGTGCCGATGCGCTCGGCCAGCTTGGTGACCAGGGCGTCGGCGGTCTCCGCGCCGACCGGGACGGCGACGGAGATCGCCATGCAGCGCTCCCCGGCCGAGCCGTACCCGGCGCCGATCAGGGCCTCGACGACCTGGTCGAGGTCGGCGTCCGGCATCACGATCAGGTGGTTCTTGGCGCCGCCGAAGCACTGCGCGCGCTTGCCGTGCGCGGTGGCGGTCGTGTAGACGTACTCGGCGATCGCCGTCGACCCGACGAAGCCCAGGGCCTGGACGCGCGGGTCGGTCAGGAGGGTGTCGACGGCGTCCTTGCCGCCGTTGACCACGTTGAGCACGCCCGGCGGCAGGCCCGCCTCCACGAAGAGTTCGGCCAGCCGCAGCGGCACCGACGGGTCGCGCTCGGACGGTTTGAGGACGAACGCGTTGCCGCAGGCGATGGCGGGGGCGATCTTCCACAGCGGGATCATCGCGGGGAAGTTGAACGGGGTGATCCCGGCGACGACGCCGAGCGGTTGCCGCAGCGAGTGCACGTCGATGCCGGTGCCCGCGTTGTCGGTGAACTCGCCCTTGAGCAGGTGCGGGATGCCGGTGGCGAACTCCACGACCTCCAGGCCGCGTTGGAGGTCTCCGTGCGCGTCGTCGATCGTCTTGCCGTGCTCCGCCGACAGCAGTTCGGCGAGCGCGTCGCGTTCCGACTCGACGAGCTGGAGGAACCGGGACAGCACCCGGGCGCGCCGCTGGGGGTTCCATTCCCCCCAGGCGCGCTGCGCCTGTGCGGCGTCGGCGATCGCCGCGCGGGTCTCGTCGGCGTCGGCGAGCGGGACGCGCGCCTGGACCTGTCCGGTGTTGGGATCGAACACGTCGCCGTGGGCGCCGGACGCGCCGGGGACGTGCTTGCCGCCGATGAAGTGGGACAACTCGCGGACCATGGACAACCTGTCTTTCGTCAGGTGCGATCCGGAGGCGGGGCGTGATCCGGCCGCGGCGATGCGCGCGACGAGGTGCGGTCGCGTGCTCGGGTGGCTCGGATCGGCCGTCGGGGGCCCTAGGGAATGCGGGCGCCGTCGACGTTCGCAGGATCATCCGGGGCGAATTCGCGTACCGGTGTCATGCGTGTTTGCTCCATCCTCGTGGACAACACGGAAAACACCCGCGGCCGGTATCCTGACTCCCGGATCGACGCGCGCCGCCCGCCTTCCCGGCTTTCGCCAGTGGCGTGTTGCCACGGCAGCGCACTCCCCGGTCACAGTGGCGGGACCGTGCCGGATTCACACCGGCTTCCCTGCACCGCGGACCTTGCCCGCACCATATAGTCGGACGTCCTAGTAAGTCCAGGAGGGCCGGCCTCCCCGGCGAGGCGTCGCCGAACTCTTGTTGGGCGTACCAACGCGCCCGTAGGATCCCCCTGGCCGCCCTCCGGGGTCGCCGGATCAACACATGAATGCGCCCGCGTACCCGGGAAAGTCGGTCGAAGTCCGACACTGACCCGCAGCCGTAGGCGGTGGCCGATCCCCAGTCGGCCGCCGCGAGTCGGAATGCCGGGACGCGGACACAATGGTTTCCGCTGTCGAGGACTGCAGCGCGGGGCCCGGACCATCCGCCGTACCGCACCCCTCGTGCGACGCCGGGCCGGAGCCGGGAAGGCAACGCGGTCCCGGAAAGGTCCCCATGTCCTGGCTCAGAGTCAGGAACACCCGTGCCGTCGTGGTCTGCGGCGCGGTGTTCACCGGTACGACGGCACACGCCACCAGCCCCTCCGCCACCGACCCCGCGAACACGGCGGCGCGGTCATGACGCGGCTTGCCTCCCCCGGACGACGCGGCCGGCTCGTGCGGTTGGTCGCCGCCCGCGAGCGAGTCACGGACCTCGTCGGTGCGCGGCACGGTCAGCAGCGCCTGGACCACCAGCGCGGTGGTGTCGGTGTCCGCGAGGCACGAGGACGCCGCGCCGGGCGTCAACCAGTAGCCGCCGGACGGGCATTGGCTCCCGAGGAGGTGGCGCACCCCCGCGTCGGGCACGCCGTCCGGGGTCCGGCGTCGACATGGGTCCGGGTAGCGCCGGGGGCCGTCTCGACCACGTAGCCGGTGACCGGATTCGGCCCGGTCGGCGCCTGCCACGACACGTCGGCGGCCCCGATCGCGGCGGACGCCGTCACTCCGGTCGGTGCGGCGGGCGGGCCGACCGGCGGCGCGGTACAGCACACTTGCGCCCAGTCCGGCGCCTGCCGGGGCTGCGGGGTCGTATCGCCGAGTTTGGTCTCGACGTAACGCCAGCCGTCCATCGCGCCGTCGGCACGGCTCCCCTCCCCCTCCCACGTACGCCGTGACAGGAGGAAGTGCCCCATGAGCCGCGACAGTTCGGCCTACCAGGGCTCTTCGCATCCGCAGTCCACGACGGATCTCGGCGAAGCGTCACCCGCCGCGGGTGATCCGACTCGCCGCCCGTCGCGATGGCACGGGCGGCCTACGGTTGCGGGACAGTGCCGGATTTCCACCGGCTTCCCCCACGGCAGGCGCAGTTCACCCGTTTCGGCGGCTCCCCACCGAACCGGGCAAGGTCACGGTGACACAACCGACCCGGCCCTGACAACGGTGTGTTTTCGGCCGACGCCCGGGCACCGCCTGCGGCTCCGGCCCTTTTCCGCCGTTTC
This sequence comes from Yinghuangia sp. ASG 101, assembly GCF_021165735.1. Taxonomy (GTDB): domain Bacteria; phylum Actinomycetota; class Actinomycetes; order Streptomycetales; family Streptomycetaceae; genus Yinghuangia. Next base: position 7,916,672 of record NZ_CP088911.1, on the reverse strand, counting down.
AGGAAGTCTGCGGCACCAAAAGGTTGTTCACGGCGGCGCCCCCGCGACCCGGCACGGTTCCTCGCGGCGTCGCCGACGGATGGCCGGTGCCCGGTGGGGCGGGGCCGTCGTCCCCGTGTACGACGGCCCCGCCGTGGTTCAGGACTCGTCCGGGGGCAGGGTGGCGCGAACCTCGCGGGCGGCGGTGACGAGGTTGTCGAGGGCGTCGCGGACCTCGGGCCAGCCTCGGGTTTTCAGGCCGCAGTCGGGGTTGACCCACAGGCGTTCGGCCGGGATGGCCTCAAGTCCCTTGCGCAGCAGGGCCGCGGCCTCGGCGACGCCCGGGACGCGGGGGGAGTGGATGTCGTAGACGCCGGGCCCGGCCTCGCGCGGGTAGCCGTGGTCGGCGAGTTCGCGGGCGACCTGCATGTGGGAGCGGGCGGCCTCCAGGCTGATGACGTCGGCGTCGAGGTCGTCGATGGCCTGGACGATGTCGCCGAACTCGGCGTAGCACATGTGCGTGTGGATCTGGGTGTCCGGCCGGACGCCGGAGGTGGTGAGCCGGAACGCCTCGGTGGCCCACGCGAGGTATTCGGCGCGGTCCGCGGCCCGCAGCGGAAGGGTCTCGCGCAGTGCCGGTTCGTCGACCTGGATGACCGAAGTCCCGGCAGTCTCAAGGTCGTTCACCTCGTCGCGCAGCGCGAGGGCGACCTGGCGAGCGGTGTCGCCGAGGGGCTGGTCGTCGCGGACGAACGACCACGCGAGCATCGTGACCGGGCCGGTGAGCATGCCCTTGACCGGCTTGTCGGTCAGCGACTGCGCGAACCGGGTCCAGCGCACGGTCATCGGCTCGGGGCGGGAGATGTCGCCGGCGAGGATCGGCGGTCGCACGTAGCGGGTGCCGTAGGACTGCACCCAGCCGTGCTGGGTGGCCACGTAGCCGTCGAGTTGTTCGGCGAAGTACTGGACCATGTCGTTGCGTTCGGCCTCGCCGTGTACGAGGACGTCGATGCCGGCCTTCTCCTGGAAGGAGATGACCTCGCGGATCTCGTCCTTGATGCGCTCCTCGTACGCGGCGGCGTCGATGCGCCTCGCGCGCAACTCGGCTCGGGCGGTGCGCAGTTCGGCGGTCTGCGGGAACGAGCCGATGGTCGTGGTGGGAAGCAACGGCAGGCGCAGGTGGGCGTGTTGCGCGATGACGCGTTCGGTGTAGGACTGCGACCTGCGCGCATGGTTGTCCGTCACCGCCTCGGTGCGGGCCCGCACCGCCGGGTTGCGCGTCAGGGTCGAGACCGCGCGGGACGCCAACCTGGCCCGGTTCTCCGCCAGTTGTGCCGTGATCGCGCCGGTGCCGCGGGCGAGGCCGCACGCGAGGGTGACCACCTCCTCGGTCTTCTCCTGCGCGAAGGCCAGCCACCGGGCGACCTGCGGGTCGAGGTCGCGTTCCGCGGCGACCGCGTGCGGGACGTGCAGCAGCGAGCACGACGCGGAGACGTCGACCCGGTCGGCGAGCGCGAGCAGGATGCCCAGGGTGACGAGGGACGCCTCGTGGTCGTTGATCCAGACGTTGCGGCCGTTGACGACGCCCGCGACCAGGCGCTTGCCGGGGATCCCGCCGATGCCCGCGAGGCCGGTGAGGTTGGCGGCGCCGGCCTCGGTGAAGTCGATCGCCAGGCCTTCGACCGGCGCGGCGGCGAGCACCGGCAGTGCCTCGCCGAGGCGGCCGAAGTACGAGGCGACGAGCAGTTTCGGCCGATCGGTGGCCGCTCCCAGGTCGCGGTACGCCCGCGCGGCGGCATTCAGCTCGGCCGGCGTGCGGTCCTCGACCAGGGCGGGTTCGTCGAGTTGCACCCACGCGGCGCCCGCGGCGCGCAGGTCGGCGAGCACCTCCGCGTAGACGGGCAGCAGCCGGTCCAGCAGGGTCAGCGGCTCGAAGTCGGCGGCCACTCCCGGCGCGGGCTTGGCCAGCAGGAGGTAGGTGATGGGCCCGACGAGGACCGGGCGCGCGGTGTGTCCGAGCGCGACGGCCTCGGTGAGTTCGGCGACCTGCTTGGCGGAGTCGGCGGTGAAGACGGTGTCCGGGCCGAGTTCGGGCACCAGATAATGGTAGTTGGTGTCGAACCACTTGGTCATTTCCAGCGGCGCGACGTCGCGGGTGCCGCGCGCCATCGCGAAGTAGCCGTCGAGGGCGTCGGCTTCGACGGCCGCGCGGTGCCGCTCGGGGACGGCGCCCACCATGACGCTGGTGTCCAGCACATGGTCGTACAACGAGAAGTCACCGGACGGCACTTCGTCGATGCCGGTGTCGGCCAGCCGCCGCCAGGTGGCGCGGCGCAGTTCGGCCGCGGTCTCGTGGAGGGCGTCGGCGGTGACCGTGCCCTTCCAGTAGCCCTCGACGGCTTTCTTCAGCTCACGGTTCGGCCCCTGGCGGGGGTAGCCGAACACGGTGGCCCGTGTCGCCGCGGCTGCGGGCTGCGTTGTCATGGAACTCTCCCTCGCGAAGATGCTTCCTCTCATCCCGGAGACGGGACCGCAGGCGCGAGGGGAACGACCGACCGAACGGCCCGGCGACGATGATGAGTCACCCGTGCCGCTCGATGTGTACGCCGACCCGCCCACGAGGTCACCGGGACATCCGGGCGCGAACGGTCGCACCCGGGCAACGGGCAGGTCTTCGGACTCGCGGGCTCTCCTCGTCGTGGACGAGGCACCTACTGGCCGTCGCTTCCCAGACCCGTCCCGGGCCCAGTGCGTATGACGGCGGTCGTTCCCACTCACCGCTGCGGGGCAGCCCCGGATTCCCACCGGGTTCCCTCTTGCGACGCGCCTGCCTGGCGGACAGGGCGAACCAGTTGCACCGGACAGCCTATTCGCCTCGACACGCACCCGTGCCCGGGGTCCCACATGCCGGACAGAACGGGCGCGGAGACGCCGCGCCCGCCGGCCCCGGCGCCGGACCGGGCCGCGCGGCCCGGTGGCCGGTCATGTCAGGCGGTTGGCCGGTTGCGGGACCGGGCGTTGGACCGGGCCGGTGTAGGCGCCCAGGGGGCGGATGAGGGCGTTGGCGGCGAGTTGTTCGGTGATGTGGGCGGTCCAGCCGGTGATGCGGCTCATGACGAAGATGGGCGTGAAGGTGGGGATGTCGAAACCCATCAGGTGGTACGCGGGGCCGGTCGGGTAGTCGAGGTTGGGGTGGATCCCCTTCTCCCGGATCATGGCGTCGCGCAGCGCGGCGTAGAGCTTCATGAGGTCGTCGGCGCCCTGGGCGGCGGCGAGGCGGTCCAGGGACTCCTGCATGATCGGGACGCGGGAGTCGCCGTGCTTGTAGACGCGGTGGCCGAAGCCCATGATCTTGCGCTTGTCGGCGAACGCGCCGCGCAGCCACTCCTCGGCGCGGTCCGCGGTGCCGACCTCGGCGAGCATGTGCATGACGGCCTCGTTGGCGCCGCCGTGCAGCGGGCCCTTGAGCGCGCCGATCGCGGCGGTGACCGCGCTGTAGAGGTCGGACAGCGTCGAGGTGACGACGCGGGCGGTGAACGTCGAGGCGTTGAAGCTGTGTTCGGCGTACAGGATGAGCGACACCTCGAAGCAGCGCACCACTTCGGGTGCGGGGACCTCGCCGAAGCACATGTGGAAGAAGTTGTCCGCGTAGCCGAGCGCCGGGTCCGGCGCGAGGGGGGCGAGGCCCCGGCGGCGGCGGTGGTCGGCGGCGACGGCGGTGGGGAGTTTGGCCAGCAGGGCAAGGGACTTGGCCTGGTTGGCGGACGGCGAGTCGTCGTCCTCGCTGGGGTCCTGCGCGCCGAGGTAGCTCACGACGGTGCGCAGGACGTCCATCGGATGGCAGGTGTCGGGAAGCCGCGTCAGGATCTCCCGCGCGCCGCGGTCGAGCGGGCGCAGTGCGCGTTCGGCGGCGGTCAGGTCGTGCAGCTGTGCGGCGTTGGGGAGTTCGCCGTGCCAGAGCAGGTACGCGACCTCCTCGAAGGAGCAGTCGGCGGCGAGTTGCTGCACCGGATAGCCGCGGTAGGTCAGGGAGTTGGACTCGGCGACGACGGTGGAGATGTCGGTGGTGTCGACGACGACGCCGGCGAGGCCTTTGCGGATGTCGGGGGTGGCGGCCACGGACACGGGTGCCTCCAGGGCTCAGGCGGTGGGGGGAAGGGTGAAGTCGAACACGGACCGGTCGAACGCGGAGTACTCGGCGTAGCCGAGGAGTTCGTACAGCCGCGAGCGGGTCTGCATGTGGCCGACGGAGCCGGCCTGGGTGCCTTCGCGGGCGAGGGCGCGCAGGCCGTCCTCGACGGCGCCCATGGCGAGGCGGAGTGTGGTGACCGGGTAGAGGACGGCGTTGTACCCCAGTGACTCCAGGGTTTGGGCGTCCAGGAGCAGGGACTTGCCGAACTCGGTCATGTTGGCGAGCAGCGGGACGTCGACCGCGGCCCGGAACGCGGCGAACTCCTTTTCGTCGCACAGGGCTTCGGGGAAGACCATGTCGGCTCCCGCGTCGACGTAGGCCTTGGCCCGCTCGATCGCGCCGTCGAGCCCTTCGAGATCGCGGGCGTCGGTGCGGGCGCAGATGACGAACTCCAGGTCGCGGCGCGCCTCGACGGCGGCCTTGACGCGGCGGATCATCACGTCCGGTCCGACCACGGCCTTGCCGTCGAGGTGGCCGCAGCGCTTGGGGTTGACCTGGTCTTCGAGGTGGCATCCGGCGACCCCGGCGTCTTCCAGGACCTGGACGGTGCGGGCGGCGTTCATCGGCTCGCCGAAGCCGGTGTCGGCGTCGACGAGTGTCGGCAGGTCGGTGACGCGGGCGATCTGCGCGGCGCGCTGGGCGACTTCGGTGAGCGTGGTCAGCCCGATGTCGGGCAGCGCGAGGTCGGCGGAGACGACGGCGCCGGAGACGTACACGCCCTTGAAGCCGGTGTCCTGGATCAGGCGGGCGGTGAGCGGGTTGAACGCGCCGGGGATGCGCTGGAGTTCGCCGGACGCGAGGCCGTCGCGGAAGGCCCGGCGCTTCTCGGAGGCGGTGGTGCGGGTGTGCAGCATCACAGGATTCCCTCCGGCAGGGCCGCGTCGACATCGGCGACGTGGGCCGGGTCGACGGCCGGGAACAGGTCGGCGAGCCCGGCCGCGCCGAGCCGCGGCAGCCGTTCGGCGGCGAGCAGGAACCGGTCCTGCGCGGCCTTGTCGAGGACGCCTTCGGCGAGGGTGCGGAACTTGGCGACGTACTGTTCGCGGGCGAACGGCCGGGCGCCGAGCGGGTGCGCGTCGGCGACGGCGATCTCGTCGACGAGTTCGGTCCCGTCGTCGAAGGAGATCACCACGCGGGCACCGAACGCCTTCTGGGCCGGGTCGTCGCTGTGGTAGCGGCGGGTCCATTCGGCGTCCTCGGTGGTGGAGACGCGCCGCCACAGCGCGACCGTGTCCGGCCGGGCCGCGCGCTCGGGCCGGTAGGAGTCCTCGTGGTGCCAGGTCCCGTCCTGGAGGGCGACGGCGAAGATGTACGGGATCGAGTGGTCCAGCGTCTCGCGGCTCGCGGTCGGGTCGTACTTCTGTGGGTCGTTCGCGCCCGTGCCGATCACCTGGTGCGTGTGGTGGCTGGTGTGCAGCACGATCTCCGAGATCCGCGCGATCCCGGCGTCGCCGAGGCGGGCGTTGAGGCGCCGGGCCAGGTCGATGAGCGCCTGCGCCTGGTATTCGGCGGAGTGCTCCTTGGTGTACGTGCGCAGGATGCCGTCGCGCGGTTCGCCCGCGCCGGGCAGCGCCACCGTGTACTCCGCGTCCGGGCCGTCGAGCAGCCGGGCGATCACGCCGTCCTCGCCCTCGTAGATCGGCGCGGGGGCGCCCTCGCCGCGGATCGTGCGGTCGACGGCCTCGATGCCCGCCTTCCCGGCGAAGGCCGGTGCGAACGCCTTCCACGACGAGATGGCCCCCTTGCGGGACTGCCGCGTCGCGGTCGTGGTGTGCAGGGCCTGCCCCACGGCCTCGCGGATCACCTCGACGGGCAGGCCGAGCAGCGTCCCGAGCCCGGCCGCCACCGACGGGCCCAGGTGCGCGATGTGGTCGATGCGGTGCCTGTGCAGGCAGATGCCGGTCACCAGGGCCACCTGCACCTCGTACGCCGCCGCAGCCGCACGCACGACATCGGCGCCGGAGCGCCCGGTGTGCTGGGCCACCGCGAGGATCGCGGGGAGGTTGTCGCCGGGATGCGAGTAGTCCGCGGCCAGGTAGGTGTCGTGGAAGTCCAGCTCCCGGACCGCCGTCCCGTTGGCCCACGCCGCCCACTCCGGCGACACGCGCACCCCGCTGCCGAAGACGCTCGCGCCGGCCCGATCCGCGGTGACCGGGTGGCGCAGCGCCTGCGCCCGGGCCACCGCGGGCGGGCGGCGGCGCAGCGACGCCACCGCGACCGCGGCGTTGTCGATGACGCGGTTGACCACCATGTCCCGGGCCGCGTCGGTGACCGTGGTCTCGGTGGTTCCTGCGGCCAGCTCGGCGATCTTGTGGGCCAGTTCGTCGGTCCGGGCCAGGCCCGCGGCGCTGGGGTGGACACGTACGCGGTATTCGGTCATGGCACGTCCTGGAGGTGAGCGGAATGACTGCCGGCGCGATCAGGCTCACACGCCGGGCCGACGGCGTGCCAGTGCGCCAATATGCCAACTTGTGCCAAGTTTCCGCAGGTCATGGCCAATCTTGTGAAAGCGGCATTTGCTATCTTCACGAAATCGGGAGCCCAGGGAGGAGACGGGAATGGCAGGACGCGGGCGTCCGCCCGGGGACCGGCAGATGTACGCCGGCCCGGCGCTGCGCAGGCTCCGGCGCCTGCACGGGCTGAGTCAGGTCGACCTCGCCCGCCGCCTCGACATGTCCCCCAGCTACCTCAACCAGATGGAGCACGACCGGCGCCCGATCACCGTGCCGGTCCTCCTGCGCATCACCGAGACGCTGGGTGTCACCCCCGACTTCTTCGCCGATTCGGACCGGCTCCGGCTCGGCGCGGACGTGCGTGCGGCGCTCGCGGACGAGGCCGCGGGCGGTCGGCGCGGTGGCGCCGCGGACGGCGACGAGATCCAGGAGTTGGTCCGGCAGTTCCCCGACGCGGCCCGCGCGCTGGTGGCGCTGCACCGCCGCTATCGCGAGGCCGCCGACCGGGCCGCCGTCCTGGCCGGCCATCCCGACACGCTCGACCTCGCGGAACCCCACGACGAGGTACGGGACTTCTTCGCGGCCCGGCGCAACCACATCGCCGAACTGGACGACGCCGCCGAGGAATTGGCCGAGGCCGCCGGGATCGCCCCCGGCGCCTCGGAGGAGGCGCTCATCGCACGCCTGGGCGAACACCACGGCGTCCGAGTCGTGACGGCGCCGCACGGCCGCGCCGGCTCCGTCAGCGAGGATCCGCGCCGCTACGACCCCGGGTCCGCGACCCTGCATCTGGCCGCGCACCTGACCCCCGGTCAGCGCGCGTTCCAGCAGGCGGTCCAGCTCGCCGCGCTGGAGTTCCGCGACCTGATCGACGCGGTCGTCACCGCCGCCGACCTCACCGGCCCGGACGCCCCGGCACTGGCCCGCGTGGGGCTCGCGCACTACTGCGCCGGGGCGTTGGTGATGCCGTACACCGCGTTCCACCGCGACGCGGAAGAACTGCGGTACGACATCGACCTGTTGGCCGCGCGCTACGGCGTCGGATTCGAGACCGCCTGCCACCGCCTGAGCACCCTTCAACGCCGCCGGGCCGGGGGTGTGCCGTTCGCGTTCCTGCGGGTCGACCGCGCCGGCAACATCTCCAAGCGCCAGTCGGCCACCGACTTCCACTTCTCCCGCTTCGGCGGCACGTGCCCGCTGTGGACGGTGTACGAGGCGTTCACCTCACCGGGCCGCATCCTCACCCAGATCGCGACGATGCCCGACGGCCGCGCGTACTTCTGGATCGCCCGCACCGTCACCCGCGGACAGCCCGGCTGGGGAGCCCCCGGCGCCACCTTCGCCGTCGCCCTGGGCTGCGAACTGCGGCACGCCCACCGCCTCGTCTACGCCGACGGCCTCGCGCTCGACGACCCGCGCGCCGCCACCCCGATCGGTATGGGCTGCCGCGTCTGCGAACGTCACGACTGCCCGCAACGCGCCAACCCCGCCGCGGGCAACCGCCTCGCCGTCGACGAGAACCGCACCACCGCGACGCCGTACCGCGTGCGCGGCGCGCGGTAACCCCGCGAGCGGGCCTGGGGGTTGCTCCCGGGTGGACGCGACGTCTCCGCGACGGGCACGTGGCTACTCGGCGCCCAGCGGCCGACCATTCCGGAGGTTCCACCGTCCCGCGCGACCGCTGAGGTCGGTGGCGGTGAGGGGACGGATGTCCAGGCGCCAGAAGGCCTGGTCGGGTGCCGCGAGGGCGTGGATCAGGGCGGCGCGGATGGTGTCCGGTTCGGCGACGGCGATGACGCGCCCGGTCAGTCCGTGCAGGCCGTCGAGCCACACCCCGATCCGGGCGCGGAAGTCGCGCAGCGATTCGCCGCCGTGGGGTGCGGCGTCCGGGTCGCCGAGCCAGCGGGCGACGGCGTGTTCGTCAGTGGCCGCGAGGGCTCCGAGTGTGCGGCCTCGCCAGTGCCCCATGTCACAGGCCGCGATGGCGGACAGGGGCTCGGCGTCGAGCCCGAGGGCACGGGCGGTCTGCCGACAGCGCACGGACGGTGAGACGTGGACGTGAACGGCCGGGGGGAGCCAGCCGGTTGCCGCCTCGGCACGGGCGAGGCCCTCGGCGTCGAGGGGGCTGTCGTCGTCGAACCGGACCCCGCGCGATGCTCCGTTCGTGGCGGGCGAGACCAGCGTGAGCCGTATTGTCATCGGTTCCTCCGGGGGCACTGTGCGGCCGTGCGCGCCGCGACCTCCCCAGGATGTGCCCGACTGGATGTGCCCGACGTGATTCAGGACTCAGGCTCTTGGCGGGGAGTGCGGCGCGCGGTAGCGTTCGGCGACATTTCAAAATATTTGCGACGACGGCGAGGCGGAAGTCCGGTGGGAATCCGGCACGGTCGCGCCACTGTATGCCACAGCGCCGCCCGGCAGGGCGGCGTGGTGGTGAGTCAGACCCGAAGGCCGTCGTCCGGTACCGCCGCTATGGGACGCGTGTTCCCCAAGGAGGTTCGCCATGGCCGAGGCCGTTGTCCCCACCGCCTCTTCCCCTTCCGTTCCCGTGCCGACCACACTGCCGGTCCGCGCGATCCTGCCCTGGGCCGTTTTCGTCGGCCTGCTGGCGCTGTTCGCCGTCTACTTCGTCGGTGCGGAGCAGGGCGCCACCTCGATCTTCGCCGGCACGGGCGTACACGAGTGGGTGCACGACGGCCGTCACCTGCTCGGCTTCCCCTGCCACTGAGAGGCGACGCGCACGTGTACGCCTCAACTGTCAGAAATCTCCTGGTCCGCGGCATGCTCGCGGGCCTGGTCGCCGGGCTGTTGGCCTTCGCCGTGGCCTACGTGGTCGGTGAGCCGCCGGTCGACGACGCCATCGCGGTCGAGGAGGCGCAAGCCGCACCGGACGCCCACGCCGGACATCACCATGGTGACGCTGCCGGGGAAGCGGCGGAGGAAGAGGAAGTGGTCAGCCGCTCGCTGCAGTCGACCGTCGGCCTGGGCACCGGCGTGCTGGTCTACGGGGTCGCCCTGGGCGGCGTCGCGGCTCTCGCGTTCTCCTTCGCGTGGGGACGTATCGGCCGGTTCAGCCCGCAGGCCACCGCGGCGCTCACCGCGGCGGGGGCTTTCACGGCGATCTATCTGGTGCCGTTCCTGAAGTATCCGGCGACACCGCCCGCGGTCGGAAACCCGGACACCATCGGACGGCGCACGACGCTGTTCTTCCTGATGATCCTGCTCAGCGTGCTGCTCGCGGTGGCCGCCGTCATCGTCGGACGCCGGCTGGCACCGCGTCTGGGCAACTGGAACGCGACCCTGGTGGCCGGGGCGGGGTTCATCGCCGCGGTGGCCATCGCGTACGTGTTCCTGCCCGCGAACGACGACGCGATCAGGGAGGGTTTCCCCGCGGCGCTGCTGTGGAGATTCAGGATCGCCTCACTGATGACCCAGGCGGTGCTGTGGACGGCCTTCGGGGTGGTCTTCGGCTTCCTGGCCCAGCGTCTCCTCTCCCCGCGACCGGCGAGGTCCGGGGCACCGCTGGAGCAACAGGCCCCGGTCCCCGGGTGATTCATCCGGCCCGCGTTCCGCCGGAGGCGACAGGCCCCCGCGACCCCCGAAGGGGTGGCGTGGGGGCCTGTCGGCGCCTTGGGGTGGTCGCCGCGCGACAACACACCGAGCGGGAGACCGCGGCGCAGCGCGGCGATCACGCGTCCTCCCGCCGCAGCGCGCGCGACCACCAACTCGCCCTCCGGTGAAGGGCGTTCGCCCGGAGTGACGCCCCGAGCCGACGGCTCACGCGTGCCGGAACCCGCGGCCGGTGCGGTCGAGGGGGTCGGGGGTGAGTCCGAGGAAGCGGTCGCGAAGCGCGTCCCAGGCCGTGAGGCGGCTGAAGTCCGGGGCGGGGAGGATCTGCTGATCGTCCGTCAGGAACGGGTTGGGGAGCATCACGGCCATCTGCTGCTCGCCGCGGCCGTTGAACAGCCGCAGCCCCCAGGTGGTCGGGCTGCCGTCCGCACCGAGGCCGCGGTACAGCTCGGCGCGGGAGCAGCGGCGGATCGCGCCGAGTTCCGGCCCGGAGGCCGTGTGGTCGCCGATGCACAGGTGGAAGTGCCAGCGGCCGAAGTCGACGGTGACATAGCCGTCGTACGTACCGATCCGCGTCGGCGGACCGGGCGCCGCGACCTCCCAGGCGGCCCCCTCGATCAGCACGCCGAAGTGGATGGAGGCCCAGTGGTCGGTGAAGACGGTGGTGACCAGGTCGAGGAGGGTCGCCTCGTCGGTGGGCAGCGCCCACACGTGCTCGGTCCGGCCGCTCTCGTTGCGGCGGACGGCGGGTGCGGGGGCGGTCGGGGGAACAGGGGAGTTGACGGGGGTCGCGCGGACCGGCCCGGTCCATGTCTCGGCGTCAGGAGGATCGCGGCGGGGACAAGTAGCCGCGCCACACGTCCGGTTCGAGGTCGAACAGCCGTTGCGCCGCTTCGTCGCGGCCGGTGGTGTACTCGTCCGTGGCCTGAAGGCGCTGGAGAATCCCGAAGGCGGCGTTGCCGACCGCGACGGCGGCCGTCGTGGCGTCCGCATCGGTGCGCACCGATCCGTCGCGCTGCCCTTGGCGCAGGAGTTCGACGGGCAGCACGACCATCTGGTGCGGTTCCCCGAGTTCCGCGCGTTGTTCGGGAGTGAGACCCCGGCGGCGGAAGGTGCAGTCGAAGTAGCCGAGGAAGCGGATGAGTTCGGGCTGTTCCCCGACGAGGTCGGACAGGGCTCGGAACCCCGCGAACAGGCTGTCCGGACCGTTGAGCCCGTCGTGCTGCGCCCCCTGCCCGGATGCGCGGATCCGCTCGATGACGAACCGATGGGTGCGCACGCACCATCGCGGCGCCGAGCGTGGGGAAATGCTGGGAGAAGCTGCGCCTGCTCATGCCGGCCCGGGCGGCGATCTCCGCGATGGTGAACGGGGCGTCCGATTCCGCGACCGTCGCGATGACCACCTGGGCGACTGCGGTCCGTTGCCGGTCGCGGAAGACGTCCCGGTGGTTCCGGGTGTCGGCTTGGCTGTCCACCGCCCCAGACCAAGCCGCGTCTTCCGCTGCCGGGGGGACGGGACCACACGGTCCCGCCCCACCGAGGACCGCCACTCGGTGACCCGGCCGAAGGCCCTTCACGCGCTTGCCGGTTGGGCACGATCGCCCGACGCGACGCGCTCGCCGACATCCCCGGGGGCAGGACGCGGCACAGCGATCCCCGCAACGGGGGTACGGGGACCGCCCGTTCGGTCAGCCGACGACCGCGCTCTCCGTGGACGAGGCGGGCAGGCCCTGCGTGGTGACCAGGCGGGCGTTGCCCTCGGCGAGCTGGTATCCGAGGCCGACGACCGCCGCCTGCCCCGAGCCGATCTGGTCGCTCAGGACGCGCGAGCGGTCGAGGAGGAGGTCCACGGTGTGGCGGATGTGCTCGTCGATGACGTCGCTCTCGGCCTCCAGGCCCGCGGCTCGCGCGGCCAGGACGCTGGGCGTGACGCGTTCGACGACGTCGCGCACGTAGCCCGAGGCGGGCACCCCGCCGCCGTCGAGCGCGGAGCGGGCGGCGGCGACCGCGCCGCACGAGTCGTGGCCGAGCACGACCACCAGCGAGCAGTCGAGCACCGTGGTCGCGTACTCGATGCTGCCGATCACCTCCGGCCCGAGGACGTGGCCCGCGGTGCGCACCACGAACAGGTCGCCGAGGCCCTGGTCGAAGATGATCTCCGCGGCGAGACGGGAGTCCGAGCAGCCCAGCAGCACCGCGAACGGCGTCTGCCCGGGCGCCAGTTGGGCACGCCGCGCGGCATCCTGGTTGGGGTGCCGGGGGTGGCCGGCGACGAAGCGCCGGTTGCCGGCGAGGAGGGCGTCGAACGCCTGCGCGGGAGACGGTGATCCAGTGGCCATAACCGCAGCTTACGGGGCGGGGCCCCCGGACCGGCGCCCCTGGTGCGGCGTCGATCCCCGGCGCGGGGATGTCGGCGGCGCGGGAGGACGCGGTTCGCGCCCCGCGGCAGCCCGCCGGCGCTCCGCGGCATACCCACACGGCCCGGGACGTCGACGGCGGCGTCCGGCCCCGCACCGCGGCGGTTCGCCAAGGTGCCTGCGTCCGGGGCGAAGTCACCCGTCGTACGGCGACCGGTGAACACCGCCCCGCGCCCGCGACGAGCCACGGACCACCGAGACCGCGCCGACGCCCGCCCCCGAGAAGCCGGACGACGGCTCCCTCGGCGCCAACCTCCCGTGGGTGATCCGGGAGATCCGCGATGTCCTCCCGGCCGGTACGCCTGGTGTCGGCCACCGTGGGGAATGTGTCGCAGGCGACCCGCGCGTGCGCCCGCGTTCGCCTCCGCCCGCCGCGCGTACGCGCCGCGCCCGCGTCCCGCACCGCGCGCACGAGGTGATCAAGGCGCCGCGCCCGGGTACCGTGCTGAGTGTCCATCGCGATAGCGCTTGAGGGGTCGCATGCGACACGAGAATCGGGGTCGTCGCGGTGAGCCGTCCGGCCCTGCGCCGGAGACCCCGGAGCGGCGGGACGACGCGGCGCGGCGGATGCGGCAGTTGTTGGCCGCGGTGCTCGCGATCAGCAGTGAACTGGACCTGGAAGTCGTGCTGCGCCGGATCATCGAATCGGCCGCCGCCCTGACGGATGCCCGCTATGGCGCGCTCGGGGTGATCGGCGAGGACGGCATGCTGGCCCGGTTCCTCCCGGTGGGTGTCGACCAGGCCACGATCGACGCGATCGGGCCCTTCCCGGAAGGCCACGGCATCCTCGGGCTGCTGATCCGCGAGCCGCATCCGCTGCGGCTGCACGACCTGCACGACCATCCCGACTCCTACGGCTTTCCCGCGCACCACCCGCCGATGTCCGCGTTCCTCGGCGTCCCGATCCGCGTGCGCGACACGGTCTTCGGCAACCTGTACCTCACCGACAAGCGCGGCGGCGGGGACTTCACCCCGGAAGACGAGGAAATGGTCACGGCGCTGGCCGGGGCCGCCGGCGTCGCCGTCGAGAACGCCCGCTTGTACGACCGCCTGCGCGCCGCCACCGAGGGCTTCCAGCGCAGCCTGCTGCCCACGGTGGCCCGACTGGAGGACGTCGAGCTGGAAGCCCGGTACCAGCCGGCCACCGAGGTGCCGCGCATCGGCGGCGACTGGTACGACCTGATCCGGCTGCCCGACGGTGTCCCGTGCCTGATGCTCGGCGATGTCATGGGGCACGGCGGCGAGGCCGCGACCGTGATGAGCCGGATCAGCAACATCATGCGTGTCGTCGCGCACGACGAACAGACACCGCCCAGCCGCATCCTGCGGCGCCTGGACAAAGTGCTCCACGACCTCCACGGCGGCCCCATGGCGACCGTCATCGTCGCCCGCCTCGAACCCGCCGCGTCGGGCCGCGTCCTGCACTGGAGCAGCGCGGGCCATCCCCCGCCGCTGGTCGTCGCCCCCGGCACCCGCGCCCACCACCTCGACGGCGAGCCCGGTCCGCCCCTCGGCGTCGACCCCGACGCGGCTCGCCGCGACCACCGCCTCCGGCTCCCCGCCGGGGGCACGGTGGTCCTGCACACCGACGGCCTCGTCGAGGCGAGGGACCACAGCATCGACGAGGGCATGCGGAACGCCGCCGCCATCGTGGAGCGGCACGCGACGGCGCCCTTGGCCGACCTGTGCGACGCGCTGATCCGCAGCCCGGGCCGTCCCCTCCGCGACGACGTCGCCCTGCTGGCCGCCCGCGTCACCACCTGATCCCGCGGGGGTACGCGGGCAACCGGCGCCTCGCGCTCCCCCACCCGCCGGGCTCCGACGTGCCCGCACGTGCCGCCGCCTCGGGCCCGTCGCCCGCCTCGGCCGCCGGGGTCGTCACTCGTCGCGCCGGTGGCGGCGCCACGCCCAGACCGCGACGGCGGCCACGGCCACCGCGGCGACCACCCCGGCGGCCACCTCGCCGACCTGCCGGGCGATGCGGTCGTACGCGGCCCCGGCCCCCCACCCCAGCAGCACGAACCCGGCACCCCACAGCACGCCGCCCAGCGCGTTGAACAGCAGGAACCGCCGGTACGGCATCTTCGCCACGCCCGAGAGCGTCGGGACGAGCGCGCGCAGCACGGCGACGAACCGCCCCAGGAAGACCGCGTAGGGCCCGCGCCGCCGGATCACGTCCTGCGCCCGCTCGATCCGGACGCTGTGCCGCCGGGCCATCCGGGTCGCCAGCAGCCGGGGTCCCGCGCGGTGCCCCACCGCGTAGCCGACGCTGTCGCCCGCGATCGCCGCGACCACGACGACGGCGATCATCGGCAGCAGGCTGACGTCCCGGCCGCCGGAGGCGATCGCGCCGCCGACGACGGCGGCGGTCTCCCCCGGCAGGACGAACCCCACGAAGAGCGCGTCCTCCGCGAACACCAGTCCTCCGACGACCGCGTACACCAAGGGCCCGGACAGTCCCCGAAGCCAGTCGATGATGCTGTGCATGCCTCCGCGCCCGATAGTCGTCATCCGGGTCGGCTCCCGGATGCCTCGGGGCCGACTACCCCCGACCGCGGCCCCTGGCACCTGGCACCTGGCACCTGGCACCTGGCACCTGTGCACCCGTACGCCGCCCGAACCGGCGTGCCCGGGCCCCGGGGACGGCCTCGTCCCGGACGGGGACCCGCCGCTCCGGCCGCGGCGAGCGCCGCGGACGCGAGCCGGGGCCGGGCGACACCGACCGCGGCGGCGACACACCGTCCCGCGGCCGTCAGGGCACGGAGCCGCGATCACGCGTCAGCGGGCTGCCCGCCGGAGCCGCGCTCGACCGCCCACCGCCCGTGACCGCCAGGCCGGAGAGCCGGGGCCCCGCCCGGCGGCGCGCCGCCGGAGCCGTGGCCCGACCGCCCCACCGCCCCGGCCGTCACGCCAGGGAAGCCGTGGACCCCCGCGTCGGCGGAGTGCCGTCGGTGCTGTGGGTCTCCCGCTCGACGAACCGCACCAAGTCCCGGGCGCTGTCGAGGAATTGGGCGGGGAAGACGATCGTCGAGTTCTTCTCCGCGGCGATGTCGCCGAGGATCTGGAGGTTGCGCAGTTGCAGCGCGATCGGGTGGTCGGTGATGACGTCCGCCGCCTCCGCGAGCCGCCCGGCACTGAGCGCTTCGCCCTCCGCGGCGATGATCTTCGCGCGCTTCTCGCGCTCGGCCTCCGCCTGGCGGGCCATGGCACGCTGCATCGTCGGCGGGAGTTCGATGTCCTTCAGCTCCACCAGCGAGACGAACACGCCCCACTGCCGGGTGAGGCCGTCGAGGATGGCCTTGATCTGCTCGTTGAGGGTCTCCGTGTCGGTGAGGACCTGGTCGAGGAGCGAGCGGCCGACGACGTTGCGGACGGTGGTCTGGGCGATCTGGCCGATCGCGTCCGAGACGTTCTCGATCTCCACGATCGACTTGACCGGGTCCACGCGCCGGTAATACGCCACCGCCGCGACCCCGATCGACACGTTGTCGCGCGTGATCACCTGCTGGGACGGGATCGGCAGCGTCACCGTACGCAGGGTGACCTTCCACATGCGGTCCGCCAGCGGGATCATGAACCGGATGCCCGGCTCGCGGATGCCGCGCAGGCGGCCCAGACGAAGAACGACGCCGCGCTGGTACTGCCGGACGATCGCGATTCCGAGGTTCGGCATCGCACTCACCTTCCCTGCCTCGCGCCTCGAGCCGCGTCGCGCGCTGCCTGCCGGCGACGTCGGAGGCGACACGGCGACGCACCCCACGGCGCACGTCTTGCCCGGGGGTTCCCTACCCAAGCGGCTCTCCCGGCGGACGGCATCGAACCGGCGGACGAGGCCCGACAAGCCGCCGATCCGGCCGAGAAACCGCGTCCCCGGCGTACCCACCGCGCGCCGAGGCACCCGGCGGCGGCGAATGGCGCGGCGTCGGGAGCGCCCTCACCATGGAACCAGGCTCCATTGCCCCGACCGGCGCGGATGTTCCCCGTTTCTCCCGCCGCCTCGCCTCGCGGCCCGGCGCCGCGGCCCGGGCAGCCGCCCGGGCGTACCGGACGGCGGTGGGGACGTGGGACCGGTTGTGCCCGCGCCGGTGTTCTCGGAAGGACACCGCTTCATGCCCGCCCCACCACACCCGTCGGCTCCCCGCACCGAAGAGCGCCACGTACTCGCGGCCGACGGCACGATGCTGCGCCTCGACGCGGCGGGCCCCGCCGACGAGCCCGCCGTCCGGACGCTGTTCGAAGGGCTCTCCGCGACCAGCCTGCACCTGCGCTTCTTCGGCATGGCGCGCGACGCGGTCGGGGAGGCGGCGCACCGTATCTGCGCGGTCCGGGCGCCGGACGGCGGTGCGCTGCTCGCGTGGCACGGCGAACTGGTCGTCGGTGCGGCCGAGTTCCACACCACCGGGCCCGGCGAGGCGGAGCTGGCCGTGGTCGTGGCGGAGGACTGGCACCACCGCGGCGTCGGCACCCTGCTGATCGAGCACCTGATGGACGTCGCGCGTGCCGAGGGGGTGCGCCGCTGGACCGCCGACGTGCTGTCCGACAACCGGCCGATGCTGCGCGTGCTCCAGGACATGGGCCTGCCGCTGCACCGCGGCGCCGAGGCGGGCGTCGTCACCGCGAGCATCCCGCTCGACCTGCCCGTCGACGACCCCGGCCGGGAGGAGTTCCTGTCCGCGATGGGGCTGCGCGAGCGGCAGGCGGACACCGCGAGCCTGCTGCCGCTGTTCCGCCCCACGACGGTCGCCGTCGCGGGGGCCGGGCGCCGCCCCGACTCGATCGGCCGGACCATCCTCGCCAATCTCGCCTCGGCCGGTTGGCACGAGAGCCTGTTCGTGCTGCACCCGAGCGCCGGCGAGATCGCGGGGTTCACGGCGTCCGCGCACGTCGCCGACCTGCCCGCGCTGCCGGACACCGTCGTGATCGCGGTCCCCGCGCGGTCCGTGCCGGCGGTGGCCGAGGAGTGCGGCCGGGCCGGGGTCGCCGCGCTGGTCGTGGTCACCGCCGGGTTCGACGCCGACCAGGCCCGCGCCCTGCGGCAGACCTGCCACCGGTACGGCATGCGCATGGTCGGCCCCAACGGCGTCGGCGTCGTCGACACGTCCGGCGGCACTCCGTTGCGCGCCGACTTCACCGGCGTCCGGCCGCTCCCGGGCAGCGCCGGTGTCGCGGTGCAGTCGGGCGGTGTCGGCATCGCGCTGCTGCGGCAGCTGAACCGGCTCGGCATCGGCGTGTCGACGTTCGCGTCGCTCGGCGACAAGTACGACGTCAGCGGCAACGACATGCTCCAGTGGTTCGAGACCGATCCGCGCACCGCCTTGGCCGTCCTGCACCTGGAGTCCTTCGGCAACCCGCGCAAGTTCTCCCGCATCGCCCGGCGCACCGGCCGGCGGATTCCGGTGCTGACCGTCGACGCGGGCCGCTCGGCCTCCGGACGCCGCGCCGCCGCCTCGCACACCGCCGCGGCCGTCACCCCGACCGTCGCGCGGGGCGCGCTGTTCCGGCAGGCGGGCGTCACCGCGGCCCACTCCCTCGGCGACCTCGTCGCCACCACGGCCCTGATGTCCGCGCAGCCGCTGCCCAAGAGCGGGGCGGTGGCGATCGTCGGCAACGCGGGCGGGCTCGGGGTGCTGGCGGCCGACGCGTGCGCCGACGCCGGGCTGACCGTGCCGTACCTCGGCGCCGAGATCGAGGCGCGCCTGCGCGAGCTGCTGCCGAGCGGCGCGGCCTGCGGCAATCCGGTCGACGCCACCGCGACCGTCCCGGGCGAGTCGCTGCGCCGGGCGATCGACCTGATCGCGTCGACCGGGCACATCGGCGCGGTGCTGCTGGCACTCGCCCCCACCGCGCTGGGCGACCCACTCGCCGAACTCACCCACGGGTCGGCGGTCCGCGAGATCCCCGTGGCCGTCGTCGCACCCGAACGCGCCGAAGCCGTCGACCTCGTCCCCGCGTGGCACGGCGCGTTCCCGGTCTTCTGCGACACCCGCACCGCCGCGGCGGCGCTCGCCCACGCCCGCGACCGCGCGATGTGGCTCCTGCGTCCCCGCGGGATCGTGCCGCGTCTGACCACGACGGATCCGGACCGGGCGCGTGCCGCGGTGGACGCGTACCTGGCCGCGCACTCCGGGGGCGGCTGGCTGCCGCCCGACGCGTGCGCCGCCGTGCTGGGCGGCTACGGGGTGCCGCTCGCGCCGTGGCGCCGCGTCACCGCCGCCGACGGGGCCGTCGACGCCGCCCGCGAGCTGCGCGGGCTCTCCCCGCTGGGGACCGTGGCGCTCAAGGTGTCCGGGCCCGAGATCACCCACAAGACCGATGTCGGCGGGGTGCGCCTCGGACTCGCCGGGGACGACGACGTGCGCGCCGCGTACACCGACCTCGCCCACCGTCTGGGCCGACGCATGGACGGCGCCGTCGTCCAGCCGATGGCCGCGCCGGGGGTCGAGCTGATCATCGGCGTCGACCAGGACGAAGTCCTCGGCCCGCTGGTCCTGTTCGGGCTCGGCGGAACCGGCGTCGACATCCTCGGCGACCACAGCGCGCGGCTCTCCCCGCTGACCGACCTCGACGCCAAGGACCTCATCGCCGAATCGCGCGCGTCGAAGCCGCTCTACGGCCACCGCGGCGCGCCGCCGTGCGACGTCGGCGCGGTCGAGGACCTGCTGCACCGCGTGTCCCGCCTCGCCGACGACCTGCCGCAGGTCTGCGAACTCGACCTCAACCCCGCCGTCGCGGGCCCGGACGGCGTCACCGTGGTCGACGCCCGGATCCGCGTCGCACCGCGCCGCCCGGCCGATCCGTACCTGCCGCGCGTCCGCTGACCACCGATACCGGGGAGGAGCCCATGGCGCACTCCGACGCCTCATCCGCACGACCGCACATCACCGCGGCGGTGGACGGGTCCGCGCATGCCGACGAGGCGCTGCGCTGGGCCGTCGACGAAGCCGCCAGACGAGGCCTGGCGCTGCGGATTCTGCACGCCTGGCCGCCGCTCGCCGCGCACGGCGGACGCGACACGGACCGGGCGGAGAGCCGGCGCATCCTCGGCGACGCGGACCTCCTGGCCCGGGACTCGGCTCCCGGGCTCGCCATCGCGACCGTCGACGCGGTCGACACCGTCGGCGCGGCGTTGACCGCGGAAAGCGAGAGTGCCGCGCTGCTGGTGCTCGGTTCGCGGGGACGCGGCGGGTTCCGCAGCCTCCTGCTCGGCTCCACGAGCCTGACCGCCGCGTCGGTGGCCCGGTGCCCGGTGGTCGTGGTGCGCGCGAGATCGGGGGACGCGCCGAGTGCGCCGCCGGAGGTCGTGGTGGGTGTCGACGGCCGCGAACCCGCGGACGCCGTCCTGGCGTTCGCGTTCGAGGAGGCCGCCGCACGCCCCGGGACGCGGCTGCGGATCGTCCACGGATGGCGGCCGGAGGACTGGACGCTGCCGGGCGGGCCGGTCTTCACCCGCGCGGACGTCGAGGCCCGCGCCGACCGCGGGCTCGCGGAGGCCACCGCGGGCTGGTCGGAGAAGTATCCGCAGGTCGACGTGGTCCGCGACCGGGCCTCGGGGCCGCCCGCGACCGCGTTGGTCCGGAGTTCGGCCGGCGCGGTCGTGACCGTGGTCGGGCGGCGCGTCCCCGCGACGTCCCTGGGCCTGCGCCTGTCCCCGGTCGCCCACGCGGTGCTCCTGCACGCCCACGGGCCCGTGGCGGTCGTCCCCCACCGGTAGCCGGGCCCGCCGGGCGGGGAAACGTTCCGGCGTACCCCGGACGCCACGGGGAAGAGTCGGGCATCGGAAGGGAAGCATCGATGGACCAGCGGATTCCTCACTTGTCCGGCCACGTCGCCGTGGGCGCGGACGGGTCGGCCGGGGCCGACCTCGCCGTCCGGCTGGCCGCCGAAGAAGCCGCCCGGCGCAAGGTGCCGCTCCAGGTGGTGCACGCGGCGCACCCGGCGGAACACGACGCGCTGTCCGCACCCGGCGACTACGAGGCCGCCCATGCCGCGGTCGACCGCGCCGCCGCCGCGGCGCTCGCGGTCGCGCCGTCGCTCGACGTGGAGCGGACGGTGGTCCGCGCGACCCCGATCGGCGCGCTGCTCGACGTCTCCGGCACCGCCGCCCTCACCGTCGTCGGGAGCCGCGGGCTCGGCCCGGTCAGCGCGCTGCTGGTCGGGTCGGTGGGCCTCGCCCTCGCGGCACACGCCCGAGGCCCGGTGCTGATCGCCCGCGGCGAGCCGGCGCGGGGGCCCGCCCGGCGCCACCCCGTCGTGGTCGGCGTCGCCGGGCCGGAGTGCCGGCCGGCCGTCGAGGAGGCGCTGCGGCAGGCCGCGCGGCGCGGGGTCGGTGTGCGGGCGGTGCACGCCTGGTCGCTGCCGCTCGTGCCACGCCGGGCCCCGTCCTCGGAGCCCCGGCGCAACCCGGTCGCGGCCACCCGCGCGCACGCCCGCGACCGCCTGACCGGGCTCCTCGACGGCACGCGGGACGCCGAGCCGAACGTCCGGATGCACGAGGTCGTCGTCCGCGACGCGCCCGCGCGGGCCCTGGTCGGCGCGTCCGAGCACGCGGAGCTGCTGGTCGTGGCGGCGCGGCGGCGGCCACCGGGCCCGGGCATGCACCTGGGCCCGGTCACCCACGCGGTCCTGAGCCACGCGCACTGCCCGGTCCTGGTCGTGCCCGTGGACTGAGGCGCCGGCGCGAGGAACGGCCAGAGCCGAACGCCTCGCGACCGCCCGTGCGCGCCGGAGACCCGGCGACCGCCGCGGCACTCGCCCGATGGGACGCGTGCCGGGTCGCGTGCGACGCTGAAACGAGGACGAACCTTCCGTCACGAACGGAGTGATCCCCATGAAGGCACTCGTCTTCCACGGCACCGGCCGCCGCAGTTGGGAGGACGTCGCCGACCCGGCGGTCTCCGACCCGGACGACGCCGTCGTGCGCGTCGACGCGGTCACCATCTGCGGGACCGACCTGCACATCCTCAAAGGCGACGTTCCCGAGGTCGAGGCCGGGCGCGTCCTGGGGCACGAGGCCGTCGGCACCGTCGTCGAGGTCGGCCCCGGGGTCCGCACCGTCCGGCCCGGCGACCGCGTGCTCGTCTCGTGCATCTCCGCCTGTGGCCGCTGCCGCTACTGCCGCGCCGCCGCGTACGGGCAGTGCACCGGCGGAGGCGGCTGGATCCTCGGCCACCTGATCGACGGCACGCAGGCCGAACTCGTGCGCACCCCGTTCGCCGACACATCGCTGTACAAGCTGCCCGAGGGCGTGGACGACGACGCCGCGGTGCTGCTCGCCGACATCCTGCCGACGTCGTACGAAGTCGGCGTCCGCAACGGCCGCGTCGGCCCCGGCGACACCGTCGCGATCGTCGGCGCCGGGCCCATCGGCCTCGCCGCGATCGTCGCCGCCCGCCTGTACTCCCCCGCGGCCGTCGCGGTGATCGACCCGGACACCGGCCGCCTGGACGCCGCCAAGCGCCTCGGCGCCGACGTGACCCTGACCCCCGACCGGGACGCCGAGGAGGCCGTGCGCGGGCTGTCCCGCGACGGCGCGGGTGCCGACACGGTCGTCGAGGCGGTCGGCGTCCCCGAGGCGTTCGAGATGTGCACGCGCCTGGTCCGCCCGGGCGGGCACGTCGCCAACGTGGGCGTCCACGGCCGCCCCGCGACGCTCCACCTCGAAGACCTGTGGATCAAGGACGTCACGATCACCACCGGGCTGGTCGACACCGACAGCACGCCGATGCTCCTCGACATGCTCCGGGCCGGCCGCCTCGACATCGGCGGCCTGGTGACGCACCGCTTCGGCCTCGACGAAATGCCGGACGCGTACGACGTGTTCTCCCGCGCCGCCGAAACCGGCGCGCTGAAGGTCGTGCTCTTCCGGCGCTAGTCCGAGGAGAACGCCGCGAAGGAGAAGGCACCGTGGCCACAACGACGTACGAAGCCCTCGCCGGGGTTCCCGGCGTCGCCGCCGACGGGTGGACGCTCCGGTACGACGGCTTCGACCCCGAGCGGGAGGGGCTGCGGGAGGCCCTGTGCGCGCTGGGCAACGGCTACCTGGTGACCCGCGGCGCCGCACCGGAGTCGGTCGCGGACGGCACGCACTACCCCGGCACCTACCTGGCCGGGGTGTACGACAGGGCGGTCTCGCACGTGGCGGGCCGCTCGGTCGAGAACGAGGACCTGGTCAACGCCGGCAACTGGCTTCCGCTGACGTTCCGTGCGGACGACGGCCCGTGGTTCACCGGATCCCCCGACGAACTCCTCGACCACCACACGGTCCTGGAGTTCCGGCACGGGATCCTGGTGCGCCGCGCGCGGGTCCGCGACGCCGCGGGGCGGGTCACCGCGGTGACGCAGCGCCGGCTCGTCCACATGGAGCACCCGCACCTCGCGGTGCTGGAGACCACGCTGGTTCCGGAGAACTGGTCGGGCACGCTGACCGTGCGCTCGGCCCTGGACGGGAGTGTCCGCAACTCCGGCGTCGCGCGGTACCGGGGGCTGGCCGACCGGCACCTCGCCATCCGGCGGCGGCATGTCGCCCGCGCCGACACGGTGGTGCTGGAGTCGGAGACCCTGGAGTCCCGGATCCGTATCGCCATGGCCGCCCGGACCCGGGTCGCCCGCGGCGGGCCCGAAGAAGACCGGCGCGGGTGGACGGAGCGGCAGCGTGTGGGGCAGGACCTGACGATCGCCGCTCGCCGCGGGCAGGAGGTCACCGTCGAGAAGACGGTGTCCGTGCACACCGGTCGCGACGCCGCGATCGGCGACCCGGTCGCCGCGTCGGTCGACGAGGCGGCGCGCGCCCCGGACTTCGACGCGCTGCTCGACGCGCACGCCGAACGCTGGACGGACCTGTGGTCGCAGTGCCGGCTCGACCTGGGATGCGGGGTGGACGCCGACCGCAGTGCGCGCCTGTACGCGTTCCACATCCTCCAGACCCTCACCGCGCACACGGCCGACCTCGACGCGGGCGTCCCGGCTCGCGGCCTGCACGGTGAGGCGTACCGCGGGCACGTGTTCTGGGACGAGTTGTTCGTGCTGCCGTACCTGAACCCGCGGCTGCCGGAGGTCAGCCGGGCGCTGATGCGCTACCGGTACCGCAGGCTCGACGCGGCGCGGCGGGCGGCGGAGGCCGAGGGGTTCCGGGGGGCGCTGTTCCCGTGGCAGAGCGGCGGCGACGGACGCGAGGAGACGCCGCGGCTGCACCACAACCCGCGGTCGGGGCGCTGGCTGCCGGACCACTCGCACCTGCAGCGGCACGTCGGCGCGGCGGTCGCGTACAACGCGTGGCAGTACTTCCAGGCCACCGCCGATGTCGGCTACCTGGCCGCCGAGGGCGCGGAGCTGCTGGTCGAGATCGCGCGGTTCTGGGCGTCGGCCGCGGCGTACGACCCCGCGCTGCGGCGCTACCGCATCCGCGGCGTGATGGGGCCCGACGAGTACCACGACGGCTACCCGTGGTCGGACCGGCCGGGCCTGGACGACAACGCGTACACGAACGTGATGGCCTCGTGGGTGCTGCGTACGGCCGGACGCGCGCTGGACCTGCTGCCGAGCGACCGGCGGGAGGAACTCGCCGCGCGGCTCGGGCTGCACGCCGACGAGCCCGCGCGCTGGGACCACGTGTCGCGGAACCTGCGGATCTGCTTCCACGACGGCGTGATCAGCCAGTTCCACCGGTACGGGGAACTCGCGGAGCTGGACTGGGAGGCGTACCGCCGCCGCTACGGCGACATCCGGCGCCTGGACCGCATTCTCGAGGCCGAGGGCGACACCCCGAACCGCTACCAGGTCTCCAAGCAGGCGGACGTGCTGATGCTGAACTACCTGTTCCCCCCGGACGAACTCACGGGCCTCTTCACCCACTTGGGCTACCACGTCGACGCGGACACCTTCGACCGGACCGCCCGCTACTACATGCGGCGCACCGCGCACGGCTCCACGCTCAGCGCCGTGGTGCACGCCTGGGTCCTCGCGCGGGCCGACCGGGCCGCGTCCGGCGGATTCCTGCGCGAGGCGCTGGCCGCCGACATCCACGACGTGCAGGGCGGCACCACCGCCGAGGGCATCCACCTGGGCGCGATGGCCAGTTGCCTCGACCTGCTGACCCGCGGCTACACCGGGCTCGCGACACGCGAGAACGCGCTCGTGCTCGACCCCGCCCTGCCCGACGGCCTGGGCCCCCTGGACTTCCGGCTGCGATACCGCGGCCACTGGGGCATCCACGTCCACATCTCGCACACCACCGCGGCCGTGTCCCTCCCGGCCGGGGAGGCGTCCCCGATCCGCGTGCGCGTCCGGGACACCGAACAGACCGTCGAGGCGGGCGGGACCCTGCGGGTGCGGCTGCCCGGGCCGGGGCCGGGGCGCCCGGGCCGTCAGACGTCGTGAGGGTGCGGCGCGATCCGGCGTCCGGTGACGCGGTCCGGGCGGATGCGGATCCACACGGGCCGGTCGCCGCCGGGCCACGGCTCGGGCGCCCGCTCGGCGAGCCGGCGCATCTCGTCGGCGTCGGTGACGCGCTCGGCGTGGCCGGTGAGCAGGACGCTCCAGCCGAGCCGGGCGGAGTCCAGCAGGTCGTCGACCTCGAACGCGGTGGAACCCGCGACCTCGGCGAGGGACGAATCGGGCGAGGTGCGGAAGACGACGTCGCGCCCGTCCACCATGTAGTTGACCGGGAGGACGAAAGGCTCCTCCCGTGTTGCGGACGACACTCGTCCCACCGAGCGCATCGCGAGTCTGGCGTAGCACTCGTCGTCGCTCATGTCGACCATCGTGCGGCTCCGCAGGTCGCCCGTGCCGGTGCCGGGGGCCGAGGCGCCGGGTGACGGCTCGTCCGTGTCGTCCCCGGCGACGAGCCGGCTCACGGTCGTCTGCAGCGCGGCGGCCAGGCGTGACAGCGACGTGCGGTCGGCCGAGGCGGTGCCCTCCTCGACGGCGGCGATCCACGCCTCGGACAGCCCGGCGATCTCCGCCAGGCTCGGCACCGACAGGCCGCACGTACGGCGCCGTTCGCGGACGTGGCGGGCCAGCAGGCCCGGTTCCGGGGGGCGGGTCCCGGCGGTTTCGTCGTGCATCGCGGACCTCTCTGGGGAATGCGGGTGACGGCCGCGTCGATTCGCGGCACCGCACACGCGCGGCGTCGCCGGGGCGCCGGTGGCGCAGCCCGCCGAGGCCCGTGGACGCCCCGCGATGCGGGGCCGACGTGCCTCTCGTACCCCTTCTCGGGCTGTCACGCGCGGCATCCGGGCGTCCCGCCGTGGCGGTGCCGTCGACCGTGGCGCAGAGTCGGGAGGACAGGGACCGGCGTGATCGCCGGACGCGGAAGGAGCCGGACATGCCCAGTGCCCCGACGGACGAGCGCGTGATCGTCGGTGTGGAGGGGACCGATGCCGGGCGGCTCGCGGTGGCCTGGGCCGCGGACGAGGCGGTGCTGCACGGGCGGCCCCTGCGCCTGATCCGCGCGCTGGACTGGCCGCTGGGGGCGGACGAGAACCTGGCTCCCAAGGCACCGTGGGACACCTGGCGCAGCCGCTACCGCAGCGCCAACCGGCAGGTGCTGGACGAGGCCAGGGCGGCGGTGCTGGAGCGGCACCCCGGCCTCGACGTCGACGAGCGGTTGATCGACGGGCTTGCGGAGCGCGTCCTCGGCGAGGCGTCCGGCGACGCGTTCCTCACGGTCCTGGGCTCGCGTCACCTCTCGTCGCTGCGGGAGGCGTTCACCACCGGGAGCGTCGCGGTCCCGGTGATCGCCCACGCCTCGTGCCCGGTGGCCGTCATCCGGTGCGTCGAGAACACCGGCGCGGTGCCGCCCACCGTGGTCGTGGGGGTGGACGGTTCCCGGGGCGCGGATCTGGCGTGGGAGCACGCGTGCGAGGAGGCGGCGCTGCGCGGCGCGTCGGTCCTCGCGATCTTCGCCTACACGATCGCCCTGAGCATGGGGGCCACCGCGATGCTCGCCGACGCCGCGCTGCGCGACGCGCGGGAGACGCTGGCGCACTCCGTCGACACGTGGCGGGCGCGGTACCCCGGCATCCCGATCGTCGGCGACGTACGCCTCGGCCACCCCGTGCGCGTGCTGACCGACGCCTCGGAGGACGCGTTGCTCCTGGTGGTGGGCAACCGCGGCATCGGCGGGTTCCGCCGCATGCTCCTCGGCTCGGTGAGCCACGGACTCGTCCACAACGCCCGGTGCCCGCTGGTCGTCGTTCCGGGCGGCGCGAGCGAGGCCTGACCACCGCCCATCCACGTCCCGGTACGGGCACCTCCGTCAATCCGGCGGGCCTGGGTGGCCCGGTTCGGCACGCGGGAAGTCCCGCGGGGCTCCGCCGAGTTCGCGGAGGCGACCGGCATGCTCGGCGTCGGCCTTCCGGACGGGTGCCGGGCGTCCTTCGGGCGGCGGCCGTCGCCGCGACCACCGAACTGCGCCTGCCGTGCCCCGACGTGCCGCGGCCTCGCGCGGCGGATCCGTCATCGGCCGCTCTCGTCGCCGAGTTCGGGCACGACCGAGGCCAGGAACATGCGCAGCGCGTACTCGATCCTCACCGTCTCGCGGTCGAAGAGCCACTGCTCCTGAATGCCCTTGACGAGCGAGACGGTCATGACCGCCAGCGTCTCGGGGTCGACGGCCGACCGCAGTTGGCCCCCGCGGGCGAGGGCGGTGTACGCCCTCGCGTAGAACGCGCGGAGCTGGCGGTGGCGTTCGGCGTAGTAGGCGTGCGCGGGATGGTCGGCGGCGGTCGCCTCGGCCGAGAGCACGCAGTGCAACTGCATGAGCCCGGGCTGTAGTTCGTGATCGACGACCAGGTCGAGCATGCCTCGGAGCGCCTCGACGGGGAACGCGTCGGGATCGACCGCGTCGGCGGACCGCAGAAACGCGGTGCCGCGTTCGTCCCGCAGGTCCAGCACCGCCGCGAGCAGGTCCTCTTTGCGCGGGAAATGGTGCCGCAGACCGGTGTGGCTGATCCCGGCGCGTTGCGCGATGTCCTTGGTGGACGCGCCGTGGAACCCGGTCTCGCCGAACGCGTCCGCACAGACCTCGAGAATCCGCCGCCGCACCCCGGCCGACTTCGCATACGACCCACGCCCGGCCGTGGCCGCCATGCGCGATCCTCCCGTCGACACCCCAAAACAGCACCCGAATACTACTTTGAGACCGACCCACCCGACGGACCGGCCAGGCCGACCCGGCGCGTCGAGGTCGGGCCGAAAGCCGGGCAGCCCAAGCCCCCGCGCTGCTGGGCCACTTGTCACCACGCAAGGCGAGATCCGGGCAGCCGCGAGCGCACCGCGCCTCAGGAAGCGCGCGTCGCCTCTCGGCACGCGCGGATGCAGTCGCGCAGCAGGGGGTTGCGGTCGTCGGTGCGCCAGGCGAGGGCGAAGCGGCTCGGCGGCAGGCCGCGGACGGGGCGGGCGACGACGCCGCCGAGGGTGACGAGCCGGGCGTTGCCGGCCGCGAGCAGGACGACGCCGAGGCCCGCCGCGAGTGCTTCGTACGTCTCCTCGGTACTCGCCACCTCGGCGGCGATCCGCGGTGGCCTGCCGCCGCGGGCGTCGGTGGCGAGCCAGTAGTCGCGCAGCGGCCCCGCCTCGGCGGGGATGGCGAGGAACGGCTCGTCGAGCAGGTCGGCGAAGTCGACGGTCTCGCGCGCGGCGAGCGGGTGGCCGTCGGCCATGGCGACCAGACACGGTTCCTCGGCGACGACGGTCCACCGGAACCGCTCCGGCTCGGGCAGCGGCAGCCAGACGAACGCGGCGTCGCAGGCACCGTCGGCGAGCCCCGCGGTCGTGTCGTACCAGGCGACCTGGCGGAGCCGGATGCGCACGTCCGGACGGGCCGCGGTGAAGCGCGAGCGGATCGCGGGAAGCAGGCCGCCGCGCCCCGGGCTGGTGCTCATGCCCAACGTGAAGACGCGCGCCCGGTCGGCGACGACACGGGCGACCGACGCGCGGGCGGCGTCCCATTCGGCGATGACGCGCCGGGCGTGCGGGAGCAGCGCGGCGCCCGCGTCGGTCAGGCGCACTTCGCGTCGGCCGCGCTCGAACAGCTCGGCCCCGGCCTGGCCCTCCAGCATCCTGATCTGCTTGCTCAGCGCGGGCTGGGAGACGTACAGCCGCTCGGCCGCGCGGGTGAAGTGAAGCTCCTCGGCCACGGCGACGAAGTAGCGGAGATCTCGTACGCGTGCGTCCATAACCATCGCCTATCACGGCAGGTCTTGGACCGACAACCGGCATTGCCCGCAGGGTGGGTCCCCGACGGGCGGTCCCGACGGGGGCCGTGCGGAACGGAACCTCGAAGCGGGGAGCGCGACATGGGCAGGGTGTGGCTGGTCACGGGGGCGAGCAGCGGCTTCGGCCGGGCGATCACGGAGGCGGCGGTGGCCGCGGGCGACGTCGTGGTGGCGGCGGCGCGGCGCACCGCACCGCTCGACGACCTCGTGGCGGCGTACCCCGACCAGGTCGAGGCGCTGGCGCTGGACGTCACCGATATCGCGGGGGCCGGTGCCGCGGTGAACGACGTGGCCGTCCGGTACGGCCGCATCGACGTGCTGGTCAACAACGCGGGACGGGGCCTGGTCGGCGCGGTCGAGGAGACGACCGACGCGGAGCTGCGGGACCTGATGGAGCTGCACTTCTTCGGCCCGGCCGCGCTCACCCGCGCGGTGCTGCCGCACATGCGCGGCCGGGGCTCGGGGGCGATCGTGCAGGTCACCAGCATGGGCGGGCAGCTCGCCTTCGCCGGTGTCGGCGGCTACTGCGCCACGAAGTTCGCGCTGGAGGGGCTTTCCGAGGCGCTGGCCGACGAGGTCGCGCCGCTCGGCATCCGGGTGTTGATCGTCGAGCCCGGCGCCTTCCGGACCGCGTTCGCGGGTCCGGGGGCCCTGCGCCTGTCCGCGCCTCTGGACGCCTACCGCGACACCGTGGGCCCGGTGCGCACGAACCTCCCGGGCGGCACCGGCCGCGAACCCGGCGACCCGGCGAAGGCCGCCGCCGCCATCCTCGCGGCCCTGGACGCGGACAAGGCCCCGCTGCGCCTGCCGCTCGGCAACGACGCGGCCGACGCGATCGGCGAACGCCTCGCCGTCACCGGCGCCGAACTGCGGTCGTGGGAAGAGGTCGTACGCGGTACGGACTTCGACGACGTCGCGGCGCGGCGGTAGTTGGTCCGGGGCGCACCGAACGGCCGTGCGGCGCCCCGCGGTTCGTACCCGAACGCGCATGAGGGGAGGGGGCCAAGCTCACGGCGACATCCACGCCCGGGTCCCGAATGTGGCACACGATCGACTCGCGGTGGTCGCGGCGGAGTTCAGGGCCTCGACGAACTCCCGTTCGCCCCAGGGATGTTCCTTCCTCCGCGTGGCGATCGCATAAGCCAGCGCACCGTGCAGCACGTCGCCCGCGCCCACGGAGTCGACGACCCGGTCCACCACCGGGGCCGGCACCTCGCCGACCCGGGACGTGCCGCCGCCGCGCGAGCGCCAGCGGATCGGCCGCGGGCCGCGGCTCACCGCCGCGAAGGCGACGCCGTGGTCGAGCAGGTACGCGAGCACGTCGTCGGGGGCGGTGGTCCCCGGGGGCCGGAACGCCGCCGAGCACACGGCGACGTCCACGCTTTCGAGCAACGTGTCCGTTCCGGTCTTCCAACTGCCGCCGTCCAGCACGACCGGGCGACGACGGTCCCGCGCCTGCGCCGCGGCGGCCTGGGCCACGGCCATGTGGTGGCCGTCCACGAGCAGGACGTCCGCCGCGGCGACCTCCGCCGCCAGGCCCGGCGGCGGGGCGAGGTTCCGCCCGATCGCGTTCGCGGACACCACCGCACGGTCGCCGGTGGACGCCGTCACCAGCACCGAGGACACGGACGGCGGCTCGGTGCGGCCGGAGTCGGCGTCCAGAAGGCGCACTCCGCCCGGCGGGACGCCGATTCCGGCGAGGTCGTCGCGGATCGCGTCCGCGAGGCGGTGCCGCCCCACTCCCGTGACCAACGCGGCGGCACCGCCCAGGGCGGCGAACGTCGCCGCCGCGTTGGTCGCGGGACCGCCCGCCGCGACGGTCTGCCGCAGCGCGGTGGCCTTCTCGTCCGGCCCGGGCAGGCGTTCGACGGACTGGATGACGTCCAGGACGCACAGCCCGACGAACAGTCCGCGCGGCGCGGCGACTTCCACGACGTCCGCCACGACCCACCGCCTTCCCGATCCACACCCGGCACGGTGGTCTCACCCTGCCACGCGCGGCCGTCGGCCCCGGGCGCGGCAGGCGGACGGAGGCGTCCGCCGTACTCGTCACGTGGCCCGTCCCGCCCGCCCTCTCATCCGGCGGCGGCGGCGAGCGCCGCGAACTCCTCGTCGCTCAGTTCGACGGTCGCCCCGAGGACGTTCTCCTCGAGGTGCGCCACCGACGACGTGCCCGGGATCGGCAGCATGACCGGGGACCGCCGCAGCAGCCAGGCCAGGGCGAGTTGCGAGGGCGTGGCCTCGTGGGAGGCGGCGATCCGGCTCAGGGGGCTGTCCGGCCCGGCGAGGCCGCCCGTGGCCAGCGGGAACCACGGAATGAACGCCAGGTCGTTCGCCTCGGCGTGGTCGAGGACGTCCTCGGCATCGCGCTCGGCCAGGTTGAAGCGGTTCTGGACCGAGACGATCCTCGCGGTCTTCCCGGCCTCCTCGATCTGGGCCACGGAGACCTCGCTGAGGCCGATGTGGCGGATCTTGCCCTCCCGCTGGAGCGCGGCCAGCTCGCCGATCTGCTCCTCCGTCGGCACCTTCGGGTCGATGCGGTGCAGTTGCAGCAGGTCGATCCGCTCCAGGCCCAGGTGCCGCAGGCTCAGCTCCACCTGCTGGCGCAGGTACTCCGGGCGCCCCACGGGGGTCCAGGCGTCCGGGCCCTGGCGGGTGAAACCGGCCTTGGTGGCGATCACCAGGTCGTCGGGGTAGGGGTGCAGGGCCTTGCGCAGCAGCAGATCCGCGGTGAAGGGGCCGTAGGCGTCCGCGGTGTCGATGAAGTTGACACCGAGGTCGACGGCGCGCCGCAACACGCGTACGGCCTCGTCCGGGTCCTTCGGATCACCCCAGACCCCCGGCCCGGTCAGCTGCATGGTGCCGTAGCCGAGGCGCCGGACGGGCAGGTCGCCGCCCAGGACGAACGTTCCGGAAGCGCGCACCGGCTGATCGACGGTGTTCGACATGGTTTCTCTCCCGCGGGGTCTGGTCGTGGTACGTACGCCGACAGCCGAACGTCCGCCGGACGACCGGAATTCCCCCGGGCGACGGCTGGCGCGGCACTCACCCCCTCCCCGGTCGGCGTGGCCAAGCGGCTACCCGCATCGGGTTGGGGGACATCATCCGGCGACGACACCGTGCTCCGGCAAGCCCCCGGCGCTCTCTTGTACGTTCGTATGGCATCCGATGGCGGGCGGCGGATGAGCACGCCCGAGCACGGATCCACGGCCCGCGCACCGGACACCGCACCGCGCGACCCCACCGAGCCGGAGGGCCACATGACCGAAACCACCGCAGTTCCTGTCCGAGCCCGGCGGCGGATCCGACCTGGCCGGTGTGCGCACCCGGGCCGACCGCGACGGTGACAGGTGGGTCGTCAACGGAGCCAAGACCTGGTCCACGTTCGCCTTCGCCGCCGACTACGCGCTGTGTCTGGCGCGAGCGCAACGCCGTCGGCGGCGGATCGCCCTACACCAGCGGCCACGGCGAACCGCCGACGAAACCCAAACCCGGCTTCCTCGACATCGCGCGGAGGTCCGGCCGCCTGGCCGAGGACGAAGTCCGCGGCACGGTCGGCGAAATCCTCGCGCTGGACACCGTACGGACCCAACTCGCCGCCCGGGTCTCGGCAGGCATCGCGGAAGGCCACCTGCCCACGGTCCCGCGGGCCCGGAACCCCGGGAACCCGGGCCCCCGAGAGCCTGGGAACACGGGAACCGCACTCCACCACCCGTTCCCACCGGCCGACCGCCTCGGCCCATCGGCTTCCCTGGCCGTCACGGTCGGCCGGTTCCTCAGGCACCCGCGACAGGCTCGATCCGGTGAACACCAAAAGGCTCGACGCAGCGCGGCACGCACGCCGGGGGACTCCCCAACCCCCACACCACACCCCCGACGAGCTGTGCGCACCCCACCACCGGGCCGCCCCTCCGCCCCTTCCGCTCCCGCCACCCCCGCCACCCCCGCCGCGGAAGCCCCTTCCTCACCCCTCGCGCGTACCCTCCCCCGCCTCACCCGTCCGCGGTTCGATCGCGTCCAGGAATCGCTCGACGGAATCAAGTACCTCGGCACGCGACAGCGAGACGCCGATGCCCTTCTCCAGTTTGATCAACTTGGGAATGCCGGCGATCAAAAACAACACCGTTTCCACCGGGAGCAGGCCGTTCGTCGGGTCATGCCGCGGCGGCCTCGCGGCCAGGGCATCGAGTTGGACCGCGCGCACTTGCTCGGTGACCTTCGCGATCTCGGCCCGGATCGACTTCCGGTGATTGCCGAGCGCGGTGAACTCGGAGATCAGCGCCGCCGTCGCCTCGTCCCGACTGTGCTCCCACACCACCCGCAGTTCCTCCCCGGGGTGGGCGCGCAGCGCCTCCGCGAGGCGGTCGACATTGCGGTCGGTACGGCGCCGGATCGCGGCCACGAACACATCGTCCAGCGTCGGAAAGTAGTACTGCACCAGCCCCGCCGTCACACCCGAGCGCGCGGCGACCGCCCGATAGGTGACACCGGCGTACCCCTCGTCGAGCATCAGGCGTTCGACGCTGTCGAGCAGGACGTCCCGAGTCTTCGACGTCTCCGCACCGACCCGACGACTCCCGGCCATGCGCCACCTCTCCCACCACACCACCGCGACAACGCACCGTCACCCCCGAGCCCAAAAGACCCGCCAACCACCCCAAACCATACACCCGTACAGCATCCGGGAACCGACACAGAACCGATCGCGGGGGTCTGGTCGAGAGCGTGTTTCGGGAGCCTGAGCGTGATGGACAGGGAGTGGCGGGGTGAGGGGACGAGCGTGGGTTGGCTTGGTGTTGTGGCGTGGGGTCGGCCTGGTCGGTCATGGCCAGGCGACGGCTCGATCCGTTCTCGGGTGCCGGACAACCACCACATCTGGGCCCGGCTCGGCGTGACGTACTTCGCGTCCAACCAAGTCGCGTGGACACCCGCGTGACCTCAAGCCGCGCGACCGCCCGAGTTGCCGACCGTACGTGCGGCGCCTATGAATTCGGAGCACCCGAGCGGCGTGGCTGCCCTGCTCGTCGCGCCCACCACGGCCAGGGCACCGATGCGCACCCCGAGCCCCCGGCCCCGCACACCGCGACCAGTGAGTCGGCACGAAGGAGCCCGTGGCATCGGGGGGGTCGGCGGGTGGGTGTGGCTGGGAAAAGGTGGTGCGTTCGGTTGCGGTGGGCTCGGGGGTCGGGGGTGGTCACGGGGGTTTCGGCGGCTGCGAGGTGGTGGGGGGCGAGTGAGAATGGGGGGAACGGTGTGCTCCAGGCAAGGGAGATGGCCCGTGGACGAGGCGATCAGCGTCCAAGGCCTCGGCAAGCGGTTCGGCGCGGTGACGGCGCTGGAGTCGGTGGACTTCCGGGTGCCGACCGGAACGGTTTTCGGCCTGCTCGGCCCGAACGGTGCGGGCAAAAGCACCGCGATCCGCATCCTGACGACCATCGCGCAGCCCACCACGGGCCGCGCCGAGGTGTTCGGACACGACGTGGTCCGCGAGGCCGACACCGTCCGGACACTGATCGGCCTGGCCGGGCAGTACGCGGCGGTCGACAAGAACCTCACCGGGCGGGAGAACCTGCGCCTGATCGGGCGTCTCACCCATATCCGGCGCTCCCGGACGCGGTCTCGCGCCGCCGAACTCCTCGACCGCTTCGACCTCGCGGAGGCGGGCGACCGCCCGGCCCGGACCTACTCCGGGGGTATGCGCAGACGCCTGGACGTCGCGGCGGCGCTGGTCCCCGAGCCGCCGGTGCTCTTCCTCGACGAGCCGACCACCGGGCTGGACCCGCAGAGCCGCAACGCGCTGTGGGACATGATCCGCGGTCTGGTCGCCGACGGCACGACCGTGCTGCTCACCACGCAGTACCTGGAGGAGGCCGACCAACTCGCGGAGCGGGTGGTCGTCATCGACCACGGACGGGTCATCGCCGACGACACACCGTCCGCGCTGAAGACCCGCATGGGCAACACCGTCATCGAACTCGACATGGGGGCGGACGGCCGAGGGCGGCAGGCGGCCGAACTGCTGCGCGGCAGGGTCGCGGGGCGGGCGGACGTGGAAGGCGGTCGGCTGCGCCTGAACTCCCGCGAGGGCTCGCGGCCCCTGCTGGGCATGCTCCGTCTCCTGGACGCCCAGGGCCTCGTCCCCGACGCCGTGGCCGTCCGCGAGCCCAGCCTCGACGACGTGTTCCTGGAGCTGACCGGCCACCGTGCCGAGACACCCCCAAACACCGGCCCCACCCCACCCGCGTCATGACCGGGGCAGGAGCGTACCGCCCGCACGCCGCCGCCGAAGGCACGGCGGGGCAGGCCGCGGGCGTGCGCGCCGCACCGCGTCTCGTACTCACCGCGCGGGACGGACTCGCGGTCGCCTGGCGCAACCTGATCGGCCTGCGCCGGGTGCCGCGTCTGCTGGTCTTCTCGACCATCCAGCCGCTGGTGTTCGTGCTGATGTTCCGGTACGTGTTCGGCGGCGTCGTGCAACCGGCCCTCCACGGGGTCGACTACGTCGACTTCCTGATCCCCGGCATCTTCGTGCAGACCGCCGTCTTCGGCGCCATGAACACCGCGATCGGCCTCGCCACCGACATGCAGACGGGTCTGATGGAGCGCTTCAGATCCCTGCCCATGGCGCGTTCCGCGGTCCTGGTCGGCCGTACGACCGCCGACCTGGCGAGGAACGTCTTCGTCGTGGCGCTCATGTCCGGGGTCGGCTTCGCCATGGGGTTCCGCATCCACGCCGGCGTTCCCGCGTTCCTCGGGGGTGTCCTGCTGGTCCTGGCCTTCGGCTTCGCGATGTCGTGGATCTTCGCCGTCGTCGGTATGGCGGTCGGCGATCCGGAGACCGCCCAGGCCGCGGCCTTCCCCGTCCTCGCTCCCCTGGTCTTCGCCTCGGCGGCGTTCGTGCCGGTGAGCACCATGCCCGGGTGGCTCCAGGCGTTCGCGGAGCACCAGCCGGTGTCGCGCAACGCGGAGGCGGTTCGGGCCCTCGTGCTCGGGGGCCCCACCGCCACGGACGTCCTCCAGGCCCTGGCCTGGGACGCCGGCATCGTCGCGGTCTTCGCGCCGATCGGCGTCTGGCTGTACCGCAAGGAGCGGTAGCGGGCCGCCCTCGGCCCGACGCCCCGGAACCCCCGGTCGCCACACTCCGGTCAACGGCTGTGGCTCTGGGGGTTGTTCGCGACCAGCCACGTCACCATGTCGTTGACATCGGACGCGGAGACGACACCGACGCACCGGCCGTGCGCGACCACCATCACCCGGTGCTCGGGCACGGGGTCCAGACGCGGGACGATGTCCGCCAACGGCTCGTCCGGCCCGACGACGTCGACCCGTGCGAGAGGCACCATGACGTCGCGCACGGTGACCGTGTTGCGGTCCTTCTCCGGTACGTGACGGGCGGAGTTCAGGGTCATCAGGCCCACCGGCGCCTCGGCGTCGTCGGTGACCGGGAACGCCGGGTGCCGGTACCGGTGCTCCGCGTCGTTCAGGACGTCGGCGACCGTGAGCCGTTCCGTCATGGTGACCGGCTCGCGCGTCATCGCGTTGCGCACCGGAATCCCGGCGAGTGTCCTCCGTACCTCCGCCTGGCGCCGTTCCAGGGTCGCGGCCGAGGTCAGGAACCAGCCGATGAGTGCCGTCCACACGCCGCCGACGGTGTCCCCGCGTACGAACAGGAACAGCCCGAGCAGCACCAGCGCCCAGCCGAAGCCCCGGCCCGCCGTGCTCGCGCCGACGGTGGCGCGGAGCCGGTCACCGGACCGGCGCCACATGGCCGCGTGCAGCAGTCGTCCGCCGTCGAGCGGGGCGGCCGGAATGGCGTTGAACACCGCGAGCACGATGTTGATCACGGCGAGCCAGGCCAGTGCGTCAACGGCGAGCCCCGCGCCGAAGGCGGCGTGCACCCCCCACGCGGCCAGGCCGAAGACCACCCCGAGGACAAGGCTCACCAGCGGCCCGACACCCGCGAGGCGGAACTCCGCGCCCGGGGTCGGCGCTTCCCCGCGCAGGCGCGCGACGCCGCCGAGGAGCCACAGGACGATGTCGTCCACGGCCACCCCGTTGCGCTTGGCGACCACGGCGTGCGCCAGTTCGTGAGCGAGCAGGGACGCGAGGAACACCACGGCCGTCAGCAGGCCGACCACCCAGTAGAGGGCCCAGGAGTGCCCGGGGTACACGTCCGGAAGGCGGCTTTGCGCGAGCCCGACCGCGATCACCGCGAAAATGACCGCGACGGTCCAGTGCACCCCGACGCGTACTCCGGCGATCCTTCCCAACCGGAAAGTCGCACGCATTCGCCTGCCTCCCGCGCGACGCCACCGCGGGCGGGCGGCCACGGCGTTTCCGTGGGCCCGTCCCTTCATCAACGGTACTGCTCACGCCAGGCGTTCGAACCGTGCGCGGCCGGGGTCACCGACTCTCCGACGGGCTCATTACCACTGGTTGGTTCTCCGCAGGACGATCATCCGCCAGTCCCCACCCGATCGAGCTATTTCGGTCTTTGAGCCGGGATCAGCCGGGTTCTCGGGACGTAATGTTCCTGGTGGTTCGGGCGCACCACACGGTTGGCCCAGCGCCCGGACGCAAGTGCACCACTGTCACAACCTGCACCTCTTTCATCTGGTGGCGCGCGCGGGTACGCCGGTCACCGCCCTTGCGAAGGAGAGTCCGACCCGATGACCGTTGAGACCGGCACCGAGGCGCAGCAGACGCCACCGCAGCAGTCCAGCCTGGCCACGGTGGCTGCCCGCAATCTCGCCTCCACCACCAAGTCCGCCCCGCAGATGCAGGAGATCACCTCCCGCTGGCTGCTGCGGATGCTGCCCTGGGTGGAGACCAAGGGTGGCACCTACCGGGTGAACCGCCGGCTGAGCTACACCGTCGGTGACGGACGGATCGAGTTCGTGCAGGACGGTGCCCGGGTCCGGGTCATCCCGCGCGAACTCGGCGAGCTGGCGCTGCTGCGCGATTTCGAGGACGAAGCGGTGCTGGGCGCGATCGCCGACCGCTGCGTGCAGCGCGACTTCCGACCCGGCGAGGTGCTGGTCGAGCGCGGCAACGCGGCCGAGGCGATCCACCTGATCGCCCACGGCCGCGTCAGCCAGACCTCGCTGGGCAAGTACGGTGACGACGCCGTCGTGGCCGTGCTCGCCGACGGCGACCGGTTCGGCGAGAACGCGCTGCTGGACGCCGACGCGCAGTGGGACTACACCGCCACCGCCGAGACCGCCGGCACCCTGCTCACGCTGTCCCGCGCGGACTTCAACGAGGTGATCGCGACGGCGCCGGACCTCCAGGAGCACCTGCGGCGGT
Organism: Yinghuangia sp. ASG 101; assembly: GCF_021165735.1. GTDB lineage: Bacteria > Actinomycetota > Actinomycetes > Streptomycetales > Streptomycetaceae > Yinghuangia. The sequence continues at coordinate 7,878,541 of NZ_CP088911.1, read as the reverse complement.
TCGGTTCGCTGTCCCTCAAGAACCAGAACAAGCACGGCGAGGCCGAGATCGCGATGTCGGCCGGCCACACCGGCGAGCCTTCGCTGCCCGGCACGTTCGTGGACTACGAGCTGAACCCGCGCGAGTACGAACTGTCCGTGGCGCAGACCGTCCTGCGGATCCACACCAGGGTCTCGGACCTCTACAACGGGCCGCACAACCAGACCGAGGAACAGCTCCGGCTGACCATCGAGGCGCTGCGCGAGCGCCAGGAGCACGAGCTGGTCAACAACCCGGAGTTCGGCCTGCTCCACAACGCCGACTTCAAGCAGCGCATCCAGTCCCACGACGGTCAGCCCACTCCGGACGACATGGACGAGCTGCTGTGCCGTCGGCGCGGCACGAAGTTCTTCTTCGCGCACCCCAGGGCGATCGCGGCGTTCGGGCGCGAGCTGAACGCGCGGGGGCTCTACCCGGACCACGTGGACGTCGGCGGGCAGTCCGTCCCGGCCTGGCGCGGAGTCCCGGTCCTGCCGTGCAACAAGATCCCGATCACCAAGGAGAACACCACGTCGATCATCGCCATGCGTACCGGCGAGGACAACCAGGGGGTCGTCGGCCTGCGCCAGACCGGCCTCCCGGAGGAGTTCGAGCCCGGGCTGTCGGTCCGGTTCATGGGGATCAACGAGCAGGCGATCATGTCCTACCTGGTCACGACCTACTACTCCGCGGCGATCCTGGTGCCCGACGCGCTCGGCGTGTTGGAGAACGTCCAGATCGCCCGCCGGATCGACTAGCGGGCGGCGGGCGCCGCGCCGGCCGGCCACGGCCGCGTCGGCCCCCGAGCCTCGCGGGCCGATCGAGCGTGCCCGGGACCCGGGACCAACCCACCCACCTCTCCAAGGAGCCACGGATGCCCGATCCCGGGCCCTGCTGCCTGCCTCCGAGCCGGACCGACGCCTTGGCCCGCCTCGCGGCCCTCGGCGTCGGCCCCCGGCCGGCCCCGTCATCCCCGCCCGCGGCGCCGGCGGCCGTCGCCGCGCCCGCCGCCGACCTCGCCCCGGACGAGGCCCCGGTCGGCGACCCTCCCGCCCCGGAGCCCGAGGCGGCCGTCGCCGTGCCGGACGACGCGTCCGCCTTCGTCGAACGGCTCCGCCGGGGCCCCAGCGGCCTGGGCACCCTGAGCCTGCACCTCGCCCCGCGCGAGGAGCCGCCGACACCCGCACCCGCCTCGGGGCGTCCGGCGCCCGGCAGCCCCATTCCGGGGCTCTACCACCACCCGGTGCCGGAGCCCGATCCGGCACGGGTGGAGGAAGTCGGCAGTCGGATCAAGAGGTGGGCGGTGGACGAGGTCCAGGCGTACCCGCCGGAGTGGGAGGACCAGTTCGACGGGTTCTCCGTCGGGCGCTACATGGTCGCCTGCCACCCGGACGCCCCGACCGTCGACCACCTGATGATCGCCGCGCGGCTCATGGTCGCGGAGAACGTGGTCGACGACTGCTACTGCGAGGACCACGGCGGTTCGCCGGTCGGCCTGGGCGGACGGCTCTTGCTGGCACACACCGCCCTCGACGCGGTGCACACCACCGCGGAGTACCAGCCGGCATGGGCGCGGTCGCTCGTGTCGGACGCCCCGCGGCGCTCGTACCTGTCCGCCATGGAGTACTTCGCCCGGGCCGCGACTCCCTCCCAGGCCGACCGCTTCCGGCACGACATGGCCCGCCTGCACCTGGGCTACCTCGCCGAGGCCGCCTGGGCCGAGACGGAGTACGTCCCCGAGGTGGCCGAGTACCTGGCGATGCGCCAGTTCAACAACTTCCGCCCGTGTCCCACGATCACCGACACCGTCGGCGGTTACGAACTCCCGGCGGATCTGCACGCGTTGCCCGCCATGCAGCGGGCGATCGCGCTGGCCGGCAACGCGTCCACCATCGCCAACGACCTGTACTCGTACACCAAGGAACTCGACAGCCCCGGCCTGCACCTGAACCTGCCGGTGGTGATCGCCGAGAGGGAGAACCTCTCCGCGAAGGAGAGCTACCTGAAGGCCGTCGAGGTGCACAACGACCTCATGCACGCGTTCGAGGCCGCCGCCGCCGAGGTGGCCGCCTCGTGGCCGGACGCGCGCGTGCTGCGCTTCCTGCGCGGGGTCGCCGTGTGGGTCGACGGCAACCACTACTGGCACCAGACCAACACGTACCGCTACAGCCTGCCCGACTTCTGGTAAGGACGGACTCATCTGTGACCAGCGCTGACCTCACCACCGCCGAATCCGCCGGCACCGGCACCTCTGCGGTCGTCCTCCCCCCGGCGACGCCCTATCAGGACGACATTGCCCGGTACTGGAACAACGAGGCCAGGCCCGTGAACCTCCGCCTCGGCGACGTCGACGGTCTTTACCACCACCACTACGGCATCGGCGACGTCGACCATGCCGCCCTGGGCGACGCCCGGGACAGCGAATACGAAACGAAGCTGATCGCCGAGCTGCACCGCCTGGAGTCGGCACAGACCGACGTCCTCCTGGACCAGCTCGGCCCCGTCGGCCGCGAGGACACTCTGGTGGACGCCGGCTGCGGTCGCGGCGGCTCCATGGTCATGGCCCACCGCCGCTTCGGCTGCACGGTCGAGGGCGTCACCCTGTCGGCGAAGCAGGCCGATTTCGCGAACCTGCGCGCCCGCGAGCTGGGCATCGGGAACCACGTGCACGCCCAGGTCTGCAACATGCTCGACATGCCCTTCGAGACCGGGCTGGCCACGGCCTCCTGGAACAACGAGTCGAGCATGTACGTCGACCTGCACGACCTCATGGCCGAGCACTCCCGCGTCCTGTCGGTGGGCGGCCGATACGTCACCATCACCGGCTGCTGGAACCCGCGCTACGGCCAGCCGTCGAAGTGGGTCTCGCAGATCAACGCCCACTTCGAGTGCAACATCCACTCGCGGCGGGAGTACCTGCGCGCCATGATCGACAACCGCCTCGTTCCGCAGGCCGTCATCGACCTGACGCCGCAGACCCTGCCGTACTGGAAGCTCCGGGCCACCACGTCCCTGGTCACCGGGATCGAGGACGCCTTCATCAAGTCCTACGAGGACGGCTCGTTCCAGTACGTCCTGATCGCCGCCGACCGCGTCTGACCACCCGCCCGCGCCATCCCGGGGCCGACACCGTCGCATCCGACGGGGGTCGGCCCTTCGGCCGTGCGCGGGGGAACGCGGGAACCGCGGGGCTCGCGGGGTGCCCGCGACGCCGACACCGCTCTCGCCGCCGCCGCGTCGTGACGCGGCGGCGGCGAGCGGGCGTTCGCGCGAACGGCCCGTCCCGCACCCGCGTCCGTCCGCGGCCGACCGGGGGGTGGGAGGCCCGCCCGCGACTCCATTGTTAGTATTCGCCTAGAACAATGGAGGTTTTGATGCAGCTCGCGTCCCTGCCGTCGGCATTCCTCGGCTCGCCCGGCCGGCGTCGCATCACCGTCGCCGCCGCGTCGGCGGTCGTCGGTTTCGCCGTCACCGCGGTCGTCTTCGCGGCCTGGAGCAGCCGGTTGCCCGACCCGATCGCCACCCACATGGGGTCGGGCGGCAACGCGGACGGCTATTCCTCGCGCGCCGCGTTCCTCCCGATCACCGCGGCCCTGCAACTCGGTGTCGGCGCGGTCCTCGCGGCGACCGTGTGGTCCACCCGCGGCTCGTCCGGCGGACAACGCGCCTGCACGGCGACCGCCGTGGGCATGGCGGCGTTCCTCACCTCCATCGACGTGATGCTCCTCGCCGCGAACCGCGGCGAGGCCGACGCCCGGGACGTCCGGTTCGCCCTGTGGCACCTGGCGTCCGCCGCGGGGGCCGCGGTGGCCGCCGGGGTGCTCGGCTGGTTCGCCGCCGGGTCCACGCCCGCGGACAAGGCGACGGTCCGGACCGCGCCGCCGCCCGAGGCCGGCTACCTGACCGCGGCCCGCGGCGAACGCCTGGTGTGGACACGCCGGGTGACCTCCCCCGCCCTGGTCGCGGTCTCGGCGCTGCTGGTGGTCGCGGGGCTCCTGGTCGGCGGGGTGTCGGACTGGACGACCGGCTCGCTGCTCGCCGCCTGCGGGCTGCTCACCGCGGCGTTCGCCGCCGTCCGGGTCACCGTGGACGGCTCCGGGGTGACCGTCACCTACGGCCCGCTGCCCCGCCCCCGCACCCGGGTGGCCCTGGACCGCGTCGCGGAGGCGGGGACCCGACAGGTGCGCGCGCTGGGCGACTTCGGCGGGTGGGGGTACCGGGTGCGCCCCAACGCCCGCGGGGTGATTCTGCGTTCGGGCGAGGCACTGGAGCTGCGGCTCGGAGGCGGAGACGCGTTCGTCGTCACGACCTCGGACGCCCGCACGGCGGCGAACGTCGTCAATACGCTGGCGGCCCGTGCCCGCCCACCCCGCGACGGCCGTGACGCCGGCCGGCCGACCGAGCCCGGGACGTCCTGAATGCTGTTCCGCATCGACCCCGCCTCGCCGCGCCCGCTCGGCGACCAGATCGCCGCGTCCGTCCGCCGCGCGCTCGCCGAGGGCACCGTGCGCCCGGGCGAAAAGCTGCCACCGGCCCGCGAGTTGGCCGCCTCCCTGGCGGTCAATGTGCACACCGTGCTGCGCGGCTACCAGCAGTTGCGCGACGAGGGCCTGATCGAACTGCGGCGCGGGCGCGGCGCGGTCGTGACCGCGTCCCTGGATCCCGAACGCCTCCGGCTGTCCGAACGCGTGGCCGATCTCGTCGCCCAGGCACGCGCGTTGGGCATGCGGGACGACGAACTCCTCACCCTCCTCCGCACCGCGCTGGGCTGAACCCGCGGACGGCACCCGGGCCCGCCGCCCACCTGACGACCGCGGCGACACCCGGACCGCGCACGCCGCCTCCGCCGGGCCGCCCGTAGCCCCCGCAACCGGCGGTTCGCGGCACGCGTCGCCCCCGTGACCTCACGCACTCCGTCACGCAGGCAGCAGGCGCGTGCGCAGGAACGCCAGGATCTCGTCGCGGGCCCGCACGGTCGGGTGGTTCTCCTCGTCCACGAGGTGCGCGGTCACCACACTGTGCGGCGTGGCGACGGTGTCGCGGAAGAACGGCGGCGGCTCCGGGTTCGCGCACGCCCCGGGGAGCACGCGCCCGTCGAAGCGGTCGCCGAGCAGCCGCGCGTACGCGGCGAAGCGCCGCCCCGTACACCATTTGTCGTTGTCGAAGCGGTACGCGAGTGCCGTGAGGTCGTCGCGGTCGAACCGCCGCCGGATCGCCGCCGCATCCTCGGGCGACAGCTCCAGGCCGGACGGGTCGTCCAACGGCAGCGACGGGTGGTTGAGCACCGCCGCGAGGACGGCCGGCTCCAGCGTCATGGTGAGGGCGAAGTTGCCGGTGAAGCACAGGCCGATCGCGCCGACCCCCGGGCCGCCGCACTCCTCGTGCGCCAGCCGGGCCAGGGCACGCAGCCACGCCGCGACCGGGCTGCTGCCGCCCCCGGCGAACGCGCGGAACTCCTCGCTGACGCACACCCGCCCGATCACCGCCTCGCCGAGTTCGACGGTGGGGTACGCACCGTCGACGCCGAACAGCGACGGCAGATAGACGGTGAATCCGGCGTCCCGCACCCAGCCCGCGAAGCGCACGACGTCGGGGCTGATGCCGGGCATCTCCGGCATCACGACCACCGCGGGGCCGCTCCCGGCGACATACACGGTCTTGCCGGCACCGCGCAGCGCGATCGCGCGCCGGGCGAAGCCGTCCAGGACGCCTTCGCCGCCCCGGCTCGCGCTCTCCACAGTCGACCTCCGGAATATACGACCGATCGGTCGTCTTGATGCGGGCAGATTACACGTCCGATCGGTCGCCTACAATCCCGGCATGGCAGCCGACAGCCCCACCCCGCGCACGCACGACGGCCGCCGCGCCCGCGGTGACCGGACGCGGCGCGAAGTCGCCCGCCAGGCCGCGATGTCCGCGACCGTGCACGGGCTGGACGCCATCACCATCGGCTCGCTCGCCGCCCGGACCGGGCACAGCAAGAGCGGCATCCTCACGGTCTTCGCCAATCGGGAGGCCATCCAGCTCGCCGCCGTCGCCGAGGCACGCGGCCTGTACCGGCGGCACGTCCTCGACCCGGCCGGGGACGCGGCCCCGGGGGCGCCCCGGCTCCGCGCGTGGCTCGGCAACTGGGTCGCGTACCTCCGCGAGGGCGTGTTCCCCGGCGGCTGCTTCATCGCCGCGACATCGGTCGAATACGGGCACCGCGAGGGCCCCGTCGCCGACGCGGTCCGCTCCCTGACCCGCGAATGGCTGACCCTGCTGGAGGCCGAGCTGTCTCTCGTGGCCGGCGCCCGTCCCGACGACGACGCGTTCCGCATCGACGCCTACCTGCGCGCCGGGAACACCCGCTTCCAGCTCTTCGGCGACCCGGCCGAGCTCACCCGCGCCCACCGTCTGGCACGCGACGTCTTCGACACCTGAGCCGCGGCGCGGAGTGCGCCGCCGGACCCGATCGGCGCCCGGTATCGCGGGACCGCGCGGTCACCGCGGCGCCCCCCGGGCGGGAGCACGGGCCGGGCCCGGAAACGGCGCGTCGTCTCCGCGGCCGATCCGTGCGCACCGGTGGCGGCGCGTGGATCCGGGCAGCCCCCATAAGAGGGGTACCGGCATACGAGGGACACCGCGCCCTCCCCTCCACGGCGACGGCGTTCGACGGCGTCGACGGGCCGGTTGCCCCCGGACACACGGCACGGCACGGTGGAATGATCGAGCGAGAGCGGATGAACATCATGACGGGTTCCGAATCCGCCGCCGGCGGCGGAGCGCCATGGCCGCCCGATCCCGTCGACGCCTCCCGCACGGCGAGCGCGGTGGTGGACCCGCGGGGCGTCGTGACCGAGTGGAGCACGGGAGCGGTACGCCTGCTCGGCTACACGTCGGCCGAGATGGTCGGACGCCCCGCGGCCCATCTGCTCGCCGAAAAGGCGCCCGTTGACGCACTCCGGGCCGTGGAGTCCCGGACACGGTGGCACGGCATGGTGACTCTCCGGCACCGCGACGGGCGCCACCTCACCGTGAGCGTGCTGGCGCACTTCCCGGAGACGGGCGGCGCGGCCGGTCGCTGGCTGGTGCTGTCCCCGGTGGGCGGCGACCAGGCGTCCTTCTGGGACGACACCCTGATGATGGCGGCGTTCGCGCAGGCCCCGGCCTCGATGGCGCTGTTCGACTCCGGCCTGCGGCTGCGGCGCGTGAACGCGGAGATGGAGCGCGCCCTCGGTATGCCCGAGCGCGCGATGCGGGGACTGCGGGCACCGGAGATCGTGGCCGAGCCCGAGGCCGACCGTACGGAGCAGGCCATGCGGCGGGCGTTCGCGACCGGTGAACGGCAGCGCCTCCGGCAGGCCGTCCGCGTCGCGGGCCACGAGCACAAGAGGGTCTGGTCGACGTCCATGACCCGCGTGCAGGACAGCGACGGAACGGTCCGCGGCGTGCTCCTCTCCGCCCAGGACACGACCGAGGAGCACATGGCCCGGGAACGCCTCGCGCTGCTCAACGACGCCAGCGTGCGCATCGGGAGCACCCTCGACCTCACCCGCACCGCGCAGGAACTCGTCGACGTGGCCGTCCCGAGGCTCGCGGACTTCGCCACGGTCGACCTGCTCCTCGCCGTCGAGGCCGGGGAGGAGCCGCGCGACGACACGCGCGCCGGTCATGTCGTGCTGCGCCGCGCCGCGTACCAGTCCGTCCTGGACGGCGCCCCCGAGGCCGTCGTCCCGCGCGGGGCCGCCACGGACTACCCGAACGGATCGCCGGCCGCCGAGTGCCTGGTCCTGGGGCGACCGCTGATCCGGGAGGTCACGCACCGCATGGTGGACTCGTGGGCGAAGCACCGGGCCCACGCCGACCACGTGCGCCGCTACGGATTCCACTCGGTGCTCGCCGTACCGATGCAGGCGCGCGGCGTCACCCTCGGTGTGGCCCTCTTCTCCCGGCATCAGCGGCCGGAGCCGTTCGAGCAGGACGACCTCATGCTGGCCGAGGAGATCACCGCGCGAGCCGCGGTCTGCGTCGACAACGCGCGCCGTTACACGCGCGAGCGCGGCACCTCCCTGACCCTGCAGAACAGCCTGCTGCCGCGGAGCCTGCCGCCGCAGACGGCGGTCGAGGTCGCGTCCAGATACCTCCCCGCCGGGACGCGGTCCGGCGTGGGCGGCGACTGGTTCGATCTGATCCCGTTGTCCGGCGCCCGGGTCGCCCTGGTCGTCGGCGACGTCGTGGGCCACGGCATCCAGGCCTCCGCCACCATGGGGCGGTTGCGTACCGCCGTGCGCACCTTGGCCGACGTGGACCTGCCGCCGGACGAGTTGCTGACGCATCTGGACGACCTCGTCATCCATCTGTCCTCCGAGTCCGACAACACCTCGGGGCCGGTCGGCGACATCGGTGCCACGTGCCTGTACGCGGTCTACGACCCGGTCTCCCGGCGCTGCACGCTGGCCCGCGCGGGCCACCCCCTGCCCGCGCTGGCGTCGCCGGACGGCACCGCGAAGTTCCTGGACGTCCCTGCGGGCCCGCCGCTGGGGCTGGGCGGCCTTCCCTTCGAGAGCACCGAGATCGAGCTGCCCGAGGGCAGCACCCTCGCGCTCTACACCGACGGGCTCATCGAGGCCCGGGGCCGGGACATCGACGAGGGCCTGGACAAGCTGCTCGCGGCGCTGGCCCAACCCGCGCCGTCGCTGGAGGGCACCTGCGACGCCATGCTGAGGGCGCTTCTCCCCGCGCATCCCATCGACGACGTCGCCCTGCTGACGGCCCGCACCCGCGCGTTCGACGCCGCCCACGTCGCCGCCTGGGATGTCGCGCCCACGCCGTCGGCCGTCGCGGAGACCCGGGAGAACGCCTGCCGGAAACTGGACGACTGGGACCTGCACGAGGCCGTGTTCGTCACCGAACTCGTCGTCAGCGAACTCGTCACCAACGCCATCCGCTACGGCAGCGCGCCCATCCGACTCCGGCTCATCCGCGACCGCGACGCCCTCATCTGCGAGGTCTCGGACGCCAACAACACCGCGCCGCACCTGCGTCGCGCGCGGGCCTTCGACGAAGGCGGTCGCGGCCTGCTGCTCGTCGCCCAACTCACCCACCGGTGGGGCACGCGCCAGACGTATACCGGCAAGACCATCTGGGCCGAGCAGGCGCAGCCGCGCGGTCGGGGCGGACCGGACGGGCGGGCACCCGGCGGCGGCCACGATCGCGAGCACGCGGCCCGTCCCGCGGGGTCTGTGCGCCAAAGCCTGTGAGGGAGACGCACTCCCGCCGGTGACGGGCGAGGCCGTGCCTCCCTGCCACGTTTCGCCCCGCGGGTTCTTCACGGGGTGCGAACAATTCCGTTTTCCGGCAACGGAGTCGACGCGGAGCAGCGATGTTCGTCCGATACCGCGCCCGCGAAACCCGGGCAGAGCCGTCGGAATTGCCGAATCTTTACCGCATCCTGACTGTCGCATGAGAAGCGACTGGCAGAATTCAGCCGGGTTTGCATGGGTTAGGCTCACCTAAATTCCGTGCCTGCTTTTCGTGTTCGCCTGTCCCCGATCCCGCGTCGGCCCGTCCCCGCCGCGCCATAGCCTCGCTGGAGCGTTCCCATGCCTGCCGCCCGCCGCACCGTCGCCGCCATGGCCGGAGCCGCCCTGCTCGGAATCCCGGCACTCGCCGCATGCAGCAGCGACTCGGGCGCCGACACCATCAAGGTGAGCGCCTCCGACGGGAAATGCGAAGTGGCCAAGACGGATTGGACGGCCGGCAAGAACACCCTCAAGGTCACCAACAAGGGCAAGCAGATCACCGAGGTCTACGTCTACGCCCAAGGCGACCGCATCGTCACCGAGCGCGAGAACATCGGCCCCGGCATCTCCGCCGACATCACGTTCGACATCAAGCCCGGGAAGTACCAGGTGGCGTGCAAGCCCGGGATGAAGGGCGATGGCATCCGCCAGGACATAACCGTGGCCGGCGTCTCCTCCGAAAAGCCCCTGGACCCGCGCCTGGCGAAGGCCGTCGCCGATTACCGCGCGTACGTGCAGAGCCAGGTCGACACCGCGCTTCCGACCCTGGAGCAGTTCACCGCCGCGGTGAAGTCCGGGGACGCGGCCAAGGCCAAGGAGTTGTACGCGAGTTCGCGCTACGGCTGGGAGAGCGTCGAGCCGGTCGCGGAGAGCTTCGGCGACCTCGACCCGAAAATGGACGCCCGCGAGGCCGATCTCGAACCCGGCCAGGAGTTCACCGGCTGGCACCGGCTGGAAAAGGCCCTGTGGACGACCGGTCAGGTCGCTCCCGAGGAGTACAAGTACGCCGACCAATTGCTGGCCGACTACAAGGACTTGCAGGCCAAGATCGGCACCGCCGAGATCACCCCGACGTCGATCGCCAATGGGGCCAAGGAGCTTCTCGACGAGGTCGCCACGGGCAAGGTCACCGGCGAGGAGGAATTCTTCAGCCACACCGACCTGGTCGACTTCGACGGCAACGTCGCGGGCGCCCGGAAGGCGTTCGAACTCCTCAAGCCCGTCGTCCTGGAGAAGGACCCGGAGCTGGACGCCACCCTCACCGCCGAGTTCGTCGCGATCGACCAACTGCTCGCGAAGTACCGCCAGGGGTCCGGATACGTCGCGTACGACACGGTCAACGACGAACAGCGCAAGGAGCTCTCCGACGCCGTGAACGCGCTCGCGGAACCGCTCTCCCGGCTCGCCGCCGCGATCGCCTCCTGAGCGCACCGAAGTACACCGAGAACACCGCGAAGCACCGCCACGCACAGATGCGCACCGAAGGGATTCCCACATGACGGGGGAGCCACAGAACAGCGACGCCGACCCGTCGCCCGGGCGGGGCGACGTCTCCCGCCGCACGCTCATCGGGTGGACGGGCGGCGCGCTCGCGGTCGGTGCCGCCGCCGCGGGAGGCGTGGCCGCCGCGGTCACCTCCGGCGGAGACGACGACGGTTCGTCCGGGTCGGGCACGGGTGCCGTGCCGTTCGAGGGGGACCACCAGGCCGGCATCGCGACACCCGTCCAGGACCGCCTGCACTTCGTCGCGTTCGACGTCCTCACCGACGACCGCGCGAAGCTGGTGAGGCTGCTGCGGCAGTGGACGGCCGCGGCGCGCGCGATGACGCAGGGGCAGCCGGTCGGCACGGGCGCCGTCGGCGGGATCGCCGAGGCACCGCCGGACGACACCGGCGAAGCGCTCGGCCTCCCTCCGGCCAACCTGACGCTCACCATCGGCTTCGGTCCGTCCCTGTTCACCAAGGACGGCGGGGACCGTTTCGGTATCGCCGCCCGCCGCCCCGAGGCGCTGGTCGAGCTGCCGTCCTTCCCCGGCGACAGCCTCGACGCCGCGCGGTCCGGCGGGGACATCTGCGTGCAGGCGTGCGCGGACGACCCGCAGGTGGCGGTCCACGCGATCCGCAATCTCGCGCGCATAGGGTTCGGCACCGTGGCGGTGCGGTGGTCACAGCTCGGTTTCGGCAAGACGTCCTCGACGACGCCGGAGGCCCACACCCCGCGCAACCTCTTCGGCTTCAAGGACGGCACTCGCAACATCGCGGGCACGGAGACGCGGCGCCTCGCGGACCACGTGTGGGTGCCCGAAGAGGCCGGAGCCGGCTGGCTGGCCGGCGGCTCCTACCTCGTGGCCCGCCGCATCCGCATGCACATCGAGACCTGGGACCGGACGTCGCTCGGGGAGCAAGAGGACGTCGTCGGGCGCGACAAAGGCGAGGGCGCACCGTACGGCGCCACGCGCGAGCACGACGACGTTCCGCTGCGGGCCCTCCCGGAGGACTCCCATGTCCGCCTGGCACACCCGGACAGCAACGACGGCGCCACGATCCTCCGGCGCGGCTATTCCTTCGTCGACGGATCGGACGGGCTCGGGAGGCTGGAGGCCGGCCTCTTCTTCCTCGCGTACCAGCACGACCCCCGGCGCGGATTCATTCCGCTCCAGCAAAAGCTGTCCGCCCACGACGCCATGAACGAATACATCCAGCACGTCGGTTCGGCACTCTTCGCCTGTCCGCCCGGGGTCCGTGGGCCGGAAGACTACTGGGGCAGCGCGCTGTTCGCCTGATTCTCGCGGCCGACGACCGCGGGGCGCTCCCGTCCCTTCGGCTGCCGGAGCAGGAACACCGCCATGACGGGCACCAGATAGGCGATCCACACAACGCACTGCAGGACGGTCGGGTCGGGCTGGAAATTGAAGATTCCCTTGAGCAGCGTCCCGTACCAGCTCGTCGGATCGACGGTGTCGGAGATGTCGAACGCGCGGTTGTGAAGACCCGGCAGGAAGTCCGCTTCCTGAAGGTCGTGGACGCCGTACGCGAGAACTCCGGCGGCCACGACGATGAGCACGCCGCCCGTCCAGACGAAGAACTTGGCGAGATTGATGCGCACCGCGCCTTTGTAGAAGAAGTACGCGAGCACGACCGCCGACACGATGCCGAGCGCGACCCCGATGAGCGGATCGCTGCCCTGGTCGGCGGAGCGCACCGCCGTCCACACGAACAACGCGGTCTCCAGCCCCTCGCGGCCGACCGACAAGAACGCGGTCACCATGAGCGCCCCGGTCCCCATGGCGAGGGCCGCGTCCAACTTGCCCTGCAATTCCGCCTTCAGGTGCCGCGCGGTGCGCCGCATCCAGAAGACCATCCACGTGACCAGGCCCACCGCGGCGATCGACAACGAGCCGCCGAACAACTCCTGCTGCTCGAAGGTCATCTCCGCCGACGTGAACTCCAGAATCGCGCCGAATGCCAGGCTGAGTGCGACGGCCACGGCGACACCGCCCCAGATCGGCGGCAGCCGGTGCCTGTTCCCGGTCTTGACCAGATAGGCCACGAGAATGCTGACGACCAGGGCCGCCTCCAGGCCCTCGCGCAGACCTATCAGGTAGTTGGCGAACAAATCGGGGCTCCTTGCCGCGCGGTGGCCCGGCACACGGCAAGGACACACGGGGAAAAAATTAGGGGAGGCTAACCAAAACACCGTGCGGCATTCCGCGTCAATGGCGCGGAACACAACCGACGTCATCAATACGTCAAGAACGCGGAAAGACTTTCCCTCGCGATTGTCCCGGCGCCGACCACCCCTCCCCCGCCCGACGGCCCCACGCGGACGTCGACCGGCCGCTCCTCCTCGGGGACGACCGCCCGCGACTTTCGTAGGGTCCGCCGCAGCCGTTCCGGGCTACCGGCGGCACCGCGCCGACCGCGAGCCTGGAGCCGTCTTCGCGTCCGGCACGCACCGCGCCGGCCGCCTCCCCCACTCACCCATCGCAGGCGCCGGGCGCCGCACCGCAGTTCGCGCGACCGCCGCCATCCGGCCGGTCGACCGGCGCTGCCCGCGACCGCCGCCGACCCCGCCGAGGACGAAACCCCCATGTGGAAAACGACCGTGCGCAATCTGGTCGCGCACCGGCTCAGGCTGCTGCTCACGGCTGTCGCGATCATCTTCGGCGTCGCCTTCGTGTCCGGCGTGCTCACGCTAGGCGCGACGGTGTCCGACGGCTACAGGAAGGCCGCCGCCACCGACCTGAAGGACGTCGCCGTCGGCGTGCACGCCACCGCGGACGCCGAACGCGACCACCAGGTGCCCCGGCTCGACGAAGCGCTCGTCGACACGATCCGCGCGCTGCCGGGCGTCTCCGCGGTCCGCGCGACCAACGCGGGGTTCACCGCGATCGTCGACAGGGACGGCGACCGCATGGGTGGCCGCCGCAACACCGTCGGGTCCACGTTCTCGCCCGGCACCGACGGCCGGGACCCCAAGTACCGGTTCACCAGCGGCCACGGACCGACCGGCCCCGACGAGGTCGCCATCGACGAACGCGCGGCCGAGGACGCCGGTTATCGGACCGGCGACCGCGTCCGCGTGGTCGCCAACGGCCCGGTCCGCGACGTGGTGCTGGTGGGCATCTTCACCACCGACGACGCGCAGTACCGGCTCGGCGGCACCCTCACGCTGTTCGACCGGGCCACCGCGCAGGCCCTGTTCAGCGAACCCGGTATCTACAGCGCCATCGCCGTCCACGCCGCCCCCGGCACCACCGACGCCGCACTGCTCGCCGCGGTCGGACCGCTCACCCCGCGCGGGGCCGAGGCCAAGACCGGCGACGCGTTGCGCGCGGACCAGCGGAACGACATCGAGGGCGGCGCGAAGGGCCTGACCCAGACGCTCCTGGTATTCGCCGGAATCGCGCTGTTCGTCGGCACGTTCATCATCGCCAACACCTTCACCATGCTCGTCGCCCAGCGCACCCGCGAGTTCGCGCTGCTGCGCGCCGTCGGCGCCACCCGCCGCCAGGTGTCCCGGGCCGTCCTGATCGAAGCCGGCGTACTCGGCCTGGTGTGCGGCGTCATCGGCTACGCCCTCGGCATCGGCCTGTGCCAGGCCCTGCGCGCGCTGTTCGACGCGATCGACGCGGAACTCCCGCCCGGCCCGGTGGTGTTCGCGCCCCACGCGATCGCCGCCGCGCTCGGCGTCGGCGTCGTGGTCACCGTCGTCGCCGCGTGGGTCCCCGCGCACCGCGCCTCGTCGATCCCGCCGGTCGCCGCCCTGCGCGGCGACCTGCCGCCCGGCACCAGGAGCCTGCGCGTCCGCAACACGGTCGGCGCGCTCGTGGTCACCCTCGGCGTCGCGGTCGTCTACGGGGTCGGCCGGTTCGGGGACAAGAGCGACGGCGACCTCGTGATGATCATGGGCGGCGGGTTCGTGGCGCTCACCGGGGTCATCATGCTCGTGCCGCTGCTGTCCACACCCCTGCTGCGCCTGCTCGGCCGTCCGCTCACCGCGCTGTTCGGGGCGTGCGGCAAGCTCGCCCGGGAGAACGCGGTCCGCAACCCGCGCCGCACCGCGGCCACCGCGTCCGCCCTCATGGTCGGACTCATCCTGGTCACCTCGCTGTCGGTGGTCGGGGCCTCCCTCAAGAAGGAACTCGACCGGGTGGCGCTGCGCGGCATCTCCGCCGACTACGGCGTCGAGATGGTCTCCGGCACCCCCATGGACGACGCGATGGTCGAAGCGGTCCGCGGGACGCCCGGCGTCCGGGCGGTGTCCCCGATCCTCACCGCACGCGTCGGCATCGGCGGCACGGACACCGAGGTCACCGCGATGGACGCCGCGACCGGCATGGACCTGCTGCACGCGGAATTCGTCGAGGGCGGCCCGGAGGGCTTCGCCTCCGGGCTGATCGTCGACGCACAGCGCGCCGAGGACAAGGGCTGGACGGTCGGCAGCCTCGCCGACGTGGCCTTCCCCGACGGCGAGACCGCGACCATCCCGGTCGGCGGCATCTACGAGAAGAACCTGCTGCTCGGCGACGCCCTCATGACCACCGAAGCGCTCACGCCGCACCTCGACCGGCCGCTCGCCGATGCGATCTTCGTGAAGGCGGCGGCCGGACACCAGGGCGCGATGCGCGGCAACCTCAAGACGGCCGTCGGCGGCAACCCCGCGGTCAAGATCATGTCCAAGGACGACTACCGCAAGGAACTCGGCGGCATCATCGACCTGTTGCTCAACCTCCTGTACGGCCTCCTCGGCATGGCCATCGTGATCGCGGTCATCGGCATCGTCAACACCCTCGCCATGTCCGTGTTCGAACGCACGCGCGAGATCGGCATGTTGCGCGCGATCGGACTGGACCGCCGCCGCGTCCGCGTCATGATCCGCATCGAGGCCGTGATGATCTCCGTCTTCGGCGCCCTCCTCGGCATGGCCCTCGGGTTGCCGATCGGTGTCCTCGGTGTCCGCGCCGCCAAGGGCACCACCCAGATGACCCCGGTGGTCCCGTGGGAGCGGATGGGCCTCTTCCTCGTCCTGGCCGCACTCGTCGGCATGCTGGCCGCGGCCTGGCCCGCCCGGCGGGCGGCGAGGATGGAGGTACTCGACGCCCTCCACACCACCTGAGGCCACGGGCGCGACGGCACACCGCGGGGACCCTCCCGCGGCGGCAATGGAACGGGACACGGCAGGGGGCGCGGTGGGAAGCGGCGGCGGGATGACGGGAATGCTCGGCGTGGCGTCCGGCGCCGCCGTATGGGCCTGCGTGTGGGCGCTCGCTCCCGGACTGGCCCGGGCCCGCGACGACCGGCCGGGCCCGGTCCCCGCCGGTTCCGGGAACCCCGGGGACCGGGCCCGGCCGGACCGCGACGAACCGCGAGGAGGCGGGACCATGAGCAGGACGACGATCGCCCGGATCCGCCGGACATGGCCGCTGAGCCCGCGGACCTTCGACCGCGTCTTCGCGCTCGGCTTCCTGTTCCTGGTCGCCGTGGCGTTCGGCATCGCCGCCTGGGTCGACCGCGACGAGCACATCGCCGGCATGGAGTACGTCAAGGCGGTCACCCAACTCCTGTCCGTCTTCCTCCTGGTGTGGCGCCGCACCCACCCGATCGCGGTCGCCGTCGGCTGCGGGCTGCTGTCCGTCCCGGAACAGGCCGTCGCCATGCCCTGGGCGCTCTACGCGGTCGGCGCGTTCACCGAGAACCGCCGCGCGGTCTGGGCCTCCGTCGTCCCCCTCAGCGTCCTGTGGGCCCGGCCCTGGGACCTGGTGACCGCGTCCGATCAGATCGGCAACGTCCTGATCGGCCTGGCCCCCGCGCTCTACGGCCTCTACGTCGCCTCCCGCCGCCGCCTGATCGCGGCCCTCGAGGAACGCGCCGAGCGCGCCGAACGCGAACAGGAACTCCGCGCCGAGAACGCACGCTCGGAGGAACGCGCCCGCCTCGCGGGAGAAATGCACGACGTCGTCACCCATCGGGTCAGCCTCATGGTGCTGCAGGCCGGCGCGCTGCGCACCCTCGCGCCCGACGCCGGCACGCGCCGGGCCGCCGAGGACCTCCGCCTCGTCGGCTGCCAGGCCATGGAGGAACTCCGCAACCTCGTCACCATCCTGCGCAGTGAGGACAGCTTCGGCTCCGCCCTCGACGACCGGCCGTGCGTACTCGACCTCACGACACTCGTCGCCGAATCCCGCGCCGCGGGCGTCGAGGTCGCGCTCGACGCCGACGCGGTGCCGCCCGCGTCCCCGGTCGTGGTGCGCACCGCCTACCGCGTCGTCCAGGAGTCGCTGACCAACGTGCACAAACACGCCCCCGGCGCCCGCGTCGCCGTCGAGTTGCGCGACGGCGACGGCCGCCTGCGCCTCGAAGTCCGCAACACGCGGCCCACCGGGCCCGGCGAGATGGTCTTCCCCGGCGAGGGCACCGGCCTGCTCGGGCTGCGCCGGCGCGTCGAGACGGTCGGGGGCACACTGCGCGCCGGGCCGACCGGTGACGGCGGGTTCGCCGTCGCGGCGGACCTGCCGACCGGCACGCCGGTAGAGTCCGGGACGGCGACCGGCGGCGGCGCCACCGGTTCGGCGAAGGCCGCGCGGACCGGGCCCGGCGAACCCGGGAACACACCATCGGGAGTGCGATGATCCGGGTCCTTGTCGTCGACGACGAGCGCATGGTCTGCACCCTGCTGCGCACCATCCTCGGCACGGCACCCGACATCGAGGTGGTCGGCGAGGCCTACGACGGCGCCGAGGCCGTCGAATCGGTCGTCCGGCTCGAACCCGACGTGGTGTTCATGGACCTGCACATGCCCGGCGTCGACGGACTCACCGCGATCGAGCGCATCGTCGAACTCCCGCGCCCGCCACGCGTCGTCGTGCTCACGACCATCGACCCCGACCTGTACGTGCTGCGCGCGCTGCACGCCGGAGCGGCCGGATTCCTGCTCAAGGACACCCCGCCGGAGGACCTGATCGGCCTGGTCCGGGTCGCGCACGAGGGCCACACGGTGCTCTCGCCCGCCGCGACGCGCGGCCTGGTCACCGCGTCCGCCGGGCAGGATGCGATACGCAGGCGCGCACTCGGCCGCATCGGCGCACTCACGGCACGCGAACGCGACGTCCTCGCCTGCCTCGCGGAGGGCCTGGCCAACGCGCGGATCGCCGAACGGCTGCACCTGAGCGAGGCGACGGTCAAGGGCTACGTATCGCGGCTGCTCGTCAAACTCGACTGCGCCAACCGCACGCAGGCCGGGATCGTCGCCTACGACGCGGGCCTGATCGATCCGCGCCCGCCGCGCACCGCCTCGACCGACGGAGCGCACGATCCGCGCCGCCGCCCCGGGCGGACGCCGTGAGCGCGTGCCCCGCGGGCGGTGGGCCCGACGGCCGTCACCGGCATCGCGGCGCCACGGCGCGGTCGATGCCGTGGCGCCCCCAACTCCCCTTGCGTCCCGCGCATTTGCCCTTCACCTGCCCCGGGGCGACGGCTCGACGCCGACCGCCGCCCACCGGGTCACATGCCGTGAGTGCGTGCCCCCGGCCGTTTCGCCGACGACCGCCGTCGACGCGCCCAACTCCCCGTACCTGCCCCCGACTTGGCTCAGCCGCTCAGCGCCCCGCACCCTCACAGCAGGGGTGGCGAGGCCCGTCGGCCGTGTGTGGGCGGGACTCGACCGCGGTGGCGCCGGCCGCGCGCAGTGCCGCCCGTACGTCGTCGCCGCCGCCCACCCTCACTTCCCGGACGACGATGTGGTGTTCGCCGTCGGATGCGGTGTGGGAGGCGTGGCCGTGCCGGAGGCTGTGCGTCGACGTGGCCTTCAGCAGCGCGGTCTCGTCGCGGGGCGCGTCCGGGAACACGCCGATGATGTCGACGAGTTCCTCCGTCGGCAGCGTACGCGTGGTGATCGTGTCTCCGTCCGCGACGACCAGGGTCACCGAGGACGCCGTGCCCAGGGCGCAATGCCGCCCGGCGGCGCAGGCGGCCAACACGAGACCGCTCGGGGTGTTCGCCGTCGCGAGGGTGCCGCCGTCCCGGTCCAGGAGCAGGATGTCGAAGTTGCCGACGACCCACGTGCGGTCGCCGTCCGCGGGCATGGCGAACGCCGCGTATTCGGCGAGCAGTTCGCGCGGGCCCTCCGGGGTCAGGCGGAAGATCAGCGAATCGCGCCCGGCCCAGCGGGCGGTGGTCAGGATGCCCTGGTCGGTGGCGTAGCCGATCAGCTCGGTTTCGTCGATGCCGCCCGCGTACCACAGGCCGACCAGGTCCAGGTCGGGGGTGAAGTGCGCGACCACGCCGCGGCGCCCGTCCGCGACCACGATGCCGTGTTCGGTGGCGGTGAGGGTGGGATCGCCGTCGAGGTGCCGCGACGTGGGTTCGTCGTCCGTCATGGCGAGACCCGCGGTCACAGGGTGTTTGTCGTGGAGGTCGTTCAGGACGACCTCGCGCTCCCAGGCCCCCGGCGTGCCCACGGCGAGGCGGACGCCCTTGGTGTCCCGGCCGCCGGGCAGGACGGCGGCGAGTCGGCCGTCGCCGAGTGCGGCGAGCCGCAGGACGCGGTCCGTGTGTGTCGTCACGCGTGCCAGGTCGTCGAGGCGGAACTCCTCGACCCGGTCGTTGGCCCAGATGCGCCCGGCCCCGGCATCGACGGCGAGCGGCGTCTTCCACCACAAGGGGTGTTCCGGCGCGGCCTGTGCCGTGCACGCGCGGGACGTGAACACCCTTATGGCGCCGGTGTTGTCACAGGCCTGGACAATTGTCGTGCCATCGGTCCAGATCTCCACGCGCGGCCCTCTCCCCTGCTTCCCGTCCGAACCCCCGCGAGGCTAACGCCCCTATCGGACAAGCCCCGCCTCCCCCGCGCCGCGCGGACATTCGCCCGCGCGCCGCGGCACGCACGTCGCCCCGGACATCACGCAACTAGACATCACGCAACGCGGACGGCAGTTTCGGGCGGTAGTGCGGATCCGCGTGGGACCGGCCGATGCGGTACGCGCGCAGGCGCATGCCGCCGGAGGCCAGGGCCCGGACCGGGGCCGGTGCGCGGCGCACCCCCAGCGCACGGCGCAGCGGGTCGTCGAGGAACGTGTCGACGGCGACGCGGACGAGAGGCGCCAGGCGCGGCGGGAAGCGGTGGGCGAGGATTCCCTGCGTGGCGCGCCAGAGTTCCGCCGCCTCGTCGGTGGGAGCGAATCGGCGCCGTTCGAAGTCGTCCATCCAGCGGGCGAATCCGTCCCACGTGGCCGGGACGTCGACGATCCCCATGCGTGCGGCGAGGCGCCGGTGGAAGACGTGCGACGCGCTCTTCTCGTCCGGTGTCGTGGGCCTCCAGGCGTACTTGTCGCACCAACGCATCGGGGCGACGTCGAAACACGCCAGCACGTAGAGAAAGGCGTCGTTGTCGATGGGCCAGCGCGCGTGGATGCGGTTGAGCGCGTCGACAGCTTCGGCCGCCGCGTCGCTGTCGAGGCCGTCGCGGAAGAGCCCGAACATGGCCTTGCCGGTCGCCTTGGCGCGCAGGGGGGCTTCCCGGGTCATGCGGCCGGTCGAGGCCAGGACCCGGGCGATCTCGGGGACGGCGAAGGTCCGGTAGAAGCCGAGGTTGAGTCCGAAGACGAGGTCCTCGCCGAACTCGACGAAAGCCAGGTGACGGTACGTGGCTTCCGCACGTCGCACGGCGTCGTGCGTCTCGGAAATGGCTCCCCCACGGTCTTTCGCTCCGGTGTCGCCTCATGCTAGTGAGGCGGTCGGCTCCGGCGGTGACGCGTTCGTCATCGGTCCTGTTCGTGCGTTTTCCGGCCTGCCCGCGCCTGGGGTGGCTCGTTCGGTGCTTCGCCGAAGCGCGCCAGGACGAGTGCTCCCGCCACCGCCGCCACGAAGCCCGTGACCGCCAGCCACGGAAGCCCCGAGCGCGGCCGGTCGCCGAGCCACGCGATGCCCGCGAGCGCGGGGCCGACGGTCTCTCCCAGGACCATGCCGGCCGTCGCCACCGTGACCGAGCCGCGCTGAAACGCCGTCGTGAGCAGGAGGAATCCGGTCCCGCCGCCGAGCAGGAGGGCGTACAGGGCGGGGTTGCCGAAGACCCGAGACGTGACCGGAGAGTCGATCAGGCGCACCGCGACCTCGACCACGCCGAAGCCCAGGCCCGCCGCGAGCCCGAGCACCAGGACGCGTGGCCTCGCCGGGAGCCGGGCGACGAGTGCGCCGACGAGGAGGACGGCCAGGGCCACCCCGAGCAGGGACCAGCGCAGCGCGGGCGGTCCCGCGCGGTTGCCCTCCGCGCCGGAGGCGAGGGCGATCATGGCGAGCCCCGCGCAGACCGCGGCCACCGCCGCCCCTTCGGCACGCGTCAGTCTGACCCCGAGGAGCGGGACGGCGACCACCGCGGTGACCGCGAGCCCGGCGGCGAGGCACGCGCCCACCGCGTAGATGGGGACGGACCGCAGCGCGACGATCTGGAGCACGAATCCGAGTCCGTCGAGAGCCAGTCCGGCGACGTAGCGCCACTGCCGCAGAACACGCAGCAGCAGCGCGGGGTCGACCCCGTCGCGGGTTCCGGGGTCCGTGGCACGCGCCGCGACGGCCTGGAGGACGGAGGCGGTGCCGTAGCAGACCGCGGCGGCGACGGCGCACACCATCCCCAGCGACACAGGGACAGACTCTAGGCCGATCGGCGACGAAACACCCCGAGGACAGGCCGACGGACGGGCGATCCGATCCGCCGCCGGAAGGGCACCGGTACGCGGGCCGACCGCCAAGCCCGCGGAGACGACCTCACCCCCCGCTCTCCTCCTCGCTCCCGCCGTCCGACCGGTGCCGGTGCCACAGCTCCGCCGCCCCGCACAGCACCAGCGCGGCGGCGATCGCCACGATATGTTCCCGGCCGGCCAGGTTGTCCTGGATGATCACCTCGCCGATGGCCGCGACCACGACCAACCCCGCGGTGAACCACGCCCGCATGCTCACGCAGATGCAGACCGCGAGCCCCGCGACCGCCGCCGACGGCCCGGTGTCGACGACCCGGGCGTCCGAGTCCGGCAGCCCGAGAAAGCCCCCGGGGCCGACGGCGATGCCGAGTCGTGCGTAGAGCGTCCCGGCGAGGGTGCAGACGTAGGCGACGACTAGGGTCCACGGCCGGCCCAGGGTGATCTCGGCGATCCCGAACACGAGCAGGACCTGCGCCAGCGCGCCCCAGACGGGCAGTTCGAGCGCGGGCACGAAGAGCGAGAGCGGGGTGCGGAGCAGAGCGAGCCAGAGGGGGTCCTCGGCCCGTACGTAGCCGATGTCGCGCACGAGACGGTAGCCCCAGCTCTGATCCTGGAGGATCTGGCAGAGCGCGATGAGGCAGACGGAGGCGAGCGTCAGCGGAACGGCCCGCCACCCCCGGGTCGCGAGGGCCGTGCGCACGGTCGTGTAGAGGGGCCCCCACTCGCGCCGGGCGAACGAGGCGACCGTGGTCAACGGCGGGTCTCCAGGCGTCGGCGGTGCAGCCACTTCGGCAGTCCGGGTGCCTCCAGGAAGCCTTCGGCCCGGGCGCTCGCGAGAGCGATCCGCGGCAGGTCCGTGCTCTGGGCGTACAGCAGGAAGCGCGGCTCCCAGATCGGCCGGTACTTCGCGTTGGCCCGGTACAGCGACTCGATCTGCCACCAGCGGGAGAAGAAGATCAGCAGCGAGCGCCACAGCCGCAGCACCGGGCCCGCCCCGAGCCGCGAGCCGCGTTCGAAGACCGCGCGGAACATCGCGAAGTTCAGCGAGAGCTGGGTGACGCCGAAGTCGCCCGCCCGCCGGATCAGCTCCAGCACCATGAACTCGAACAGCCCGTTGTCCGAGTCGCGGTCACGCCGCATCAGGTCCAGCGAGAGCCCGTCGGTACCCCAGGGGACGAAACTCAGCAGCGCACGCGCCCGCCCGGCGGCGTCACGGCAGACCAGCATGACGCAGCGGCCGTCCTGCGGATCGCCGAGGCGGCCGAGCGCCATGGAGAATCCGCGCTCCGTCGCCCCGCCGCGCCAGTCGTCGGCCAACGCGGTCATCTCCGCCATCTCGTCCGGCGGCATGTCCTCGAAACGGCTGATCCGGACGGTGTACCCGGCGCGCTCGACACGGTTGTACGCCTGCCGCACACTCCGCATGGCGCGGCCTTCGGTGGTGAACTCGCCGATGTCGACGACCGCCTCGTCGCCCAGTTCCAGGGCGTTCAGTCCGTGCCGGGCGTAGATCGTGCCGCCCTCCTCGCTCGCCCCGATCACCGACGGCGTCCAGCCGTGCTCACCGGCCTGGGCCAGCCAGCGGTCGATCGCTCCGGGCCACGCCTCCGGGTCGCCGATCGGATCACCGGAGGCCAGCGAGACCCCGCCGACCACGCGGTAGGTGACGGCCGACTTGCCCGACGGCGACCAGATGACGCTCTTGTCGCGGCGCAGGGCGAAGTAGCCGAGGGAATCGCGGTCGCCGTGCCGCTCCAGCAGCGCGCGTACCTCCCGCTGGTCGTCCTCGTTCTGCGGGTCGACGGGACGGCGGGACCTGAAGGCCGCGTACAGGACCAACAGGATCAGTGCCGTGCTCATCAGGTTGATGAGCACCTTGGCCCAGCCGGGGGTCGTGATGCCCTCGAAGTGGATGTCGTCGTACGCGAGCGAGAGCATGCGGAGCACCCCGTAATGCCAGCGCTCCAGGAAGTCGGAGCGCCCGGGATGGGGGTTGGTGTTGCTCACGGTGACCATCGTCGCGGCGATCAACGACCCCCCGACCAGCCCGACCGCGCCGACCGCCGCCGCGAGTTTCGGGTTGGATCGGTCGCCTTTCGCGCGGAACTCGCGCCGCCCGACGAGCATCGCGGCGACGAAGAGCGCGGTCAGCAGGACCGCGATCCAGTTGCGGAGGTGCTGCCGGTACACCGGCAGCCCGAGGGCCGCGGCCGTCAGCACCAGCGTCAGCCCGGACAGGACGAGGTTGAGGATCCACGCGGCGCGTTTGCGCCGCCGCATCGTGATCGCCAGAAAAGCCGAGAGCACGCCCGAGAAGAATCCGGCGGTCAGCAGGTAGGGCGTGAAGAACTCGTCGTCGTTGTGCCGACGGATGTCGTTTCCCAACGTCACCCACACGGCGCCGAGGAGGTTGAGGCACGCGATGACCCGCAGATACCAGACCACCGAGACGTATCCGCGCCGTGACCACGTGCCGCGATCCCCGCCGGGCTGCGGGCTCCCTCGGCCGCGCCTCATGCGAGCGACCCTAGAGGCCGCGGGCCCGCGGACGCGCCCCGCGAAATGCGGTGAACGGGTGAACTCGCCGCGGCGGGCCGGTACGCGCGCACCGCCGCGCACACGGCGGCCGAGCCCGCCACGGCCGTCCGCGCCCGGGCCGAGCGCCGCGGACCGCGGTGCGCGGCCAGAGCCGGTGGGGCGGCAACTCGCGGGCCCCTTCTCGCGGGGGTACGTCGGTGCCGGGGTCGGCCGCGGGCCTCTGTTTCCGGCCCGGTGGTGCGGGAACCAGCCGCGGCGATGCCGGCGGAACGGCACGGCGCGAGAGCGGCGGTCGCGGGAGCGACGGCCGAGACGGGCGGGAGCGTCCGGTCTCCGCCCGGAACCGAGTCCCCACGACCACCCGGGTCGTTCCGCCCGTCACCCCAGGCCTTCACCGTGAGGAGTCGTCGAGATGCCCGCCCTTCCCTCGCACGCCCGAGCCGTGCGCTTCGACCGCTATGGCGACCGCGACGTCCTGTATGTGGCCGACGTCCCCATGCCGCGGCCGGCGTCCGGTGAAGTCCTCGTGGAGATCCGCGCCGCGGGCGTCAATCCGGGCGAAGCCGGTATCCGCGCCGGCGCGCTGCACGACTTCTTCCCCGCGTCGTTCCCGTCGGGCCAGGGCAGCGACCTCGCGGGTACCGTCGTCGCCCTCGGCGACGGTGTCACCGACTTCGCGGTCGGCGACGCGGTGCTCGGCTACTCGTGGGAGCGCTCCAGCCACGCCACCCACGCGGCCGTTCCGGCAAGCCAATTGATCCCCAAGCCCGACGCCCTCGACTGGGCCGTGGCGGGCAGTCTCTACGTCGCCGCCTGCACGGCCTGGGCCGCCGTCCACGCCGTGGCCCCGCAGCCCGGCGAAACCGTCGCGGTCTCCGCCGCGGCCGGCGGCGTGGGGAGCGTCGCGGTCCAGTTGCTGCGCGTGTATGGCGCCCGGGTCCTGGGCATCGCGTCGCCCGCCAACGCGGCCTGGCTGACCTCCCGGGGCGTCACCCCCGTCGCCTACGGCGACGGGCTCCGCGCGAACCTCGGCGAGGCGGCGCCGCAGGGGATCGATGCCTTCATCGACCTCTTCGGGCCCGAGTACGTCCGCCTCGCCATCGACCTCGGCATCCCGCCGGAGCGCATCGAGACGATCATCTCGTTCGAGGAGGCCGCGCGGTACGGCACGAAGACCGCGGGCAGCACGGACGGTTCCCGCCGCGAAGTTCTCGCCGAGATGGCCGGGCTCGTGGCGAGCGGCCGGATCGAGGTCCCGATCGCCGCCACCTACCCCCTCGACCGCGTCCGCGACGCCTTCGCCGACCTCGAACAGCGCCACACCCGCGGCAAGATCGCCCTCATCCCGTGACACGGTGGGCCGACACCGACGACCGAACGAACGCCTCCGACGCCGACGGGCCGTCAGCCGTGGTGCGGGGGACCGGCGTTCGGCCGGTCGTCCGGCGGCTCGAAGCGGTCGAGCAGCCGTTCGAGGTAGGCCATCGTCTCGGCGTGTGACGTCGTCATTCCCGTGGACTCCTCCATGGCGACCATGCGCGGTGTGCTCGTGATGAGGAACACCAGCGCGTCCGGGGAGATCGGCTCGTCGAGGAGATCGTGGCCGCGCAGGGTGCGGGTCACGGCCTCCAGGACGAGAGCGCGGGCCTCCTCCCCCGCCCGCGCCATCTCGGCGCGAATCCGCTTGCGGTGGTTGGCGACGGCCACCAGCTCCGCCGTCAGCGTCGTGGCCTCCTTGTTGTTCGCGTACTTCCACAGCGCACGCAGCGGGCGGTCCGTGGCGAGGCCCTTGACCAGTTCGTTCAGGCTGCGTTCCGAGCGCTCCCGGACCACGGTGGCGAACAGGTCGTCGAACGTCGGGAAGTAGTACTGGACGAGCGCACCCGTCACGCCGGCCTTGGCACCCAGGGTGCGGTAGGAGATGGCGGCGTACCCCTCGTCGAGCATGAGTCGTTCGGCGCACTCCAGGATCCGCGCACGGGTCTCGGAGTCCTCCCTGCCCACACGGCGGCGTGCTGCCATCGGATGCCTTTCGCGACGGGTGCGGCCGGCGCCGAACGGCCTCCGGGGCGACCGCGCCGCCGCGACATCGTAGGGGGTACGGCCTCGGGTGGTCCGGACGAACGCTCCGGAGGTGTGGGGCGGCGGCAGCGGTGGCGATCCGCCGCGGCGCGGTCCTCATCCGGACCGAGTCCGGTCGGGCATGGCCGGGTGCCGACCGCAGCCGTCGCGCCTGGTGCCGGCGGACCGCGCCCGCCAACCTCACTGCGGCATCCGGTACTTCGGAACCCGGCACCCGCCCCGGGCACCCGCGCGGTCGGCGACGTCACGGCCGAACGCGGCAGGCCGCCCTGCCCGCGCGCTACCGGTCGGTCAGCTTCGCGACGACGGGAGCGAATTCGTCCATCTGTTTGCGCGGGACGGTGATGTAGTTGACGCCGGTGGTCTCCCGGCGTTCGTGCAACCGGTCGATGATCTCCTCGGGTGACCCGGCCAGGACGTTCGGGTGCTCCCTCAGCAGTGCCGGCTGCGCCTCGGGGAGTGCCGTGCGCAGGTTCGCCGACCAGCGGTCGAGTGTGCCGTCGGGGTCGTCGGTGACGGAGACGAGGTACGGCGAACTCTCCAGGTCCAGGTCGGGCAGGCGCGCGCCGGCGGCCTCGCGGACGACGGCGTATCTGCGCCGCGCCTCTTCGGCGGGGGTGAGTCCCGCGTCGTTGCGGGGTGTCCAGCCGACGTTGGACATGCTGACGATGTCGGCTTCGCGCGCGGCGAGGGAGAGCACGCGCTTCTTGGCTCCCCCGATGAGGATGCGCGGGCGGGGCCGTTGCGCGGGGACCGGAAGCCCGGCGTAGCCGCTGACGCGGACGTGCTCGCCTCGGACGTCGATCGGCTCGCCCGACCAGTGCGCTTTGACGAGCGCGACGACCTCCTCGAGCTTGGTGACCCGCCGGGGTGCCTCGTGGAACGTGAGGCCCATCGCCTCGTACTCGCCCTGGTTGGTGCCGGCGCCGATGCCGAACTCCAGGCGTCCGTCGGAGAGCAGGTCGATGGTCGCGGCCTCCTTCGCGAGTGCCGCGGGGACGTGGTAGTCGACGCAGAAGACGCGGCAGCCCACGCGCAGGGTGGTCGTCCACGCCGCCGCGGCGGTCATCGCGGCGATCGGCGCGAGGTGCTGCGGGCGCAGGAGTGTGCGGGTGCTGACCGGGCCGGGGCCGATGTAGTGGTCGGCGAGGAACAGCGTGGCGTAGCCGAGGGATTCGACGCGGCGGGCGAGGTCGCGCCACTCGGCGGCGGATGTCGCGGTGGTGGTCTGGACCGCGAAGCGGAACGGGCGCGGGTCAGCCACAGACGTACCCTCCGTCGACGGGCATGGCGACTCCGGTGACGAACGACGATTCGTCGCTCGCGAGGAACAGCGCGGCGGCGGCGAGTTCGCGCGACAGGCCCCAGCGCTTCATCGGCTGCGGGGGTTGGAAGGCGTCGGCGGGCGGCTCGGGGTGGTGGGCGGCGTCGGGGACGAGGCCGGTCCAGACCATGCCGGGGCAGATGGCGTTGACCCGGATGTTCTTCGTGGCGTAGTCGAGGGCGACGGACTTGGTCATCTGGATGACGCCGCCCTTGGACGCGCCGTAGACGGCGTTCTTGGGCCACCCGACCAGCCCTGCCGCCGACGCGGTGGAGATGACCGAGCCGCCGCCGCTGCGGAGCATCGCCGGGATGCCGTACTTCATCCCGAAGAACACGCCCTTGAGGTTCACGCCGAGGACGAAGTCGAAGGTCTCCTCGGTCTGCTCGGTGATGCGCAGTTTGGGGCCGCCGATGCCCGCGTTGTTGAACAGGACGTCCAATCGGCCGAAGCGCTCCTCGGTGACGGCGACCATGCGCTCGACGTCCGCGCCGACCGCGACGTTCACGTGGACCGCGACGGCGGCCTCGCCGATCCCCGCCGCGGTCTCCTCCTCCGCGCCGCTGACGTCCGCGCAGACGACCTTCGCCCCCTCGGCGGCGAAGAGTTCGGCGCTCGCGCGGCCCATGCCCGACCCGGCTCCGGTGACGATCGCGACCTTGCCGTCCAGTCGACCCGCCATATGTGCTCCTCCTCGGTGACCAGCCGCCCGGGCCGCCGATGTCGGTGGTGCCGGGCGTGTGGTGTGTCTCGGTCTCGGACGCGCCTGGAAATTTTTTAGGCGTGTGTTTAATATTTGCGTTTGACGAACGTATAACGTCAAGCCCCGCGCACCGGAGAGTCGGAGGAAGTCATGTCCGCCACCGTGACCAAGATCACGCCGAACATCGGCGCCGAGATCACCGGGCTCACCGGCCCGGCCCTCGTCGACAGGGAGGCCGCCGACGCCTGCCAGGAGGCCCTGGATCTGCACGGAGTCGTCGTCTTCCCGCACATCGACATCGCCGACGCGGACCTGGTCGCGTTCAGCCGCCTGCTGGGCGAGGTCGTCGTGCCCAAGGTCAACGACCCGGGCGAGCACCCCGAGATCGCCACGATCACGCTCGACCCGGCCAAGAGCGTCCTCGCCGGCTACCGCCGCGGGAACTTCCTGTGGCACATCGACGGCGCCACCGACGAACTGCCCCAGAAGCAGACCCTGCTGACCGCCCGCGAGGTCGACCCGGCGGGCGGGGACACCGAGTTCGCGAACACCTACGCCGCCTACGACGCGCTCTCCGACGACGAGAAGGCCGAGATCGCCGACCTCAGGGTGGTCCACAGCTTCGCCGCCGCGCAGCGCATCGCCTACCCGGACGCCACCGACAAGCAGCGCGCCCAGTGGGACACCGTCCCGACCCGCGTCCACCCGCTCGTCTGGACGCGCCGCAACGGACGCAAATCGCTCCTCGTCGGCGCGACCGCCGACACCGTCGTCGGATGGCCCGAGGACCGCGGCAGGGAACTCCTCGACCGCCTCCTCGCGTGGTCGACCCGCCCCGAGTTCTCCCTCCGGCACCAGTGGCGCCGCGGCGACCTGGTCATGTGGGACAACACCGGCATGCTCCACCGCGCACTGCCGTTCGAGGCGACCTCACGGCGCCTCATGCACCGCACCACGCTCGTCGGCCAGGAGCCGGTCGGCGCCTGACACCGCGACGCGACCCGTCGAACCGGCAAGAGCAAAGGGGAAGTTCACGGTGGAGATACGGATCCTGACCGAGACGAAGCTGGCGATGGGCGAAGGTCCGCTGTGGGACGTCGACGCGGAACGGCTGTACTGGATCGACGTGTTCGAGGCGGTCGTCCACCGATGCGCCCTCGACGGCAGCGAGTCGCGGAGCTGGCGGTTCCCCGGCCACTCCCTCTCCGCCCTCGGCCTGTGCAAGGACGGCGGAACGATCGTCACCTCCGGAGCGGCGATCCACCGGTTCGACCTCGACTCGGGCGAGGCCGACCTCGTCTTCGACCCCGGGCTCGGGACGGGCTACGGCTTCAACGACGGCACCGTCGACCGCCAAGGCCGGTTCATCACCGGCATGGCCGACGGCAAGCTCATCGCGGCCATCACCTCCGGCCGGACCGAAGGCCTGGTTCCGACCGGCAACATCTACCGCGTCGACACCGACCTGAGCGTCCACGTCATCGGCGACCCCATCGGCGTCACCAACGGCCCCTGCCTCGACGCCGCCGGCACCACCTTCTTCTGCAACGACAGCGGCCTGCGCCGCATGTACGCCTGGGACTACGACCCCGCCACCGGCGAGGCCACCAACCGGCGCACCGTCGCCGAATTCACCGGCGGCGCCATCCCCGACGGCACCACCGTCGACGACCAGGGCCACCTGTGGACCGCCGCCTACCACGGCGGCGAAGTACGCCGGTACGCCCCCGACGGCACCCTGGAGCGCACCATTCCCGTCCCCGCCGTCAGCCCCACCAGCGTCGCCTTCGCGGGCCCGAACCTCGATGTCCTCGTGGTGACTTCGCGCGGCGGCGACGACGCCGAGGGCGACGGCCGGATCCTGACCCTGCACGGCCTCGGGGCGCGCGGCGTCCCCGAGAGCAAGTTCGGCTGAGGCCGGCCGTCCCGCCCCCGAGGCCGCCGCGGATCCACCGCGACGCGTCACGCGCACCCGCGCCCCGGTCGTGCCCCGACCACTCGAAGACCTCCCAGGAAAGGCTCCGCCCCATGAGGATCGGCCTGACAGGACGACCCGCGAGCACCGAACAACTCGTCGAGCAGGCCAAGGCGGCCGAGAAGGACGGCTTCAGCTCGGTCTGGTACGACAGCACCGTCCTCGGCGACCCGCTCGCCGCGATGGCGGTCGCGGGTCGCGAGACCGCGTCGATCGAACTCGGCACCGCGATCCTCCAGACCTACCCCTGCCACCCGCTCCTGCAGGCCAACCGCGCCGCCGCCGTCGCCGAGGCGATGGGCCGCCCCGGCTTCACCCTCGGCATCGGCCCCTCCCACGAACCCCTCGTCAGCGGCATGTACGGGCTTCCGTACGACCGCCCCGGCCGCAACACCGAGGAGTACGTCCGCATCCTCACCGGACTCCTGCGCGGCGAGAAGGTCACGTACGAGAGCGAGGACTGGACCACCCGCGGGGCCCGCGTCCGCACCGCGCGTCCCGTGCCCGTGCTCCTCGCCGCCCTCGGCCCCCGGCTGCTCCGCGTCGCCGGCGAACTCGCCGACGGCGTCGTGCTGTTCATGGCGTCCGCACGAGCCGTCGAAACCCACATCGCGCCCCGGCTGCACGCCGCCGCGTCCGCCGCGGGCCGCCCGGCGCCCCGCATCGTCGCGCAACTGCCCATCGCCGTCCACGACGACCTCGACGAGGCCCGCGCGGCGACCGCCAAGACCGCGGCCGTGTACGAGTCCCTGCCCAACTACCGCCGCATCATGGACATCGGCGGCGCCGGATCGCCCGCCGACGCCGCGGTCCTCGGCGACGAGGCCGGCGTCACACGGCGGTTGCGTGCCCTGCTCGACGCCGGAGCCACCGACATCCAGGCGTTCGTCGTCCCCGTCGGCGAAGACCGCCGCCGATCCCGTCAGCGCACGATGGACCTCTTGTCCTCCCTCACCGGCTGACCGCCCCCGCCGAGGCCACGAACACGCGCGCGCCCGGGAACCCGGCGAACCCCGGCGGTCGCGGCAGGGCGGGCAGGTCTAGCGGCGGCGTGACGTGCCGCGGGACACCGCGAGCATGGCCACGTCGTCCTGGATGCGTCGGCGGGTGTGTCGGTCCAGGTCCGCGAGGAGGGCGTCCAAGAGGTCGTCGGGGGCCTCGAAGCGCCGACCGCTCAGGCTCTTCACGGGGTCGTAGAAGACGCCGTCCGGGTCCCGGGCCTCGGTCACGCCGTCGGTGTGGAGCAACAGCAGGGCGTCGGCGGACAGGGGGTGGTCCTGCGCCTCCGGCGGCGACGCCCCCGGGACGTCCATCCCGAGCGGCAGCGCGTACACCCGGGGCTCCAGCAGCCGCACGCTCCCGTCCGGTGACAGCAGCAGCGGCGCCGGGTGGCCGCGGTTGACCACCCGCACGCGATCCGGTGTGCCCGCGGAGATCTCGGCCAGCACCGCGGTGACGAACTCCTCGGCCGGCTCCGACCACCGCGACCGGTTGCTCTCGCGTTCGAGGGCGTGGTCGATCCACTCCGCGACGGCGGCCAGCCCGGCCTCCCGGTCGGCGGCCTCGCGGAACGCGCCGAGCACCACGGCGACCGTGCCGACGGCGGGCAGGCCCTTGCCGCGCACGTCGCCGACCAGCATCCGTACG
The DNA here is from genome assembly GCF_021165735.1 of Yinghuangia sp. ASG 101. Lineage (GTDB taxonomy): Bacteria > Actinomycetota > Actinomycetes > Streptomycetales > Streptomycetaceae > Yinghuangia. The sequence continues at coordinate 7,846,777 of NZ_CP088911.1, read as the reverse complement.
CCGAAACGCGTGTTCTGCACCGCGTACAGGTCGCCTCCGATCCGCGCACCGGCCTGCCCGGCCCGGTAGCGCACCGCGATCGCCACGTCGCCGACCCGGGCGGGCGGGTCGGGAAGCAGCGCGCGCTGGGCGGCCTCGGCGATCGCCCGGGCGGACGCGAGTTTCCGGTTGCCGCGCCGCAGCGCGTCGTTCATCGCGAGAGACAGCAGCGCCACGAGGAAGACCGTCCCCAGTCTCAGCACGGCCCCGTAGCCCTCGAACCGGTCCCAGGTGAAGACCAGCACCGTCAGCACGGAGAAGGAGACGAGGCCCACGGCCAGCGTGCCGCGAAGGGACCACATCGCGGCGGCGACCAGCGGAGCCGCGGCGAACGTCGCCGTGAAGACGTCGCCGCGCGGCGTGAGCATGTTGACCAGCACCCCGAGCGCGATCAGCGCGAAGGGCACCAGCCACGGAGCCGGCCTGAACCATAGGGACGCGCGCACCCGGTCCCAGCCGTCCGCCGAGCGCCAATCGCTCATCGCCACTCCCGTCTGCTCGGCTCGCCTCGCCCGCCGCCCGGCCGACCGCGTTCGCCCGGCCGACCGACGCGGTGCCGGTGCCGGTGCCGGTGCCGGTGCCGCCCGAGGGTCGTCGGTGTGACCCGTGTCCGGCTCGTACCGTCGTCGACCGCGGACCACCGGGCCGGTGAGGGCCAACTCGGCCGGAACGGCCGAGCGTCGGCACCGCCGCCCCTCCACCCGCACCACGCGTGGTCGGCGCCTCACCCCACACCAGCGATTCTCCTCCCGTAGCGGACAAAACGGGCCTCGGCGCATGAGGACTTCAGGCCGATGGCGGTGGCGGTGCTTTGGCGGCGTGCCTGGCGAGCGCCCCGGTGAGGAGCAGGACCAGGAGGGCGAAGCCGACGCCGCACAACGTCCACAGGACGCGGTAGCCCTCCGCGGCGTGCTGGGTGGGCTGCGGCAGGTCCACCAGGATGAGCGCTCCCGCGGCGATGGCCGCCGTGTAGAGCGCGTAGTTCCAGAAGCGGATCGCCACTCCGTGCATGAACAGCACGAGCGCGACCACTTCGAGGCCGCGCTCGGTCACGACAAGCCGCAGTCCGTGGACGCTGCCGGGCACCAGCAGGAGCAGGCCGGCGGCGATCGCGCCGATCAGCGCGCCGGCGAGGCGCTGAGCGGATACCAGCCCGGCCTGCTCGAGGCTCGGCTTCATCGCGACGATGGCCGCGATCGGCAACCAGAACCCGTGCGACAGGTTCAGTCCGAACGCGAGCGCGACGGTGGCGCCGACGGTCACGGCACGGATCGCGGCGAACACGATCAGCGGCGGTGTCGGCTTCTTCCGCGTGGTGTCGCCGGGGATCTCCGCGATCGGCTGGGGGCGGATCCCACGACCGCGGACCAGCCACGCGGCGAAGGTCACGGCGATCCACAGCGCCGACCCGCCGGCCCACGCGAGCACCTGCGCCCACGTATGGCCGGAGACATGCGAGGAATCACCGAGGGCGACCGCGAGCCCGAGGGCGATGACGAACCATGTGTTCTGCAGCAAGGCGGTGGCGAACCTGCGGACGCCGAACACCGCCGCCAGCCCCGCGACGAAGGTGACGGCGAACGCGGCGAGCGTCAGCCATCCCCAGGCCGCGTCCCCCAGAGCGGACGCGAGTGCCGTCACCCCCGCGCCGACCAGCGCGAAGACCGCCATATGCGACGCTCGGTACCCGAAACCGCCGCCCGGGTCGTCGAGCCACGTGAACAGCAGGCCGAACAACGCGCTCGGCAGATACACCTCGTGGCCGATCGCCCAGAACACGATCAGTTCGACGAGCGCGAGGTCGAGGAACATCACCGCGCGCGGCCAGTTGAGCCCCGCGGGGTCGCGTGCGAACACCCTCGACAGCCGGCTCCTGACGGGCCCGGTGTGGCCGGGCCCCGCTCCCGCGGTGCTCGCAGTCGCCATGGCCGCCCTCCCTCGCCCCGGTCGCCCGGTTCGCCGTCCTCAGTCCCGCATTCTGCGATTCCGGCGGGACCTCCGCGCAGCGGCCCCGCAGGCGTCGGTCGAAGACGGCGCACACGTCACCCGTCCGGGCGCAGCGGACCGCCCGGTCCGGCCGCGCTCACCGGCCGCGCTCACCGGCGGCGGGAGTCACGCCGAGGTGGACGTCAGGGCAGGCACCGGGGCGAGAGCGCGGCGCCGGATCCTCGCCCAGGGCGGGCCCGTTTTCCGCCGTCCTTCGCTGTCGCATGCCGTACGTCGTCGCACGCGACCCCGCGGGGCTCGACCGGCCGCGCGCGGTGATGTTCCCGCCCCCGGCGCGCGGGTCCGCCCGAGCGGGCGCGCGGCGCGCCTCACCGCCCCGGCGTGAGCCGGTCCAGGGCCAGGTTGAGTTCCAGGACGTTGACGCGCGACTCGCCGAGGAACCCGAGCACGCGTCCCTCGACATGGTCGTCGACCAGCGCCTCCACGGTCTGCGGGGCAAGTCCGCGCGCCTGCGCGACGCGCGGGGCCTGGAGCCGGGCGTAGGCGGGAGAGATGTGCGGGTCCAGGCCGCTGCCGGACGCGGTCAGCGCGTCCGGCGGGACGGGCGTCGCGCCGGGCTGGTCCGCCGCGGTGATCTCGGCCCGGCGCGTCTCGACCGCGTCCAGGAGTGCGGGATTCTCCGGGCCGAGGTTCGAGGCCCCGGACGCCAGCGGGTCGTAGCCGTTCGCGCCGGCCGCCGAGGGCCGGGGTTGGAACCACTGCGGGCCGGTGAAGTTCTGGCCGATCAGGGACGAGCCGACGACGCGTCCGTCGCGGTTCACCTTCGAGCCGTCCGCCTGCCCGTCGAACGCGCCCTGCGCGACGGCCCAGACCGCGAGCGGATACAGGCCGCCGGTGACGACGGTGAGCACGATCAGGACGCGCAGCCCGGCCAGTGCCTGCCGCAGGAAGGTCGTGGTCACGGCGTTTCACCCCAGTCCGGGCAGGTGCGAGACGATCAGGTCGACGAGCTTGATCCCGACGAACGGCGCGACGACGCCCCCGAGGCCGTAGATCCCGAGGTTGCGCCGCAGCATCGCCGCGGCGCCGGTGGGCCGGTAGCGGACGCCGCGCAGCGCCAAAGGGATGAGCGCGACGATGATGAGCGCGTTGAACACCACCGCGGACAGGATCGCGGACTCCGGGCTGCCCAGCCGCATGACGTTGAGGCGGTCCAGGCGGGGATACGCGGCGGCGAACATCGCGGGGATGATCGCGAAGTACTTGGCGACGTCGTTGGCGATGGAGAAGGTGGTCAGCGCGCCGCGGGTGATCAGCAGCTGCTTGCCGATCTCGACGATCTCGATGAGCTTGGTCGGGTTGGAGTCGAGGTCGACCATGTTGCCGGCCTCCTTCGCGGCCGTGGTGCCGGCGTTCATCGCGACGCCGACGTCGGCCTTCGCGAGGGCGGGGGCGTCGTTGGTGCCGTCCCCGGTCATCGCGACGAGCCGCCCGCCGGACTGTTCGCGGACGATGAGCGCGAGCTTGTCCTCCGGGGCGGCCTCGGCGAGGAAGTCGTCCACGCCCGCTTCGTCCGCGATCGCCTTGGCGGTGAGCGGGTTGTCGCCGGTGATCATGACGGTGCGGATGCCCATGCGGCGCAGCTCGTCGAAGCGTTCCCGCATGCCCGACTTGACGATGTCCTTGAGGTGGATGACGCCGAGCACGCGCGCCGACCGCCCGGTCGGGTGTTCGGCGACGACGAGGGGGGTGCCGCCGCCGGCGCTGATCGCGTCGACGACGCGGCCGACCTCGGCGGCCGGATGCCCGCCGTTGTCGCGTACCCACCGCATGACCGCCACGGCGGCGCCTTTGCGTACGCGGCGGTCGTCCAGGTCCACCCCGGACATCCGGGTCTGTGCGGAGAACGGTACGAAGTTCGCCCCTTGGATGAGGCCTTCCTCGCGCGCCCGCAGTCCGTGGCGCTGCTTGGCGAGGACGACCACGGACCGCCCCTCGGGTGTCTCGTCCGCGAGGCTGGCGAGTTGCGCGGCGTCGGCGAGTGCCACCTCGTCGACGCCCTCGGCGGGGACGAACCGGGTCGCCTCGCGGTTGCCGAGGGTGATGGTGCCGGTCTTGTCCAGGAGCAGTGTGTCGATGTCTCCGGCGGCCTCGACCGCGCGGCCGGACATGGCGACCACGTTGTGCTGGACGAGCCGGTCCATGCCCGCGATGCCGATCGCCGACAGCAGTGCGCCGATGGTGGTGGGGATCAGGCACACGAGCAGGGCGACGAGCACCACGATGGGCTGCTGCCTGCCGGAGTAGGCGGCCATCGGCTGGAGCGCGGCGACCGAGACCAGGAAGACGATCGTGAGCGACGCCAGGAGGATGTTGAGCGCGATCTCGTTCGGCGTCTTCTGCCGTGCCGCGCCCTCGACCAGCGCGATCATCCGGTCGATGAAGCTCTCGCCGGGTTTGACCGTGACGCGCACCACGATCCGGTCGGACAGCACCGTCGTCCCGCCGGTGACGGCCGAGCGGTCGCCGCCCGACTCGCGGATGACCGGGGCGGATTCGCCGGTGACCGCCGACTCGTCGACGCTGGCGATGCCCTCGACGATCTCGCCGTCCCCGGGGATGATCTGCCCGGCCTCCACCACGACGGTGTCGCCGACGCGCAACCGCGTTCCCGGGACCGGCTCCTCGCCGCCGTCGGCGCGCAGGCGGCGCGCCATGGTCTCCTGTTTGGCCCGGCGCAGCGCCGCCGCCTGGGCGCGGCCCCGGCCCTCGGCGACGGCTTCCGCGAGGTTGGCGAAGACGACGGTGACCCACAGCCAGACGGCGGTCGCGACGGCGAAGACGTTCGGGTCCTTCAGCGCGAAGGCGGTCGCGAGCAGCGAGCCGACCCAGACGACGAACATCACCGGGGTGCGGACCATGTGGCGTACGCCGAGCTTGCGTACCGCGTCCGGGAGTGATGTGGCCAGGTGTCGTGCGTTGAAGGCGCCCGCCGCGACGCGGCCGGAGTCGGCGGCCGGGGGCGTCGCGGCGGTCACCGCAGGCCCTCGGCGATCGGGCCCAGCGCCAGCGCGGGGAAGAACGCCAGGCCGGCGACGAGGACCGCGACGCCGATCAGCAGGCCGACGAACAGGGGTTTGTGGGTCGGCAGCGTGCCCGGGCCCGGCGGCACCGGGCGCTGCCGGGCGAGCGAGCCGGCGAGTGCCAGGACGAACACCATGGGGAGGAAGCGTCCGATGAGCATGGCCAGTCCCAGCGCGGTGTTGTAGAAGGCGGTGTTGGTCCCGAGGCCGGCGAAGGCGCTGCCGTTGTTGTTGCCGGTGGAGGCGAACGCGTACAGCACTTCGGAGAGCCCGTGCGGACCGGGGTTGAGGATGGCCTCGCGCGGGCCGGGGAATCCGAGGGCCAGTGCGGTGCCGACGAGGACCGCGAGCGGCATGGCGAGGACGTACAGCGCGACGCACGTGATCTCGCGCTGGCGGATTTTCTTGCCGAGGTATTCGGGGGTCCGGCCGACCATGAGCCCGGCCAGGAACACCGCCAGGACGGCGATGACGAGCATGCCGTACAGCCCCGACCCCACGCCGCCGGGCGAGATTTCGCCCAGCACCATGTTGACGATCAGCATGCCGCCGCCGAGGGCCGTATAGCTGTCGTGGGCCGAACCCGCCGCCCCTGTTGACGTCATGGTGGTGGAGTTCGCGAACAACGCGGAGTTCCAGACCCCGAAGCGCTGTTCCTTGCCTTCCAGGGACGCGCCGACCGCGTCGGGGACGGTCCCCGGGTGCGCGGCCTCGAAGGCGGTGACCACGATGAGCCCGGCGAGCCACAGCAGTCCCATCGCGCCGAGGATCGCCCAGCCCTGCCGGGTGTTTCCGGCCATCCGCCCGAAAGCGCGCGGCAACGCGCTGGGAATCAGGAGCAGCAGGAAGACCTGGAACAGGTTGGCGAACGCGTTGGGGTTCTCGTACGGGTGCGCCGAATTCGCGTTGTAGAACCCGCCGCCGTTGGTGCCCAGTTCCTTCACCGCCTCCTGGGAGGCGACCGGGCCGCCGACGAGGGACTGCGCGCCGCCGTCGAGGGTGTGCACGTGCTGCGTGCCGGCGAAGTTCTGCACCACGCCGGTCGCGACGAGCACGATCGCGGCGACGAACGCGAGCGGCAGCAGGACGCGGACGGTGCCGCGTACCAAGTCGACCCAGAAGTTGCCGAGTCGGTCGCTCTGCGAGCGGGTGAAGCCGCGTACGAGCGCCACCGCGACGGCCATCCCCACGGCCGCGGACATGAAGTTCTGGACCGCGAGCCCGGACATCTGGACGAGATATCCCAGGGTCGATTCACCGGCGTACCACTGCCAGTTCGTGTTCGTGACGAACGAAACGGCGGTGTTGAAGGCGCCGTCGGCGGGTACCGCGCCGAAACCCCGCGAAAGCGGCAGCGTTCCCTGCAGCCGCAGGAACGCGTACAGGAAGACGACCGACACCGCGGAGAATCCCAGCAGCGACAAAACGTAGGTCGACCATCGCTGTTCGGCGTCGGGGGCGACGCGTGCCATCCGGTAGACGAACCGCTCGACCGCCCAATGGCGTTCGCTCTGGTACACCCTCGCCAGATAGTTCCCGAACGGTACGTGCGCCACGGCCAGCGCGGCGACCAGCACCACGACGGTCACCAGCCCGGCCGCGGAATCGCTCATCAGAACCGCTCCGGAAACACCAGGGCGATGATCAGATAGACGAGCAGACCGACCGCGCAGACCAATCCGATGATGTTCTCCACGCTCACCGGCGGTCCATACCCTTGACGAGGAGAACCATCAGCCCGAAAAAGGCGACGACGACAACAAGGAAGACCAAGTCGTCCATCGGTGGGTTCCTCCGGTTCCGCGGCAAGGCACCGCACGACGTCGGACGCACGACAAGCACAGCTATACCGCGTAGCGGGCGCGTAACCGCCCAAATGCCACCGCCAACCCTCCACTGTCACCGACGAGGCGTAGCGAACAGGCCGCGGCGCCACCGCCGAGCGTGTCCCTCGGCGCCGATGACGGTGTCCCGGCGGGCGTTCGGTGCGACGTGGGGCGTGCTCGGGCGGCGGCGCCTGGGGAGCGGGAGGAGTGCGGGAAAAACCGATCGGACCCGGGTGGGTCCGGTCGGGGCGTGCGTGGTGCGCCGGGGTGGTGTCAGCCGATGTCGCGGTGGCGGGTGCCAGTGATGCCGGCGACGAGCAGCGCGGTGGCGACGGCGGTCAGGATCGCGTACGGCGCGGCCGTGGCGGTGTCGCCGGGCAGTTTCGGCAGGTGACTGAACGGCGAGGCGTCCATGATCGACCGCGGCAGTTCGAGCGCGGGGCCGAGTTGGTCGAGCACACCGCACGCGGCGACCAGTGCCCAGGCCGCGGGCGTGGCCCGGGGCAGCAGCCCGAAGACCGCCGTCGCGGCGGCGGCCACGACCCACGCCGCCGGCGCCTGGGCGATCGCCGCCGCGACGAGGTCCGGAACGCGCGCTCCGTGGGCGATTCCCGCGCTCAGGCCGCCGACGGCCAGGAGCACCACCGGCCCGAGGACCGCGAAGACCAGGTGGCTCGCGACCCACCGCACGCGCGGGACCGGCCCGGTGAGGAGCGGGGCGGCGCGTCCGCCGGTCTCCTCGGCGCGCATCCGCAGCACGCATTGCACCGCGAACACGGCCGCGAGCAGGCCCAGGAGGCCCATCGCACTCGCCAGGAACGCGTCGGTGAGGCTTCCGCCGCCGCCCATCCGCGCGACGATGTCGGATACATCCCGGTTGTCGCCGATCAAGTCGTCGACGCCGCCCGCGACGCCGCCGTAGACCGCCCCCGCGGCGAGTAACGCGATGCCCCAGCCGAGCAGCGCGCCGCGGTGCAGGCGCCACGCGAGGCCGAACGGGCCGGACAGCGAACGCCCGGCGGTGGCACGGCCGTTGCGTGTCGCGAGCATTGCCGCGCCGAGGTCGCGGCGGGTCACGAGGGCGTACGCCGCCGCCGCGACCACACCGGCGAACACGATCGGGAGCGGCAGCGCCCACCAGCGGTCGCCGCCGTACGGGCGCACCTGTTCGATCCAGCCGAGCGGCGACGTCCAGATGAGCGCGGACGAGGCGCCCCGCGACGCGGCGTCTCCGGCGGCTCGCACGAGGAAGGCCGCGCCCAGTACGGCGCCGGCCATACCGCGCGCCGCCCGTCCGGTGGTGGCGAGTTGTGCGCTCAGGGCCGCGACGGCGGCGAAGACGACGCCGCTCGCGACCAGGCACAGGCCGAGTGCGAGGGCGCCCGCCGCGCCGTCGCCGGATCCGAGCAGCCCGAGCGCGGTGGGCGCGGCGACCGCGGTGCTCGCGGCGGTGGCGGTGAGCAGCGCGGCGCTGAGCGGCGCGAGGCGTCCGACCGCCCCGGCCGCGACCAACTCCTGGCGCCCCGTCTCCTCTTCGTCACGGGTGTGCCGCACCACGATGAGCGCGGCCATGAGGCCGACGAGCACCGCGCCGATGACGGTGAAGCGCCACGCGGTGAGGGCGCCGCCGCTGTCCCAGGCGAACACCGGCCCGTAGAAGGCGCGCAGGGACGCGTTGTCGTTCGTGCTGCGGGCGAGGTCGGCGCGCTCGGCGGGTGTGTCGTACAGGGCCGTGAACGACCGTGCGGAGCCGAGGACGACGACGGCGACCGTGGTTGACCACGCGGTGATCATGACGCGGTCCCGGCGCAGGGCCAGGCGCGTGAGGACGGTGGTTCCGGTGAGGGCGTTCAACGGGAGGACCGCGCTTCGGGGACGGCGGTGTCGGCCGCGGTGGTCGGGGCGTCGGGGGCGTCGGCTCGCCGGCCGTCGGCGGGCTCGTCCTCGTAGTGCCGCAGGAACAGTTCCTCGAGCGTCGGCGGGCTGCTGGTGAGGCTGCGGATGCCGGACCGCCCGAGGGCGTCGAGCGCGGCACCGATGCTGTGGCCGTCGACCTGGAAGCGCACGTGGTTGCCCCGCACGTCGAGGTCGTGGACGCCGTCGAGGTCCGCCAACCCGTCGGCGCGGCCGGCCAGTTCGGCGCTGACCGAGGTGCGGGTCAGGTGCCGCAGGTCGGCCAGCGTGCCGGTCTCGACGGTGCGTCCGCGCCGGATGATGCTGACCCGGTCGCACAGCGCCTCCACCTCGCCGAGGATGTGGCTGGACAGCAGTACGGTGCGGCCGTGGTCGCGGGCCTCCTCGACGCACCGCCGGAAGACGTCCTCCATGAGCGGATCCAGGCCCGTGGTGGGCTCGTCGAGCACCAGCAGGTCGACGTCCGCCGCGAACGCCGCGACCAGGGCCACCTTTTGCCGGTTGCCCTTGGAGTACGCCCGGCCCTTCTTCGTCGGGTCGAGCTCGAACCGGCGCACGAGCCGGTCGCGCCGGGCGGCGTCCACCCCGCCGCGCAACCGGCCCAGCAGGTCGATGACCTCTCCCCCGGTGAGATTGGGCCACAGTGTGACGTCGCCGGGCACGTACGCGATGCGCCGGTGCAGCGCGACGGAGTGGCGCCACGGGTCGCCGCCGAGTACTTCGGCGGTGCCGGCGTCCGCCCGGACGAGCCCCAACAGGATGCCGATCGTCGTCGACTTACCGGCGCCGTTGGGGCCGAGGAAACCGTGCACCTCGCCCGTGCGCACGGTCAGGTCGAGGCCGTCGAGAGCCTGGCTTCGGCCGAAGCTCTTGCGCAGGGCGACTGCGCTGATTGCCGTCTTCATTCTGCTGAACGTACACTACTTTCAGAACTATGTGAAAGTTAAGAACGTGGATAGGCTGGACGCGCTGCCCGACGCACGTACGGGGCGGATTCGGGCAGGGAAAGGCGGCACAGCGGTGGCGAACCAGGACGAGGACGCGGTCGGGGAGTTCGTGGAACGCTTCGCCGGAGAGCTGGTCGACGCGGGGATGACACGCATGCCCGCCCGCGTCTTCGCGGCGATCCTCGCCTCGGACACCGGCGTCCTCGGCTCCGCCGAACTCGCCGAACGCCTCCGGATCAGCCCCGCCGCGGTCTCCGGCGCGGTGCGGTACCTCACGCACGTCGGCCTGGTGAGCCGCGAGCGCGAGCCGGGCTCACGCCGCGAGCGGTACCGCGTCCGCAACGACCAGTGGTACGCGACCTTCGCCCGCCGCGACCAGTTGCTCGTCCGCTGGGAGGAAACCCTCCGCGCGGGCGTGAAGGCCGTCGGGCCCGACACGCCCGCGGGCCAACGGCTCGGCGAGAACATCGAGTTCTTCGAGTTCCTTCAGGAGGAACTGGCCGGGATGATGGAACGCTGGCGTGCCCGCCGGCAGCGGTCGGCCGAAGCACACGAGGGCTGAGACGCGTTCGTACGCGGACGCTTCGGGAGGACCCGCGCGCCACGGACCGCGGCTGCGGGCGGCGCGTCCCGAAGCCGCCCCCGACCTCCCCCGCTCGTATATCTCGGGTCGCGGGTCGGGACGACCGGCGGTGGACGCACCGGCCGCGCGGCGCCGCCGGATCAGGTCCCGGACATCGCGGGTGCCGCCAGGGCCGGGACCAGTGCGAGGGTCACCGCCGCGAGCACCGCGCGGTCGGCGCGCGGGAGTTCACCCAGTCGGAGAGCGCGGTACAGCAGCGGCATGGCCCGGGGGGCGTTCATGTTGTCGCTGATCGCCGCGTCGAAGGCCTCCAGCACGTCCCGCCCCTCGGGGGACAACAGCTCGGCCGCCTCGCGGTGGAGGCGTATGTCCGGCAGCGGCGCGAGGGCTCTCAGATGGTTGCCCCATCGGCGGCGGACGACGTGCGCGTCCCTGAAGACCACACCGCCGTGCAGATCCGAGCAGTTGACTTTTCGCGGGTTCCGGTAGTGTCCGGCCAGCAGGAATCCCAGCTCCAAATCCTCGATGGAGACTCCGAGTCCGACGAGTTCGGCGAGTTTCGGCGGGCGCCGCTCGCGGTGCCAGTCGTGTGCCAGGTGGCGGCAGAACCGCGCCCGCTGCACCAGGTTGACCAACATGTGGCAGGGCTGTGCGGTCGACTCGTCCCCCTCCGTCGCGGTCACGTGCACGCAGACGCGGTGGGCGGCCCCTGCGGGACAACCGCCGTTCTCGCCCCAGGGGGTGACGGGCGCCGGTTCGCTCCGACGAACGTCGTCATAGCCCTTCCAGGCCAGCACACGGCACAGCGTGTCGGCGATGAGGGCCGCGCGCGCCTCGTCGAAGGTCAGCGCGGCCGCCTCGGTCGACACGGCGGACACCACCACGGGGCCCGCGGAGGGCCGGGGCAGCGGCACCGAGCGGCGGCGGCGAGCGTCGTAGAGGCGGACCGGCGCGATGCGACTCGTCATGGGCATCAGCCAACCAAACCGCCGACGAGCCCTCGACGAATTCGCGCCGTCACATCTCCCACCGCGCAAAGTGGACAGCCCATGGCGTCTTTGTGGCACCGGCGGCGTCCCGCGCGTCGACGCCTGGTGTGGCCGTCTCCGTGTTCCGGGTCGTGTGGACGGCGGCCACCCACGCCGCGGCGGCGATGTGGTGGTCATCCCTTGCCTTTTCCCTTCTTCTTCTCCTGCTTGGCACTTAAATTGCGCTGATACGCGGCCTCCCGCGCCTGTCGCCTCTCTTCCGTCTTTCTGCGCTGCTCCTCGTTTATTTCTCGCTTCCGTTGCGCGGCAGCCTCCCTGGCCTCCCTTTTCCTCTCGGCTTTCATATAGTCCACGGCAATTTCCGTCATCCCTTGAGCGGCACTGTCCGACACCCCTTTGGCGTCGGTGTATTCTTTGATGGCGGCGTCGACTTCTTCCCGAGACACCCCGGGATCGATCCCTTTCTTGTTGGCCTCCATGACGCGATGCAGGAGTTCCACGGATTTCGACATATCCTCGCGGGCCCGGTCCTGCCGTGCCCAGAGCTCCGCATGCTCTCGTTCTTGTTGTGTCCGCTTGTCCCTGCGCGCCATATGACGGTGACTCCCGAAAGTCGAAGGCCGATCAATTCATGAAAGGGCCATCCGCCCCATCGCGCAGCTCGGCCGGCGGCCGGCTCTCCTGGACCCCTCCTTGTCGCGGCAGAGGGGATCGCGGCAGGGAACGGCGTCACGAGGCGCCCCTTGTTGATCTGATACTCAGAGTATCAGAAAAAGCACCGGCAGGTACCCGGTTCGGGCACAGAAATCGCCCGCCCGGGCACGCGGTCAGTCGCGGGCCGGACGAGCGACAGGGTCAGGCCTCGGGTTGCCTGATGTCAAGGACCGGAGGGCGGGTGGGCCGCATGCCCACCCGCCGCGCGGACGCCGGTCAGCGGCTCACGACCGTCGCACCTCCGACGTGCATGGCCATCACGTGTTCCACGAGTGTGGCCATGGCGAGTTTGCCGGAGTCGCGAACGCGCGCGTCGCACATGACAACGGGGACGTGCGGGTCGAGGTCGAGGGCCGCGGCGACTTCCTCGATGCCGAACTCGCAGATGCCGTCGAAGCAGTTCACGGCCACCACGAACGGCGTGCCGCGCAGTTCGAAGTAGTCGACCGCGGGGAACGCGTCGGCGAGGCGGCGGGGGTCGGCCAGGACTATCGCGCCTATCGCGCCGACCGAGAGTTCGTCCCACATGAACCAGAAGCGGTCCTGGCCCGGCGTCCCGAACAGGTAGAGCACCAGGCTCCGGTCGAGCGTGATGCGTCCGAAGTCCAGGGCCACCGTGGTGGTGGTCTTGCCCTCGACCCCGGTCAGGTCGTCGACGCCCAGGCTCTCCCGGGTGATGACCTCTTCGGTACGCAGCGGAGGGACTTCGCTGACCGCGCCGACCATCGTCGTCTTGCCCACCCCGAATCCGCCCGAGATCAGGATCTTGACCGCCGTGGGAAGGTTGTCCGGGGCGATTCCCGGGTCAAATCCTGCGAATTCCATCGAGCACCGCCTGGAGTACGTGGATGTCCGGGGCGTCCGCGAGCGCGATCGGCGCGCGCGTGTGGATCGCCCCCATGTCGAGTAGGTCGCCGAGGAGGACCTTCACCACGGTGGGCGGGAGGTCCGACTTCGCGGCGATCTCGGCGACGGACAAGGGGTTGCCCGCGCAGAGCCGCAGGATGCCGGCGTGCTCCGGCTCCAGGCCGGGGCGGTCGGTCCGGTCGTCCGCGGTGATGATGAGTGTGATGAGGTTGAACTCGTCGCGGCTGGGGCGGGTGCGTCCGCCGGTTCTCGCGAAGGAGCGCACGATCGGCCCGGCGTCTTCGTCCCACCATGTGTCGTCCGGATCGGACATGGGCTCCTTCTTCAGAAGGGATTCCGTGCCGGCGTCCCGGCGTGGCGGGGTGCGGCGGCGAGGAAGTCGCCGACGCGCTTGACCATGAGGTTCATCTCGTAGGCGACCAGGCCGACGTCGATGTCCGCCTCGCCCAGGACCGCGAGGCAGGCTCCCTGCCCGGCGCCGGTGACGAACAGGAAGACCCGCTCCAGTTCGACGATGGTCTGGCGGACCCGGCCGCCGTCGAAGTGGCGTCCGGCTCCCCGGGCGAGGCTTTGGAACGCCGAGGCGACGGCGGACATGTGCTCGGCGTCGTCGCGTTCGAGTCCGCGGGAGTGGCCGATCAGCAGGCCGTCGGAGGACAGCACGATGGCGTGCCTGGTGCGCGGGATGCGCTTGACCAGGTCGTCGAGCAGCCAGTCGAGTTCGGCGTTGTCGTGTGGCACTGGCGGCATGGCGGTTACCACTGTCCTTGTCCGTTCGGGGGCTCGGGCGCGTCGGCGTCCGGGGCGTGGGGGCCGCCGCCGGCGTCCGTGCGGCCCTTGAACGAGCCGCGCTGGAACGCGGCCATCATGGTGCGGGCCTCTTCCGCGGGGCGGTGTTCGACGGCGGTGTCGGCGCCGGGCGCCTCGGGCGCCGGGGGGTTGAGGAGTTGCGGGCGGAGGCTGGCCTGCCGGATGCGCCGGGGAAGGCGGCGCCGCTCGTCGGGCGGCGGGGCGGCGGGCGGCGTGCCGCCGGGGCCGGACGCGGCGTTGGGTGCGGCCGGTCGTACGGGCGGTGCAGCCGGGGGTGTCGCGGCGGGGCGCACCGCGGTGAGGCGGGCGGGCTCCGGGGGCTCCTCGCGGATCCGGCGTACGGGCGGCGGGGCGGTCCGTACGTCGGGGGCCGGGTGGGTGTGGGCTCGGTCCGGTGCGGCTCCGACGGGTACCGCGCGGCGTTCGGGCGCGGCACCGCCGGCCGGGAGGGCTTCCACCAGCATGGGCCGATCGGAGGTTTCGCCGGGCTCGTCGTCCGCGTGGACGATCAACGCGGGGGGCACGAGGACGACGGCCGAGGTGCCTCCGTACGGCGAGGACCGCAGGCTGACCGCGATGCCGTGGCGCTCGGCGAGCCGCGCCACGACGAACAGTCCGATCCGCGAGTCGCGGGTGAACCCCATGACGTTGAACTCGGGTGCGGTCGCGAGGAGTTCGTTCGCCTCGGCGCGGGACTCCTCGGACATGCCGAGCCCGCGGTCCTCGATCTCGATGCCGAGCCCGTTGGGCACCACCTCGGCGTGGATGCGCACTTTGGTGTGCGGCGGCGAGAACGACGTGGCGTTCTCCACCAGTTCGGACAGCAGGTGCATGACGTCGCCCGCGACGGGTCCGGCGAGACCGCCGTCGGGGATCATGGTCAGGGTGACGCGGGAGTAGTCCTCGGTCTGGGAGGCGGCGCCGCGCAGGATCTCGACGAGCGGCACCGGGCGCCGCCACCGCCGCGCGGGCATCGTCCCGCCGAGTACGGACAGGTTCTCCGCATTGCGCCGCATCCGGGTGGCCAGGTGGTCGACCCGGAACAGCTCGGCCAGCAGGTCGGGGTCCTCGTGCTCGCGCTCCAGGCCGTCCAGCAGGGCGAGTTGGCGGTGTACCAGGCCCTGGCTGCGGTGGGCGAGGTTCAGGAAGACGCGGCTGATGCCCTCGCGTGTCTCGGCCTGTTCGACCGCGGCGCTGACGGCCGTGCGCTGTGCCTCGTCGAACGCCCGGGCAACCTCGCCGATTTCGTCGTCACCGTGGGCGAAGTCCGGGGCGAACTCCCCCGGGTCCACCTTCTCGCCCTGCTTCAACCGGGTCACCAGGTCCGGCAGTTGCTCGTTGGCGAGGCGGCGGGTGGAGTCGCGCAGGCCGCGCAGGCGGTTGATCAGCGACCGCGAGACGAGCACCGACACCAGCACGGCCAGGGCCAGGGCCGCGAGCGTCAGGGCGCCGACGAGGATGACCGACGCCATCAGGTCGTCCGCGCGGCCCTCGGCGTACCCGACGGCGAACGTGACCTGGTCCAGGGTGAGTTGCTGCAGCTGCTCGGCGATCACCGGCATCGTCGCCTGCCACGCGGCGGCGTCGATCGGGGGGCGTCCGGTCCGGGTGCTCGCCGCGTTCTCCGCGGCGGTCAGCCGCGCCCATTCGGGACTCGCGACGATCTCGGCGTAGCGGGCGGCCTGGTCGCCCCGCAGCCGCGGGCTCACGAACGTCCACTGCCCGCGCTGCGCGCCGACGAGTTGGTCGAACTGCGTGCGCTGCTCGGGGGTCCAGCCCGTCGGGGACGCGAGGGCGGCCGACAGTACGGCGTTCTGCCGGGACAGGTATTCGAGGGCGCGGAACAACGCCGCCGCGGTGCCGCCTTCGTTGGCCGACTTGGTGTCGTCGGTGAGCCCGGCCTCGGCCTCGAAGTAGCTCATCCCGATGGTCAGCGCGCCGGTGTAGAACGCGAACGCCGCGTCGGTGTCGACCCCGCGGACGTCGACCTGCTGCCGGAAGGCCGGCAACTGCGCGAGCCCGGCGGTGATGTCGCCGAAGATGCGCTTGAGGTCGGGCGGGTTGCCCGCGACGACGGGGCCCGCCGCGTCGCGCATGGCCGCGAGCGCTTGGTCGGTGCGTTGGCGCTGGTTCGCCAAGGCGCCCGCGTCATCGGTGCCTCGCGCCAGGTACTCCATCGTCAGGCGGCGTTCCTCCTGCATGGCGACCATGGCGATCTCGCTTTTGACGCCGACGCGTTGGACGTCGTGGACCGTCTGCCGCAGGTCCTGTGCCTGGTGGTAGCGGCTGACGGTGAACGTCGTCCACAGCGATCCCAGGGCGATGCCGGGGACCAGGACCAGGACGACGATGCGCGCGCGGAGGCTGCGCATACCGGGGAGGCGCAGTCCCCCGGTGCGGCGGACGGGCCGGGGGACGGCGCGGCGTCTGCGGCGGTCCGGAGCGGGGGCCTTTCGGCGGGAACGCCGGGCGGATCCGCCGGGTTCCCGGGGGCCGAGGTCCGCACCGGGGTCAGGAACATCGGAGGAGCGCGTGGACGCAGACAGCAAGTCGTGATTTCCCGTGTTCGGTGGACGGCTTCCGGGCGGCGCGCAGGGGTGACCCCGGAGCCGCACGGCGAAGACCTTCGCAGCGTCGCCGACGCGAAAGGCGACGATTCCCGCGCGCACAACCGCCGATCACCGCACGCGGCGCTCCGCGGGTGCCGCGGTCGCGGGCGGCCGAGGGATGCGCCGAGGGATGCGCCGTGGTACGAACCGCCGCTCGGACCACGGCCGTTGCGCCGGCCTGCCGCACCACGGGCGTGGCCGGGCGGCGTCGGGCCCGGGCGCGGTTCCCGGGTCGACGCCGTCCCCGCGCCGGGTCAGTCGCCGCGCGGGCCCGTCTGCCGGTACTCGCGCGGCGTCGCCCCGTACCGCGCACGGAAGTTGCGGGCGAAGACGCTCGCGTTCTCGAAGCCGACCGACCGGCCCACCGCCGCTATCGGGCGGTGGCGCTGGCGCGGATCGGCCAGCATGCGGCGCGCCTGGTCGAGGCGTGTCTCCCGGATGAAGCGGAACGGCGTCAGGTCGGCGTCGCGGAAGACGATCTCCACGTAGCGCGCGGAGACGCCGAACGCCGACGCCAATGTCTGTGTGGATAGCCCGGGTTCGGCCAGGTTGCGGCATACGAAGTCCTGCATGCGCAGGAGTTGCGCCCGGTGGCTCATCCGCGCGTCCTCGGCGGCGGCGTGCGGGTGGCCTTCCCACCGCACCGTGGACGCCAGCAACTCGGCGGCGGTGTTCCCGAGTTCGAGGAGCGCGCGGGGCGGCACGGCGGCGGTGCCGCCGCCGAGTTCCCCGATCACCGCGGTCAGGACGCGCAGGGCCGGGTTCGCCGCCGCGATCCGCCGTCCCAGCACGTCGCGTTCGACCCGCAGGCTGCGCAGCAGTTCGCCGCGGGGGATGTTGACGACCAAATGGTGCGCGAACCCGTCGGCCGCCAGCCAGAACGGGGTCGTGCAGTCGAGCAGGACGGCGTCGCCGGCCTCCAGGCGGGTCTCCTGCCCGGCCTGCGCGACCCAACAGGGGCGTTGCGCGACCGACAAGTGGTAGAAGGCGTCCTGACTGCGGCCGATCATGCGCGGCGTCCGCGACACGCGGGCGGGGTCGGTGCCCACGTCGGTGACGCTGAGGGGGCCCAGGTCCAACTGGTAGGCCCAGCCGGTGTAGCGGCTTGCGTCGACGCCGCCGACGGGGGCGGCGTCCAACTCGACGATGCACTCGCGCAGCATCGACCGCCAGGTGTCGATGTCCTGCGCCCTTCCGCCGACGGCGGAGCCGTTTCCGGGGCGGACCACCGACCGGCGCCCGCGCGCGCCCCTGAGGGTGTGGCGCCGCGCGGACGCGGAGGTGGGGTTCCCTGCTGTGGCCGGTCCTGGGCCGGCCTCGGGCGATGCGGCGTTCACGACGGGCAACCTTTCTGGGGGGGTCGCTGCGCGGGAGGATCCGCGGCCGGTCGATACCGCGGCGTTCCTGCACCGTCCCGGTCACCATTCGGTCCGCCGCCGGGGAGGGGACGGGGGCACCGGTCACACAGGTGATCGCTGTTGGGGGTCGACATCGTACGGCCCGACGGTCCGCGGCGGCGATGGGCCGCCGACGCGGCGGTGTGCGCCAGGGGCCGGCGGCGGGGGTTTCGCTCCGGCCGGGACGCTCGTCGCGCGGCACCGCCGGCGGTCACCGCGCGTGGCCGAAACGCACAGTCCGCGTGCGCGTTCGGGCGATTCGCGGGGCGCAGCCGCCGCGACGATGGGCGTTCGCAGCCGCCGGGGTCTTCGTCCTGCCGGTGCCCGGCCCGTTCGGTGTGCCGAGAGCGAAGCCGCCCGACCAGGAGGGAACACACATGCGCACAGCCGTCGTGCTCGGGGCGGGCATCGCCGGCCTGCTGGCCGCCCGCGTGCTGGCCGAGCACGCCGACCAAGTGGTCGTGGTCGAACGCGACGACGTCGGCACCGGAGGGGAGTTCGGCGACGGTGGGGTGGCCCGCAAGGGCGTACCGCAGGGCACGCAGATGCACGTCCTCCTCGAAGCCGGGCGGCGTACGATCGACCGGTGGCTCCCGGGCTTCTCCGACGAACTCGCCGCCGCGGGTGCCGCCACCGGCAGCACCGGCGGGGACGTGCACTGCTATCTCGACGGCCGGCACAAGGTCGCCGCGGGAGACCTGGTGCTCATCAGCGCGACCCGCCCGTTTCTCGAAGCGCATCTGCGGCGGCGGGTTCTCGGCCATGCCAATATCCGGTTGGTCGTCGGCGCCGTACGCGGTCTCGTCTTCGCCGGTGACCGCGTCGTCGGGGTGCTCCTCTCGGACGGCACCGCCCCCGTCGGCGCGGCCGAGGACGCCGCGAGCCCGCGCGGCGGGGACCACACTCTGACCGCGGACTTCGTGGTGGACGCCACGGGCCGCGGCACCCGGATCGGCGCGTGGCTGACCGAAGCCGACTGGCCGCAACCGCCGATGCGCCGGATCTCGGTGGACCTCGGCTACGCCACCGCGGTCCTGCGCGCGCCCGCCGACGCCGCGGACGGGGCCACGATCGCGCAGTCCCTCGACCGGCGGCCGGACGGTCGCGTACGCCTGGCCACGCTGGGCCGGGTCGAGGGCGACCGGTGGGTCGCGCTCGTGGCCGGCTACGGCGAGGACCGCCCGGCCCGCACCGCCGAGGACTTCCTCGCCCGCTGCCGGAACGACCCCGCCGCCGCCTTCGGCAAACTGGCGGCGAACGCGTCGCTGGTCGGCGAACCCGCCGTCTACCGGCATCCGGACAACCGCCGCCGCGACTTCACCGAGGTGGCGCGCTTCCCGGGCGGCCTGGTGTGCGTCGGGGACGCGGTCGCGTCGTTCAACCCGGTCTACGGCCAGGGCATGTCGTCCGCGGCCATACACGCCGCACGCCTCGCCGCCTACCTGGAGTCGGGTGCGTCGCCGCACCGTCCGGCCCGGCCGTTCTTCGACGCGATCCGGCCCGTCGTCGACGAGGCGTGGCAGACGTCCGTCCTCAACGACCTCCGCCTCCCGCACGTCGACGCCCCGAAGCCGTTCGGGTTCCGCGTCGCGACGGCACTGGGCGACATGGTGCTCCGGGCCTCGGTGACCGATCCGACCGTGGGTCTGCGCTTCTTCGAGGTCATGCACATGCTGGCCCCGCCGACCACCCTGATGCGCCCGACCACCCTCCTGCGATCCGCCCGAGCAGCCCGCCGCCGCCCCACCACCTGACGGCGCGAGCGGCGCGGCCGGGCGCGCCCTGACGCGCCCGGCCCGGTGCCCCGGCCGCCCTTCCAACGTCGCGGCGGCGCGTACCCGCCCTTCCCGTGGCGACCGCCTCGCCTCGCCCGGAGGCGAATACGTCGCCGCTGATCGGAAGGGTTCGACGGTAACCGTCCGTTGGGCGCGATCCGCGGGCGAGCGCTTCGCGGATTGCGGAGCCGGGTGCGCGCGCTTAGCTTCCTGATCGAATCATTTCGACGACGGGGAGCAGCTTGACGAACCACCCCCCTCTGGTCATGCCGTCCGACGCCGAGATCGGCGTGTGGGAGCAACGTGTCCGTGACAGCGCGTCGTTGCGGCTGTCGCTGCCCACGTTCAAGAACGGCTACTGCTATGTCACCCTCCACATGGACGGGCGTCGGACTCTCGTACGCGTTCCCGAAGGCACATCGCTGGACCAGGCCGAAGTGATCGTCGCTCCAGGTGCGTTCGAGCGGCGCGGCGAAGAATCGAAACTCCGGCTCCAGAGCTGGCAATTTCTCACCGACGACATCCTCGCCTTCTTCCTTGCGGACGAGACGGAAAACGGCGTACTCCGATTCCTCGACGTCAATCGCGGAACCACGGTGGGACGGGAAATCGAGAACTTTCGCTGGGGTGCCCTGGCACAGGCGGGAGACGCGCTCTATTACACGGTTCACCACCCTGGTCCGCTCACCCCGGGTCCGGCCGAATGGAGGGTGCGAACCGGAGGCCTGGACGGCCCGGACACCACCATCCCGAATCCCGGCAGGTCGACCGGCTCGGAACCGGCGCCGTGGCCCAGCTTCACCATCCACGAAGACAACGGACACCAATGGCTCGTGGCCGTCGGAGGCCAGGCACAGGAGCTTCGGCATCTGTATCTGGCCGACCTCTCGGCGCCTGCCGCGTCACCGGAGCATCCGCGGTTCACGTCGTCGCTCGTCACCACGATGCGCGGTTCGCTTGCGGTACGCGAGGGGACCGCGACCTTCGTCTCCACGGACATGGGCCGTTTCCCGCAAGGCGCGCTGTTCCGAGCCCCGATCGGCTCCCTCACCGACCGCGGCTCGTGGAAGCGCCTCATCCCCGTGTCGCACACGCCCGGCGCTCATCTCAACAGCGTGCGCTGGGTCGGGACACGTCTGGTCGTCCACAGAACGCAGGACGGCTCCGACGCTTTGGACGTGCGGGCCGCGAACGGGAAGTTCCTGTACGCGATCACCGGTCCGCCCGAGGGACGGACCGGTGCCATGTACGGGATCACCGCCGGTACCCCCGGGAGGGATGCGCACGGGGCGTCCCCCAACATGTACGTCTCATGGGGTGACCTGGTCGGCTCCCGCGTGTACGAGTACCGGCTCGGCGATGCCGGACCCACGGTCCGGCCATGGCCGCCGGCTCAGGAAGCCGCCGCCCGCGTTCCGCACGGCGTCGAGACTGTCACTCGCGTGTGGCGCGCGCAGTACGCGAACGGCAAAGTGGCCACGGCCCGACTGACCATGGCGTCCGGGACCGACCCCTCCCGTTCGATCGGCACGGTTGTGGAACAGTTCAGCCACTTCGCAACTCCGCAGGCACCCGCCGCCGGGTATGGAGGCCCTCCGCAGTACGCCCTCCCCTGGATCCAGTCGGGAGGAGGGGTGCTGGCGGTCATGCTCGAGAACCCGGTCGTCAGTTCCACCGAACACGAGGCCGCCCTCGGCATCACCGCCGTTCTGGAGTCGGGAATCGCGGCGGGGTTGCTCACATCGGAGAAGACCGTGCTCAGCGGCACGTCCGCGGCGGCGGTGAACGTGGCTTTGATGCTGCAGGAACATCCGAGCCTGTTCCGACTTGGCGTCACTCAGCACGGCGTCTTGAGCCGCGGAGAACAGGCGGCACAGGTCGGGGTCGGCCCGAACAACGCGCACGATTGGTCGCTGGGCCCCGCGTCCGCCGCGGCGCGTCACGGCGGGGTGGAGCGCCTGGCGGCGTACGGCCTCAGCGCGGAGGAGATCCCGCGCCGAGCCCTTTTCTACTTCGGCCGCGACGACACACGCGTCCCGGGCCAATTCCACAGCGTTCGCTATGCCGAGCTGATCAGACAGCACGGCGCCGAGACACTCGTCGTGGAAGAGCAAGGCGCCGGACATCTGTATTTGGGCACCGATGACGGAGCCGCCCGGCAGAGTGGCATCTTCCTGGCCGTCATCGCGCGCGAACTCGCGGGCGCGCGCAGGCACCCCGCGTCAAGACCGGCTCGGAGTGCCGCAGAAGTCGCCCTGCGCCACGAACCAGCGAACCCAATCCCTCCCACTCCTGACGCGCGGTTGGCCGCCAAAGGGTTTCGCAAGATCGACGTATCCCGGCTGACGAGTCGCACACCGCTCGTGGCCGTCGAGCAGTGGCGCTCCTCCGCCAGGACGGCGACAACTTCCTTGCCGCAGAGGGAGGTTCGGCAAAGGCAGCAGCTTGAACATGCGCTCCGGAAATGACTTGAGCTTGCCCAGCTGCCCGACTGTCCCCGGTCCACGCCCATGAAATCTGCGCCGATGGACGGTCCCACCGCATTGCTGTGTCTGCCGACCGTCGATCCACCGCAGCTGGTCGGCGTTGAGGCCGCCGCCCGGCGGATGGAGGGGTGTCCGTGCCGAAAGAAGGTGAGGCCGCGTGGGAATCCCGCATCAATGACGCTTCTTTTCGCGCATCCCTGCTGCGAGCCGCGATCGCGGTCCAGGCTTCCGGACACAACGATCTGAACCGTCAGCAGATCCGGGAAAGCTCGCAAGACCTCGTGTCCACGATGATCCGCATCCACAAAGAATACCCGCGTGATTCCCTGGTCTCCGCACTGGCACGAGAAGCCATCACCAAGCTCGCCGACCTGGGCGCGCATGGGGCCACAATGGGCCGCGTCAACGACGCGGACAGGAAAGTCGTCTTGGACAACGCCCGGCGCGCCAGGGCGAAAACCATAGACGGCACACCATCGCTCGCAAGCTCGTTTTTCAGGAGTTCGCTGGGGCTGCTCGACGACGGCAGCTCGGGCAGGGCGGAACTTCTCTCGCGACTGTGGTTGGGCGCGGCAGTGGCGGGGCCGCTTTTTGCTCCTGGTTCCGCCACACGGGACGGCTATGTTCGCAACGTGGCCGAGATCGTCGGCAGAGAGCCGAAATTCCGTCGCCAACCCGGCTGGGGGGTTTCCGAAGAGAACACCCGGCAACATCTGCGCGAGCTGGGCGTGGCAACGGCGTACATGCTGGCAGGACTCACCCCGGACCGCCTTTCCCACCGGGAGTTCGCCGCTGCGGCCACCAACACGTTCGATCAGATCAAGTCGACCTTGGAAATGGCGGAACGACCTCATCCGCAAACGTTCGCAGCACTGGAATTCTTCGGCAACGCGGCGCACTGGGCGGAGGCCGGGCACTTCCCGTACGACTCCATTATGGAGGCCGTCCGTTCGGAGGTCGGGGAGCAAAACGTCCAGCCGACCCTGGCCGCGCTCCTTGCCGCGCGGGGGAAGCCGATCAGTGTCGCCGCGAATCCAGCGGTCACACGGGTTCCCCGGTCTCTGGACGAGGCCCACGATGCCTTGCGGCAACGCTATGGGCAGCCTGCGACCGCCCCGGAGGCCGACACCCTCTGGTTCCTCCTCAAGGAAAACGAGGCACACAGATTCGATCATGTGCCAGGGATTGCGCGGTATGCCGGCGCGCTTGCCTCAGCATTCCTTACCGTGGCAGATCGGAAGAAACGGTTCGACGCGCTCCCCGAGGCAGTTGAGGCAGCAGTTTTCCAATTGAAAGGCGCATTGTTTCAACGATGGCAGGGATTGCAAGGGGAAGTGGGGCATGCGGGGGATTCTGGGCAGCCTTCCCCGTTTCCCATGATGGAGCCTGCCGTCACCCCGGTTTTCGACAACCGGGAGGATCGGATACGGGCAGCGCATACCCTCTTCCAGGCGCGCCAGTATGTGGAGAACACCCTCGGGATGAGGGATCCGGAAGGTGAACGCCTGGCGCTCGTCCGTATCGACGAGGCCGAGCGGGCCACCCAACTGATCTCTGGCTGGGCCCACTACTTCCGGGATCCCGAAGTTTCCAGGAAGGCAACTGCGGCGCGCCACATTCTCACCGGCTTCGCGGACGATGCCGGTGGGATATCCCGACTCACCCTGGAGGAAATCGACTATCTGGACGCCTACGTTCAGCCTGCCCTGTTGATGGCCCGTCGTGCCGAGAACCTGAAGACCATCAGGCGGGATTTGGGACTCGACCGAGGAATGACCGAAGCCGCGGCCGAGCATGCCGCGGCAGCGACGGTGGCGGCGCTCAGTCTCCGCGGATCCGAGATGCCGATCGCGCGTCAGCGCGCTTTGGCCGGCTTGGACTCCCTACCCGCTTCCGCGTCCGCCCGAGAGCAGGCGGCCTGGGAAGTCACCTGGCAAACGCTGGTGGCCCGAGGCAAGGACGCCGAAACAGGCCAACCCGTCCCGCTCTTCCCCACCCGGGGAGTGCCCTTCGAGACACTCGCCGATCTCGTCGAACACAAGGCCGACAAGACGCAGGGGCTCCGGGTCGCGACCGTGTTGGCCCGCTCGATCGGCCCCATCAACCGGGGTTCAGGGCGCGGTGGCCTGGCACTGCCCGTCAACCGAAGCCCCGAGTTGGGGACCGTAACGACCAAGAATGTGTCCACCTCCGAGGTCAACCAGCCGACACTTCCCGTACACCCCGAAGCCCCGGCAGCCGCGAGGCTCGGTGCCGGCCGCGGTCTGGGGATTGAGCGTTGGACGTAGACACCATCCTCGGCTCGGCCCTCGGCGCACGCGTCCTGGAGACCGAGGTATCGCCTTCGGCGGTGGGACCCCGCGGAGTGTTCCCGGTTCACGGGTCACAAGGCGTCTTGCGGCACCGAAGCCCGGTGTCAGGAGGCAACGCGGATCTCATAGGTCTTCCCTTCCTCGTCCGCCGACCCGCGGGCCAGGGTCACGTACGCCACCAAGGAATCCGATGACAGCACGGTGTTGTCACGCGTGACCGGTGTGACCGTGACGACGCAGGAGTGGTAGGCACGTGTGTCCGTGTTCGGCGGTTTGCCGGCCTCGTCCGCGACGTGTGCGGTGACAGTGGTGTGCACACCCTGCTCGGCCCAGGACCACCATGCCGCGCCCGGCCCCTTGCCGTTGTCCTGGCCGGTCGCCGCCACATAGTCGGGATGCAGGAGCGGGCGGGCACGTAGCTCGGCGTCCCAGGGACCGGTGTCCGCGGTGGTGTCCCACGTCCCCAACGTGATCAGCGCCGCTGCCCCGACCGAGACAGGTTCCCGGCCGTTCGCCCGTACCGGGTCGACTCCCGTCGGGGACGCGGTCGGCAACGGGCGGGGCGAACGGACCGGTTCCTCGGGGACCGCCGTGTCGCGGCGCTCGGGCCGTGCTGTGGGCGGCGGCGGGACCCTGGTCGTCCCGGCGTCGGACGAAGGGCTCGCGCCGGACCGCGCGACCGGGTTGCCCGGCGTGAGCACGCCGCACGCCACCAGCCCGAACGGGACCAGCATCAGGCTTGTCGATCGAGCCCATCGGACGACGGCCGCGCGCTTCGCGGTCGACGGTGACGTCGAACTCCGGGTTCGCGGATGAATCATCGTGCCATCGCCCAACCAGACGCCGATGTGGTCGCAGCCGACGCGATCCGGTGCGTCGGACAGCAATCCGCGGAACACGATCCGCGCGCCGCGCCTTCCAGAGGCCGGGGCTGCCTCTGCGCTTGCCAACGTTCTTTCACCTTCGGAGTGCACTATGCGCCGGCATCGGGAAGGGCGGGCCGAAGCCGACGAAATCGATGTGAAAGGTGGCTGACATGCGCCGGTTGGCGGGCAGGGGAGTCTCTGAGGCGGCGTGCCCTCACGCGCTATTCGGGTGCGTATGCCGTGAAGGCGAGCCACCAGCGGTATTGGGTGGATGGGTGGCGGAAAATCTCGCTGCCGAGCGCGGTCTCGATGCGGATGAAACGTTTCCTCAAGGCTGTGGGCGAGATGCCCAGGGCGTCGGCGGTGGGTGATGGGCGGGCGCCGTGTGCGAGCCATGTGGCGACGGTGTGCACCGGGTCGCCGGCTCCGCCGATGCCTGTCAGGAGGCGGAGCCGTGCCACGGCCCAGTCTCGGAGGGCCGGACTCTTCAGAAGGTCGTCGAACGATGCTGTCGTCGCGGGCTTGGGGCCCGGCGCTGTGGTGGGTCGGATTCGGTCGAAGAGTGCCAGGGCGACGGCGAGTTGGGCGCGGGTGGCGAGGTGGGACAGGTCCATGTGCAGGAGGTCTTGGATGCGGGACAGGCGCCTGGCCATGGTGTTGCGGTGGACGTACAGCCGTTTGCCGGCATGCCGTGGGCTGTCCAGCCAGACGCGCAGGGTGTTGATGAGTTCCGGGGAATCCGGCGACGATGTGCGCTGCGGAGCGTGGTGGATCAGCGGCCCCAGGAGATGTGCCACCCAACGCCAGGCCTCCGGGGGCAGCAGCAGGGCCGGGTCGGCGGTGGTCGCGCGCTCTTGGGCGGTCGGCCGTGTGCGCAGGGCGTGTACCGCGTCGGCGTACCCACTCGCCACATGGGACAACGGCACCGCCGGACTCGAACCCACCCGGCCCCCCGATGACGCCTGGGTCAACACCTCGGTGTGCGAGCGGACTTGGGCTGACATCGCCACCTGACGGTCGGAGACGGGCTCGATCACCACGACCAACTCGTCGTCGGAGGGCGGCAGTGCCACCCAGGAGCGCGTACATGTGGTGCGCAGGTGTGACAGGAGTGCCTGCCTCGCGGCTCCGGGTTTGGGGGTGACGACATGAACCCGTACGTTCTCGGCGAGTGCGGGCGTGAGCACCTCGGCCATCCGGCGGGCGGCGTAGGTGTCGCCGTCGAGCAACAAGGCGAGGACGGCCTGACGGCCGAGGGTGTCCCCCCGCCCGCGGTGCGGGGCCGTGCGGGTGTCCGTGGGCTGTTCCCGCCGCCGTACCGATGTCGAGGGTGCCTGGACGGTCGGATCCGTCCGCGGGGCACCACGGCAACCGCAGTCGGCGTCGGCGGCGGGCGCCGGGCGGGGTGCCACACAATACGGGGGCGACGGCCAGGGGACCGTCGGTGTCGCCCCGCGCCGGCGGGTGGTGGATTCGATGCGGTGTCGCACAGACGCAACTCCTTGAAGAAGGTGTTCCCACGGGCACAGGCCCCGCGCCGGGCCTGGCGTCTCGAGGTGCCCCAGGTCGTCCGCTGTCGGGTCGGTGTGATCGGGCCGTACTCCCCTGGTTTGCCGCGGCCGGATGTCGGGCGGGCCTGGGGGTGGAGGGTGTCGAACGCCTCGAATCGCCCCGCCGTCCCTCGGCCTTGCGAACCTCGGGCGCCGGAAGCGCCGGCGGCGTGTGGTGTTCGCCTGGTGTCCGGCAACGAGACCGGCCGATGTCCGGGGCATGCGCACCGTTGCCCCACATCGGTCACGTGGTGCGATGTGGCACGGTGTCGAGCCGGATGGCAGGCGCTATTCGGCGTTCATCGGCATGCACTCCTCACTCCGCCCGGCCCGTTCACCCGTGACGGATAGTGGATAGTTTCACTATCCAAGGTAGAATCGCAAGGCCTCACCGACCGATTCCCGTCCAGCCTTGCCCGGAGGGCGCTTTGCGCATCTCGGCCCTTAGTGCCGCCAGCGGCGTCCCCACGCCCACCATCAAGTACTACCTGCGGGAAGGGCTCCTGCCCGCCGGCGAGCCGACCGGTCGCAATCAGGCCCAGTACGGGCCGCACCACCTGCACCGCCTTCGCCTCATCCGCGCCCTGCTCGACGTCGGCGGGCTGTCGGTCGCGAGCGCCAAGGACACACTTGCCGCCCTCGATGATCCGGACAAGTCGGTGCACAAGGTCCTCGGCTCCATGCAGTACGCGCTGCCGACCGCGGCCACGTCCCCCGGCGACGATGCGAGCCGTCAGGCGGAGCGCGAGGTCGACGCCTTGTTCGAACGGCGCCGCTGGAGTGCCGAACTGAAGGGCAACCCGGCCCGCGAGGCTCTGGTCAGTGCCGTGGCCGCGTTCATCCAACTGGGGCAGGAGGACTACCTGGCTCTGCTGGACCACTACGCGGACGCGGCGTCCGTGGTCGCCGACGCCGAGATCGCGTTCGTCTCGCGGCGCGAGGACCTGGCCCACCTCGTGGAGTCAGCGGCCGTCGCCACGGTGCTCGGCGACGCTGTCTTCTGCACGCTGCGGCGCCTGGCCCAGGAACATACCTCGCAGCAGTACTTCGCCCCCGGACCAGGGGACGACCAGGACACCGAGGCGCCCGAAGGCTGACGTTCACTTGGCCTTTGGCGCGATGGGGCGGGAGCCGGCGACGACGGCGCCAGGTGGCGACGCGAACGACGGTCTGGAGAAAGGCCGTTCGGGGCGATGGCCGCAGATTCCTGGAATTGCCGGGCTACTTCCGGACCGGCACGGTAGGCACGCCGATGGCTCGGAGGCCGGGGCGGGGTGAGGGACGGCGATTCCGAATCGAGCCCGGTGCCCTCGCCGCTGCACGCGGCCGACGTGCTTGCCGACGGTTTTGCTCGCCCGGGCGCGCCGCTGCACGCTCTCGGGGGCGGCGCAGAAGCGGGCGCACGCGACGCCAAGCGGTCGCGGGGCGGAGTTGCGTGGCTTGACTCGCGGGGCACGGCCGGCGCCGGGGAAGCCAGGGGGAGTGCCTGCTCTGGGGCCGAGCCGCGCGCGCAGCCTGGCGAGCCGCGCGGAGGCCATGGTTGCCTTGACCGACCGCCGGGATGTCCGGCGCGACGCTCGCGCGGCCGGTCACGGGCGGCGGAGTGGGGGTCGGTCGGGCCGGTCTCGTCCCATGCGCGGCGCGGCCTTGCCGTCGGCACCTGTGATTCCCGCAGATGAGCCCGCGAATCCGCGCTCGTACTGTGGTGTGTTCACCCCCTGTTCCACCACCCGGAGGACGGGTCGTAGCGCCGTCACCTCAGGTGGCAGCGGGGCGTGCGACGGCAGCCAAGCCTCCGGGAGGGCGGGACCGGCCCGCCCTCCCGGGCAACGCGCGGTTCCGCGAAGGACGTTGCCACTCCAGGCCCTGTCCCCGAACATCCAAGGAACACCCTTCAGGGACGTGAACCGGGCCGTGCACCACCGCCACTCGGACGACCGCAGGTGTGCGTCACGGCTTCCAGATGACCGGCTCACCGGAGGACTTGCGCGGCAGGTCGAAGCCGGCCGCCGCCACGGTCGCACCAGCTGGGGCCATGACCATCTTGCACCCGGAAACCTCGGCCCCGTTGGTGAAGTTCTCGGCCCTGGGCAGCGGACACTTCTTGAAGCTCCCCAGGACGGTGGTGAAGGCCAGGTCGCGGCCGGCCTCGTCGAGCGCCGCCAGTGGGACCAGCAGGCTGGCGTCGGAGAGGTCGGCGTCCGAGACATTCTTGATCGTGGCCCGGACGTAGTAGGGCGTGGACGACTTCTGGTCATCGTTCACCCTGATGTTCGCGGCCGTCAGGTCGCCGATGGTCCCCTTCTCGATGGCCGTGATGGTGACCTGGAGCACTCCCTGCTTGCTGCTCTGCTCGAACGGGATGACCGCGCTCTCGCCCACCTTGAGTTCGGTGCCCGGCGCGGTGGTGGGGAACTGCCCCGCATCCACAGGAGTGTTGGTGGCCGCCTCCCCGGTGGCACCGCGGTCGGTCGTGGTGGGGGACGGCACGTCGCCGGGCGTCGCGGTGGGAGGGAATGCCGTCGTCGCCGACGCGGCTGCTTGCGCGCCGTCCTTGTCGTCGTCGCTGCCGCACGCGGTGAGGACAAGGGCCAGGACCGCGGTCGAGGAGACAAGGGCAATGCGTGTGGATTGCATGATCATGACCTTGGAATCAGTGCCGGTTCGGCGGGAGCGGGCATGGCTGAAGGCGCCCGTGTCGGCGCCGGGTGCCGCCGACGCGACCGAGCCCCACCCCGGTGGGGTTTCGGGGCTACGGAAGGCAGCAACGTCGGCAATGCGCGTCGACCGTAAGTTCCCGATGACACTGCCGACAATCCGCGAACCGCGATCCCCAGGACCACGTTCCATGGCCGGTCGGCCCGTTTCGAGCGAGGGACGCACTCCCCATGCATAATGGATAGCGAAACTATCTACTATCTATTTGAGTGATGTGCGGAAGGAGTCCTCCATGACGGTGCGAACAAGCGGGACGACTGCTCTGGCGACCGGTGCGTCCGGTGGGATTGGTGCGGAGTTTGCCGGGCAACTGGCGTGTCGTGGGCATGATTTGGTTCTTGTCGCGCGGTCGGCGGAGCGTTTGGAGGAGGTGGCGGGCGCGTTGCGGGGTGAGCACGGTGTGCGGGTGCATGTGATGGTGCGGGACTTGGCGGAGGCGGACGCGCCGGGGCGGATCGCCGCCGAGCTCTCCGCGCGTGGCATCGCGGTCGACCTGCTGGTGAACAACGCCGGGTTCGGAACCGCCGGACGTTTCGAGGAGATTCCGGCCGGCGAGGACCACCGGCAGGTGATGGTCAACGTCGCGAGCGTGGTCGGGCTCACGCGCGTGATCGCCCCCGGCATGGTCGAGCGCGGGCGCGGCGGGATCGTGAATGTCAGTTCGACCGCGGGGCTGCAACCGTCCCCGTACTTCGCCGTGTACGGGGCGGGCAAGGCGTTCCTGCTCAACTTCAGCCTGGCCCTGCGTGCCGAATACCGTCGCCGTGGTGTGAGGGTCGTCGCGTTGTGCCCCGGGCCCACCCGCACGCGGTTCTTCGATCGGATGGGCGAAAAGGCCGCGATCGGCGGCCGGTTCATGAGTCCGGAGGCCGTCGTGCGGGCGGGGCTGCGCGGCCTGGATCGGGATCTGGCCTACGTGGTACCGGGGTTCGCCAACAGCGTGAGCGCGCACTTGACCCCGCGGCGCCCGCGGCGCTTCGTGGCGGCCGTCTCCGAGCGGGTCACGAGGTCGGTCCTCGACACCCCGCCGGGCGGGCAACAGCCAAGCGTCTGACGCGAGATGAGTGCGACGAGACCGCCGTCTGCCCACACCGGGGCGGACGGCGGTCTCGGCTGTGCGGTGCCTTCCGATCGGCTTCCGACGGCGGTCGCCGCCGGGGTCCACGGCGCCGACCGCCGTCAGGAGCTTGGAGACGGGTCGGCCAAGGGGCGCGGACGGATGTTCCGCCGGTGGGGGCCCGGGGGGCCGTCCTGGGCGGCTGACACACACCTCGTGCGCGGTTGGCGGGGAGGATCCGCGCGGAGTGCGTCGTCACCGCCCGCGCGGGCCAAGGCCTCGCTGGGCCCGGCCCGCCGGGCCGTGTGGGGAGGTGACGCTGCGCGTCGCCCGGTGGTGCCGCGTCAGCCGCGCTCGCACGGCACCGGTCCGGTGGTTCACATGTACGGGGGCCGATCGTGCGGCGCCGGCGCGCCGTACCGGGCCGTCCGGGAGGGCACGGTGCCGTACACCTGCCGGTAGAGGACGCCGAACCGGCCCAGGTGGGTGAAACCCCAACGCGTGGCCACCTCGGTGACGCTGCCCTCGGCCTCCCCGGCGGCGAGCGCGACCAGGTCGTCGTGTGCGTGTGCCAGTCTCAGGCGCCGCAGGAACGTCAGCGGCGTCGTCTTCAGGTGCTTGCGGAACAGCTCCTGCAGGCGGCGGATGCTCGTCTGCGCGGCCTCGGCGATGTCGGCGACGGTCAAGTCATCGCGGACGTGCGTCTTGCAGAAGTCCAGGGCCAGGCGCAGCGCCATCGGCAGGGCCGTGGGCTGGATCAGGTCGGCGGAGAGATTGTGCCGCTGGCCGAACAACAGGCCGTGCACCAGCATTTGCTCGAAGTGCATCTGGATGAAGCGCGAGCGGTGGAGCATGCCCACCGCGGCGGCCTCGCTGAAGTCCGTGGCCAGGGCCAGCCATCGGCGCGACAGCGGCACGGTCTCGTCGATCTCGACGGCGAACCGCACGGGGCACAAAGGACGGTGGCCGAGCTGCTTCGCGACCGCCATGTCGACGACCCGTTGCGGGATGCGGGCGATCAGCGCGACGGTGTCGGCCGCCCACTGCTGGGTGACGCGGTCCCCGGGCCCGGTGATGGCCGCGGAGAACGGCACCTGCCGGTCGTTGACGACTAACGCGCCTCCGCCCGTGTGGGCCAAGTGCACCTGGTAGAACTCGCCCGCGCCGGCGATGACTTCGATGTCGGTGCCGTACGCGAGGACGTACAACGACACCTCGCCGCGGTGCACGAGGCGGAAGTGGGCCGCGAGCGGGGACGCGGACTCGAGCAGCAGGTGGTGCGGGGCGAGATGCGTCGAGACCTGCCGGTGGATCTCTCGGAGATCGGACCCCTCGTAAAGAATGCGCCCGGTGGTGGGAATTGGCGATCCCCCCGACAGGGACGCCGTTCCGTCGCGGTCATATGTCATGGTGGACATCACTGCCGGTCTTCCTGTACTCGACGGGCGAACAAAGCGCGCTTCGGGCTGCCGGACGCGGTTCGATACCGTCGCCTGGCGTCGACACTGCCGGGACTGTAGGCACACGCGCGGTGCCGGGACGAGATGCCTCCTGCACCGCGAGTGGAATCCGGGGTGTCTTTCTGCCCCACGTCGGTCAATTGTTGCACCGAGGCCGCGGATCTCCGGAAAGCGCGCTCCCCGCGACCGCGCTTTCCGGAGGGAAACCAATTCGGCGGAAGACAAGGGGACGACTCGCGCCACGCGCCGGATCCGGAGTGATTCCGGCGCCCGCGGTCGCGGACGCCGCGCTTCGGGACGGCGCCGCACACGAGCCCTCCGACGTGGCCCGACCTGCGTCGCGAAGGGGGCCGTCCCCGATACGACCGTCTCCCGGGGCCCGCGCCGGCGCCGATCGACACGCCGCCCCCACCGGGCGGTTCGCCGGGCCGGGCCTCCGGCGCCGTCAACGTCGCCGTCGCCGTCGCCGCGATCGGAATCCGGGTACCGCTCATGGTGAGGTCACTCCAACGTCTGGAAGCTGCGAACGTCCGGTCCTGCGGGGCCGCCGCGGAATGCGCACGCGAATACGGCCTGCCATTAACCCTAAGCACGCGGCGGGAACTCCGGAAACCGCCGAGCGCGGTGACAAGAAAGGCAGGAAAATCGCGGTCAGCGGATGGCGGAATCCGTACGGGCGTACTCAGACTTGACGCCTGGATCAATTGTGCACATCAACCAATTGCCGAGAGTATCAAAATGCCCTGCCAATCGCATTGTCCGCGAAACGCACAGGACCGATCGCGTTTCCAGGATGGCACGCGCATATCGCGGATATCTAGCCTGCGTCTCTGCTGTCCTGCCACGGGCGGGCGGCGGAGCGAATCAGGGAATGGCGACCGCGTACCGAGCGAAGCGCCAGAGCGGACGCCGACGTCCGCGGACCCACCGGTTGGAGGCATCACCCGAGCCACGTCCGAGGCGGCCGATGCCGTTCGCCTTCGACACCCTTGGCCTGCTCAGTCCGGCCAGACGCGCGGAGCGTTGGCACTGCCTTCAGACCGCGAACCTGTTCACCTTGGTCGGCGTCACGCGGACGATCACCCGCACGATCTCGTCGGGCTCCGGTGGCGGCGCCTCACCGAGGTACCTGAACGAAAGCGCCAGCGGCAGTTCCTTCGCCGGGTCCGGGACGATCTCTGCGGTGCCCCGGAGTTCGACCGAGTGATAGGGGTTGTCCATGGCGAAGACCGTGATGCTGACGCGGGGGTCGCGACGGAGGTTGCGTACCTTCGCCCGGTCTTCGGTCGACGAGAACGCAACCGTGTCGCCATCGCGCTGATACCAGACCACCGAGGCTTGGGGACCGCCATCGGCGTCGAGCGTCGACACGGTGGCGAAGTTCCTGCCGTCAAGCAGCCTGCGCGTCGACTCGTCGAGCGTCGTGAACATGGGTGCTCCTGGTTCCTTACGTCTGAGCTGCGTGCCTCTTGCGGCACTTCTTGATACGAGACCATGTTGAGTGACCATGGAATCCAGCGGAAGAAGGCACTCTTATGTCACGGCGGAACATCCGTGTAACGGAGCCGACCGAGGTCACCCAAGCGTGCCAGGTGCTCGATGTACTGAATCGGGTGAGTGGCAAGTGGAGCATCAGCGTCCTCATGGAGGTTCATCACGCACCTGTGCGCTTCACCGAGTTGGAGCGGGCGATTCACGGCATAAGCCGCCGGATGCTCACCCTGACACTGCGCAGCTTGGAACGCGACGGTCTGTTGACGCGCACGGTGTATCCGACGGTGCCGCCGAAAGTGGAGTACGAGGCGACCGCGATGGCACGGGAGTTGTACGAGTACCTGGCAGGACTCACCGCATGGGCCGAGCGGCACGAGCCGGCGATGAGGGCCTCACGGCAGGCGTACGATCTGGGGGTTGATTGAGCGTGGACTCGTGGCTCGCAGCCGCTCACCGATCGCGTCGATGGTGACGGCAATGGTGGCCTCGCAGCGGAACAGGAAGCTTGTCGTACCCGAGTCGGGACCGCCTGGTCCCTCTTCAGACGGTTGATGCGCGCCCTCTGGTGCATCCCGCAACGCGAGAACCGGGGCCCCCGGATCAGGCGTCGAACCGAACGGACGAACCGTCGTGGATGTGACAGTTGCCTCTCCGGGAGACCGCTCCCCCGCACCGCCGATGAAGGGGGAGGCACCTGTTGACAGGGTGTGCGAGGGTGCGTGGGTGAGGGGTTCGTGTGCGCCTGGCGCGATGGAGGTTCAGCATGTGGAGTTCCCGGCCGAGCACGGCAGGGCGATCCGGTTGTTCGACGGCGTGACGGGGCGGCTGGTCTTCCTGCCACCGCCGACCGGGATGCTCACGTTGCGGCTGCCGTGGGTGGCGCCGGAAGTGCGTGGCCTTGGGCAGGAGCGGTTGGCCGCGGTCGCGGACGCGTTGCTGCGTTTCCTGGTCTGGAAGGGCTATCGGGTGGGCGTCCGGTATGGCTTCCGTGGTCCGTACCCGCGCGAGGGTGGCCCGTTCGGGATCGACGTCCTTGGACAGCCCGAAGGGTCGGCCGGACCGGTCGAGCCGCTGTGCCGCGTGGTCGTCGGCCCGGTGGAGGTACACGGGGCGTGCCACCACGACGGCGCACACCGCACCGGCCGCGTACCGACCGTCGCCGATGTCGTCGGGGGCACGCTGACCGCGGCCGACGTTCGCTTCGCCCTGCTCGTCGCGGGCCATCACCGGCACCCTCGCCGGTTCCGGTGTGCCGACCTCCACGCGGGTCACGGGTTGTTCCAGGACGCGCGGGTCGCACGCCGTCGCCTGCGCCTCTTGGTCGCACGGATGCAGCCGCGCCCCGCGCCGTCGTTTCCCGCGCTGTCCCGACCCGCGCCGCCTCCGCCGCCCCTGCCGCACACCTACGCCGCCGCCATGGGCGGCACCCCGTCCACGGAGGCCCACTGGCGGGGAACGGCTCCTGCGCTCCGCCGGTGCGACGACGCCCTCAGCCGCGGGCTCAACGTGCCACTCGCCTTCGGGACCCTGTACGGGAGCCTGAGGCACGGTGCCGCCAGTCCCGAACTCGCGGGCGCCGCCCAGGCGTTGCTGCCGCTCGGCGTGGGCGGGGACAGCGGTGGGGGTTCTCCGCCGAGCATCGGGCCGGCCACCGGAGGACGGTGACCCACGTTGCCTCGGCAGGTCGGCCGGGTTCGTCGGAACAGCTCGGAACAACTCGGTCATGGCCGTGATTCGCACGGTAACGGCGTCACGTGACCTTCCCCGAACGACAGTCGATTGCCATGATGGGCAAATCACGGGCGCACTGGCAGACTGACCCCGGTGAATGCCAAGGGAACCGCGCCGCAGACGCACCAGGCACGTGGGATCAAGGTGTTGTCCGGCCACACACCGGAACCGATCGGCGAGAAGGTGCTGCGGCAGGCGGCCTGGCTCGCGGAGAACCCCGGTATCGCGGACCTCCCTCCGGACAAGTACGGCAACGGCGGCCTCGTCAGGATCGCGGAGGAGCGGGCCGCGCAACTGCTCGGCGTGGAGACGGCGCTGCTGTTTCCCACGGGAACCATGGCACAGCAGGCCGCCCTGAAGGTCTGGGCGGACCGCACCGGCTCCCGGGCGGTCGCGATCCATCCGTACGCGCATCCGCTGCGCTGGGAGAACAACGCGATGGTCGAGGTCTCCGGGCTCAAGCCGCGCGTGGTCACACCGGGACCGGACCAGCTCACCGCCGACGATGTGCGGTCCCATCCCGGGGAGTTCGGCTCGGTGTTCCTGGAACTTCCGCTGCGGGAACCGGGCTTCCTGCTCCCTGCCGCCGAGGATCTGCGAGCCGTGGTCGACGCGGCGCACGACCGAGGTGCCTTCGTCCACGTCGACGGGGCACGATTGTGGGAATCCGCCCGGCATTTCGGCCTTCCGCTGGAGCGGATCCTTCCCGAATTCGCCATCGATTCCGCCTACTTGGGGCTCGACAAAGCACTCGGCGCCCCGTCCGGCGCGTTTCTGGTCGGGGACAAATCGTTCATTCAGGAGGCGCAGGCGTGGCGGCACGAGTTCGGTGGCCGGGCACACGAACTCTGGC
This sequence comes from Yinghuangia sp. ASG 101, assembly GCF_021165735.1. Lineage (GTDB taxonomy): Bacteria > Actinomycetota > Actinomycetes > Streptomycetales > Streptomycetaceae > Yinghuangia. Next base: position 7,810,750 of record NZ_CP088911.1, on the reverse strand, counting down.
CGGTGGCGCTCCCCGCCGTGATGGCGATGGAGCGGGAACTCCCCCGGCTCCCCGAGTACGTCGACCACGCCCCGGTCGTGGCCGAGTCGCTGGCCGCCGTCGACGGGCTCGCCGTTTTCCCGAACCCGCCGCACACCCATCAGTTCCAGGTCTGGGCACCGGGCACGCGCCAGGAACTCACACGCGCCGCGGCCTTGCACACCGAGGAATCCGGCACGCGACTCTTCAGCAGTAGCTGGCGGAGTTCGGATATTCCGGGGATGGCGGTCGCCGAAGTCACCGTCGCCGGCCCGGCCCTCGGCTGGGAGCCCCAGGAAATCACCGCCCGGGCCGAGGAGTTCATCTCCGTGGTGCGGCGCGAGGCCCACGGGGAGTACGTGAGGGGAATCGCGCGGTCGCTCGGCCGGGACGCCGGGCATGCGAACACACCGGCGCCCGAGGCGGCCCGCCGGGACACCACGCTCCCCACCCCCGTGCCACCCGTGAAGAACGCCCCCGACACCGCGTACCCGACCCGCCTCCCGGCGGACGCCCCGGTCAATTCCTCCGACGCGCCGCGGGTCGGGCAGGCGTCGGCGGACGGGGCCGAGTCCTCGGCCTCGAGCCCGATCTCCCCTGTGCCGGCCCCTGTCGCCGAGCGACACGAACGGCTCACGGCCGTGGTGTCGGGCGGATTCGCCCAGCCCAACCTTGGCGTCGACGGCGACAAGTTGCAGGCGGTCGCCGCCGGCCTGGGACCGATGAACCGTGCCGGGGCGGGCAGCGGAACCGCGGGCGGTGGCACCGTGCGATCCGACTTCTCCCCCGCCCCGGAACGCCGGCAAGGCCGCGCGCCGGGGCTGAGGAAGCAGACCCCCTGACCTCCACCGGACCCTCACCGTGCGCGGACCTGGTGACGCCCGGCGCGTACTCGGTCCGGAAACCCGGCCTGGTCCGCCAGAATCGCCGCTTGGACCCGGTTGGCCAGACCCGGCTTCGCGAGAATCCGGCTGACCTGGGTCTTCACGGTCGCCTCGCTCATGTACAGCGCCGCCGCGATCTCCGCGTTCGACGCTCCCGCGGCGACCTGCACCAAAACCTCGCGTTCCTTGCCGGTCAGCACCGCGAGCCGCCGTGGGGCGTCGCCGCGCCGGCCCGGCGAACGCGCGCGGGAGCCTGCGGGTGATCCGCGGCGAGATCATCGCCCGGCCGCGGGCCGCGCTGCGCGCCGCGTTGCGCGAACGGCCGGATCGACACGGGCAGTACGGGCGTGCTCTTGGTCGGTGCGATGGGACTGTTCGCCGCTCTGCTGTGGACCGCGGTGGTCCTCTCCGTCTTCAAGCCGGGCGGCCGGACCGCTGGGGACGACGCAAGGACGAGCGACGGCGCGTTCCCCAGGCCACGGCCGACAGACGTCCGGTCTCCGGAAGCGCGGCCTCCCCCGGCCCCGGCTCCCACCGACCGACCGAACGGACGCCACACCGACCGGTTTTCGCGGCATCGCCGGGTGCCAACGCGGCGACCGTCGCCGCCGTCACGCACAATCCGGCTGGGCCGCCGGACGCAAGACGCCTCAGCAGGCGCCGCGGCCATCACGCGCGGGGCCCGGTTCGCCGCCGTCCGTTTCGAGCATGCGCCGGACCGCCCGGTCCAGCCGGCCGAGCCAGCTGTCGAGGTCCCCGCGGACCTGCGGCTGGTCGGCACGGAAACCGGCCCAGTCGACGTCCCATGCGGATATGCGCTCCAGGGTGACGTCGCCGACGCCGACCTCGCCCTGGGCGCGCAGGACCCGGCGCAGCAGCGGCGGCCGGAGCCGTGTGCGGGGGGACTCGGCGAGGACGACCGCGTCGTAGAGGTCCTTGCCCCGGCCCTGTCCGTGGCGGGCGATGTCACGGTGCAGCCACAGCAGCTTCCATGCGAGGGACAGTTCGCGACTCGCGGCGCGGACGAGGGTGGGTTCGCGGCCGTCGGCGCGCGGGATCAGGGCGTGGACAGGGCTCTCCTCCATCGGCTCGTCGAAGACGATGTCGACCTGGACGTCGCCGGAGGTGCCGTGCTCACCGGTCCACGGCAGCGACACCCTGACGCCACCGCCTCTTTCGGTGGAGACGACGTACTCGGTGTACTCCCAGTCGGGGTCGATGCGGTACCGCCGGGGATCGAACCGCACGGCGGGCGGTCGGCTGGTGGGCGACCCGCCGGGGAGGTCGGCTGGGTGGCCCCCAGGTGTGTCCGGGCTCGCGTCCAGCAGGCCGACCAGTTCGCGGACGAGGTCGTCGCGGTCGTCGGTTTCGGGCGGCCGGATCCAGCGCGTGCCTTCCGGCGGCGTTCTCGGGTGCAGGCCCCCGGTCGCAAAGCTCTCCGCCTCGTCCTTGAACAGCTCGTACTCCGCGGCCCCGTGGCTTGCCTCGGGCCAGTACCGGACCGCGTCGAGGTCGTCCACATAGGGGTACGGGCTCAGCGGGTGGACCGGCACCGGCCCGGGAGCCGCGACCCAGTCGAGGTCGGCCGGCTCGCGGGCCCGCGCGTCGGCCCAGGCGAGCATCGCCATGCTGCCGCGCAGGACCAAGGCGTCCGCCCACGAGGTTCGGACGGTGAGCGCGAGGACGTGGTCGAGCGCGGCACGTTGCGCGGCCCGCTGCGCGTCCTGGTCCGTGCGGGGGTCGCTACGCGTCACGTCGTGCCTTTCGCGGGATCGGGCGGAACCAGGCAGGTGAACCGCGGCCAAGCCCCGAGGCTTCGGCGTCGCCGCCGGGTTCGGCGCCATGGAACCGGCACGCGCCGACACGTCGCCCCCGGACGCGGGCCGCGCACGGGCGTACGGCCGGTGGCGCGTACGCCCGTGCGCGGGGTGGGCCCGTCAGGTTCGTGTGTAGCGCCGGAATGTGGTTCCGGAGGCGAAGCAGCGGTGCTCGACCAGACGCAGCAGCAGTTTCTCCCGCACGGGCAGGTACGGCTTGCCGCCCCCGACGATCACGGGAAAGGCGTACACCCAGAATTCGTCGATCAAGTCCACCAGGGACGCGGCCAGTTCGGGACCGCCGAGTTGGAGGTTGCCGTCGAGTTCGTGCTTGAGGCGCGTCACCGTGGACGCGGCGTCGTCGCGGCGGACGATCGTGACTCCCGCGGGGGCGCTCCGGAGGGTGTCGGAGAAGACGTACCGCGGTGTCTCCTGGTACAGCCGGGCGAATTCCCGCTCGACGGCTGGTGCTTCCTCGCCGCCGAGGTCCTGGGTCCAGGGCTGTTCCATCGCCTCGTACAGCCGCCGGCCGAACAGGAACGCCGTGGTCCGGCGGATGTGGTCGTTCGCCGCCTGGTGGAACTCGTCGTCCGGGGTCAGGAAGTCCATGTTGCCGTCGGCATCCTCGATGTAGCCGTCGATCGAGGTGTTCATCCAGTAGATGATCCTGGCCATCAGGGTTCTCCTTGTCGTCGGGGTCGTTCGGATGGAGACCCCGGAGAGCGCCGAAACTCATCGCCGTCGGACCGGGGAATCTTTCGCCGACACCGGCCGTCGGTGGCGCGCGACAACTTCCGTGGTCTGGTCGCACAGTAGGTCGATCGACAACCGGAGACCCCGTGCGGACGACGGCGGTATCCGGATGAACCGGCTCGGCGGCCCCGACGTGGTGCCGGTCCGGCTGCGGGGCGACGACCCGCCCGGTGCGGGCCGGCGGTTGGTCGCCCAACTCGACTCCTGCCACCTGCCTTTCGCGGTCAATTTCGGTGACACCGGGGGCGGCTTCCTGTTCCCGTCGCCGGACGGCGGGAAGGCCGCGTTCTTCTTCCCGAGTTCCCGAGCCGCCGAGGACCGGGGTACGGCGGGTCGGGGGCCGGGTCACCACCGGGCGATGAGCGGCGGGTCCGCGTCGTGGTGGCGCCAGGCCTCGGTGAGGCGGACGAGGCGGGCGGGAGCGGCGATGCCGCGGACCGTCGCGATCTTGCCGCCGGTGATGTCGAACGCGACGGCTCCGACGACCCGGTCGCCGACCACGGTGAGGACGGCGGGGGTGCCGTTGACGCGCGCGTAGTGGATGGCGGGGGTGCCGCCGACGAGTCGCCGCTTCCCGGGGGCGGGTTTGAAGCCGGCTCGTGCGATGGCGGCGACGCGCCGCGGGGTGTCGTACTCCAGCAGCCTGGCGGTCAGGCCCGCTCCGTCGGAGATCGCGGTCGCGTCGTCGGTGAGCAGCGCCACCAGTTTCTCGATGCGGCCCGAGGTGGCGGCGGCGAGGAATTCCTCGACGATCCGGCGCGCGGACGCCGGGTCGACCTCGCCGCCGCGCCGCGCGACGGTGATGCGGTGCCGGGCCCGGTGGAGGTGCTGCTGGCTCGCGGACACGCCGATGTCCAGCAATTCCGCGATCTCGGCGTGGCCGTACGAGAACGCTTCGCGCAGGACGTAGACGGCCCGCTCAAGGGGCGTCAGGCGCTCCATGAGCGTCAGGACGGCGAGCGAGACCGATTCGCGCTGCTCGAACGTGTCGGCGGGGCCGAGCATCGGGTCGCCGTCGAGGAGCGGTTCCGGCAGCCAGGCCCCGACAGCGCGCTCGCGGCGGGCCTGTGCCGAGCGGAGGCGGTCCAGGCACAGGTTGGTGACGACCTTGGTCAGCCAGGCCTCCGGGACCTTGATCCGCCGCCGGTCGGCGGCCTGCCAGTGCAGGAAGGCGTCCTGTACGGCGTCTTCGGCGTCGGCCGCCGAGCCCAGCAGCCGGTAGGCCAGCGAGGCCAGCCGGTTCCGGCCGGCCTCGAACCTGCCGGTGTCGATGGCGTCGATGGCGGTACTGTCCACGCGGACCACCCTAGGCGGCGGCTACGCGGCAGCGCTCTCGGCGGAGTCCGCCCGGTTCGCCGCGGGCGCCGTATCCGGCACGGCGGCCAGCCGGTGCCTGCGCTTGGGCAGGCCGAAGGTCGGGTGCGCGGTGGCCCACAGCGACATCCTGACGATGCCCGCCTTGATCCGCGCGGCCTTCCGTCCGCCGATGTGCTTGGGCTTCGGCTGTGCTTCGTCGTCGACCATCTGCAGGATCGCGTCCCGGCGCCCGAGGCTGATGTGGTTGGCCAGGTACTCCAGCTTGGCGTTCACGATCTTGCGGCCGGTCAGGCGGCCCACGATCGCCTCGACGGCCTGCCGGCCGGTGTAGCCGGCCGACGCACAGGACATCGGCAGCGGTCGGCGGTTGTCGCCGATGGCGTGGACGCTGTCGCCGACGGCGTAGATGTCCGGGTGCGTGACCGACCGCATGGTGCGGTCGACGACGATCCGGCCGTCCTCGGTGACCTCCAGCCCGGCCGCGGCGGCGATCGGGGCGACGACGAACCCGGCCGTCCACACGGTCGCGTCCGACGCCAGGACGGTGCCGTCGGCACACAGCACGCGCGTCGCCTCGACCCCCTCGACGAACGTGTGCTCCAGGACGGCGACCCCCAGCCGGACGCAGGCCCGGCGCAGGTGGCCGCGGGCCCCGTCGGAGAGCCGGGCGCCCAACTCGCCGCGGGCGACCAGCGCCACCGACAGGCCGGGCCGCGACTCGGCGATCTCGGTGGCGGTCTCGATGCCGGTCAGCCCGTCGCCGACGACCACGACCTTGCCGCCTTCGCCCAGGCCGTCCAGACGCTCGCGCAGCCGCAGTGCCGAGGGCCTGGCGGAGACGTCGAAGGCGTGTTCGGCCGCGCCGGGGACGCTGTGGCCGGTGCCGTGGCTGCCGAGCGCGTACACCAGCGTGTCGTATTCGACTCGGCCGCCGCCGTGGGCGTCGGCCACGGCGACGACCCGGCGCTCGGGGTCGATCGCGGTGACGCGGGCCACCCGCAGCCGGATCGCCGTACCGCCGAAGACGTCGGCGAGGAGGGGCGCCTCGATGTCCTGCCCGGCCGCCAACTGGTGCAGCCGCAGCCGCTGGACGAAGTCCGGCACGGCGTTGACCACGGTGATCTCGACACCCGCCGGGGACAGCCGGCGGGCCAGGGTCCCGGCCGTGAACGCCCCGGCGTACCCGGCGCCGAGGACGACAATGCGGTGCTTCATGTCTCGCTCCCGTCGATTCGCTTGCCCTTCGCGACTTGAGCGGGACGGCGCGTCGATTCCTGACAGGAACCCAGTGTGGCGTGGGTCACACAGCGAGCATTCTTCGTCGGGGGTCGCGTCAGGCGGGAGCCATTCGCGTGGTCACCAGGCCGGGCGTGGGTCCCGTCGGTCGGGCGGGGTCTGGGCGGGGAGCGGTCGGCCCTGGTCGGTCCGGACGAGGTATCCCGGGTCGGGCGGGTCGTCGTCGTGGGGCGGGGCCGGTGGGTGGATCCGCTGCGTGTGCGGAAGAGGGACCTCCACCAACCTGCCGTCCCGGAGCATCCACAGGCCGAAGCAGTCGTCGTCCTGGTCGTGGATCAGGACCTGGACGCTGCCGGGGCGGGGCCACGGAAGCGACTCCAAGTGCCTCAGGAGACCGGTGCGGTTGCGCATGCGCTCGAACTCCACGGCCCACCCGCAGCCGAAGGAACCACCCCACTGGCTCTCGATCGGAACGAATCGGCCGTACCAGGTGCGCGCCGGGTCGTCGCGGGTCAGCGGCTCCATGACCTCGTCCGCGTCCAGGGCAAGCACAACGACCTCGGCGAATCTGCTCATGAGGGAGTATCGGCGCGTTGAGGGGGGCCGGTGCAACCGGTTTCGGCCGCGCACCGAGGGGTGTCGGCGGGCTCGGAGCAGGCTCCCGAATGTGCGCGAACTCCTCGTGCCGCGCGGAGCCGTGGGCCTTTCCGCCGAGGGCACCGGCGCGGGTGGTCCCCAGGCCGGGGGCCGGCCCGGCCGGTCGGTGCGGCCGGTCAGTGCGCCCGGTCGTCTCGGCGCCGAACTCCCCGTCCGGCTCGGCGCCTCCCACGGCTTCGGCACCTCGCACCGCATCCGGCCGCCGGCCGGGATGCCCCTCCTCCCCCGGCGGCGTCAGTTCTTCAGCGCCGCGGCGACCGCCTCCGCGAGCGTGGCCGACGGGCGTCCGATCAAGGTACGCAGGTCGTCGGTCACGCGGCCGAGCGCGCCGCCGCGCGTGTGGACCTCCGCGTCGACCAGGAGCGGCACCAGGCCTTGCGGCAGGCCGGCACCGGCCAGGATCTCGGCGAGTTGCCCGGCGGGCACGTCGGTGTACGTGACGTCGGTGCCGGACTGCCGGGCGATCTCGGCGGCCAGGTCGGCGAGCGTCCAGGACGCGTCACCGGTGAGTTCGTACGCCTTGCCCTCGTGCCCCGTGCCGGTGAGCACGACGGCCGCCGCCTCCGCGTAGTCGGCGATCGAGGCCGCGGCGACGCGCCCGTCCGCGGCGGTGCCGACGATGCCGCCCCGCTCGACGGCGGCCGGGATGCCGGCGGTGTAGTTCTCGAAGTACCAGCCGTTGCGCAGCAGCGTGAACGGCAGGCCGCTCGCGCGCACCGCCTCCTCGGTGGCCTTGTGCACGGTCGCGAGCGCGAGCGGGTTGGTGTCCGCGTCGACGATCGACGTGTAGGCGAGGTGTCCCACCCCGGCGGCGTGCGCGGCGGCGATCGCGTTGCGGTGCTGGGCGATGCGCAGGGTGTCGTCGTGCGCGTTGGCGGAGACGAGCAGCAGTTTGTCGGCGTCGGCGAACGCGGCGGGGAGGGTGTCGGGCCGGTCGTAGTCGCCCTCGCGCACCTGGACGCCCTGCCGTGCCAGGTCGGCGGCGCGTTCGGGGGTGCGCACCGCGACGGCGATGCCGTCGGCGCGCACCCCGCGTGCGAGCAGGGTTTCGACGGTCCGACGGCCCAGGCGTCCGGTGGCCCCGGTGACAACGATCACGGTGGTCTCTCCTCGAGGGACGTGCGGTGCGGTACGGCCGGGACGGCCGCACCGCGCTTACCGAAAGTCTTGCACTAACTTCTGGAAAGTACAAACCTTCGGCGAGCGCTGACGCGGACGCAGCGGACCGAGGTACCGTTGCGGTCATGGAGAGCACGCGGAGCGAGGCGACGGCACGCGAGGACGGCTTGGAGGAAGTCGTCTTCGACGTGTTCGCCCGGGGCTGCCCCTCGCGCCCCACGATGGAACACGTCACCGGTCGCTGGGGCGGCCTGGTCCTGGTGGCGCTCGCCGACGGCGACATGCGCTTCAACGCCCTGCGGCGGCGCGTCGACGGCATCAGCGAGAAGATGCTCGCCCAGGCGCTGCACGCGCTGGAGCGCGACGGCCTGGTGGTGCGCGAGGTGCGCCGGACGATCCCGCCGAACGTGGAGTACCGGCTGACCGAGTTCGGCAGCGGCGTCGTCGAACGCCTCAGCGGGCTCATCGAGTTCATCGAGGCGAACATGGCCGGCGTCATCACGGCCCAGGAACGCTACGACGCCGCCAAGGCCGCCGCGGGGGCATGACCGCGGGGCACGGGCCCACGCCGACGACCGGTCGGACGCGGGACGTTGACACCGTGAACGCCCGGCGAGCATCGGACGGCCTCTCGGCGCGAGGTCGAACGGCCCTGCGCCGGAACGGCGTTCAGCCGGAAGCGCGGGCAACACGGCCCGCGACACCGCGACCTGCGCGGGAGCGCACGATCCCGCGTGGTGACGAAGCCCCCCACCGCGGGCGGTCGCGACCGGGCCCGGCGAAGGGCGCCCACGGGACGGTCGCCCGATGTCGCGGGGGAGAAATCGCGCGGCCCGTGGTGGGACGGGCCCGGCCCGCGGGTGGACCCGGCACACCGCGGCGCCGGGCGTCCTCAGCCGCGCTCGCCCTCGACGGACCTCCGCACCCGGGCATGCCCAACCGCGGCGGGCCCGGCACTCTGCCGGGTTCAGCCGGGGACGCCCTCGACCAACCTCGGCACCCCGGCCTGACCAACCGCGGATGCACCCGACACTCCGCGCCCCCGGCGTCCTCAGCCGCGCTCGCCCTCGACAAACCCCAGCACCCGGGCGTTGACCAACTCCGGTTGCTCCAGCGTGAGTCCGTGTCCGACCCCGGGGACGATCTCGGCCTCGGCGCCGGGCACGAGGCGCCGGACGCGGTCCCGGGCCCGCTCCGGGCGCAGCAGCACGCTGCGCTCCGCGAGGAGGGCCAGCAACGGGACCTTGACGCCGCGCAGTTCGTCGTCCGTGAAGGGTCGGGCCGCGCTGCGTTGCGGGCCGAACCTGCGGGCTCCGATCATCACCGGCGCGAGGTCCCTCGGGTCCATCACCAGCGCGGGCTGGGCGAGCCTGCGGGCCAGCCACGGGCGCAGCCGCCGCGGCGCGGCCGTCGCGAACGCGCCCGCGACCATGTTGATGTAGAACCCGGCGCGGACCTTCTCCAGGCCGCCGGGGTCGAGCAGTGTCGCGCTGGCGATCCGGTCGGTGTTGTGGGCCGCCTGGTTGAGTGCCAGCCAGCCGCCGTAGGACTGCCCGACCAGGTGGACGCGGTCGAGGCCGAGGCCCGCGAGCGTCTGGTCCAGCCAGCGGCCGCGTCGGCCGAGCCCGTCATCACCGCGGTCTGGACGCTTCGGCCGGGGTCGTCGATGGTGTCGACCGCGTACACCGGGTGCCGTTCGGCGAAGGTGGCGATCTGTGTGGCGACCGTCCTCGGGCGACCGTCCTCGTCGGCGCGGATCAGGTGTCGTCCGCCCCGGGAGACGCGGGCGAGAGAGTCAGGTGGGCGAGATCCGCGGGCGGCGGGGTGGTCACGGACCACAGCGGTGCCGCGGTGCCGTCCGCGACCGCCGCGGGGGCGTCGGTGAGGTTCATCCGCCGACGCAGGCGGCCGTAGAAGTCGTTCGGCCCCAGGCGCACCGCGCGCAGCCGCCGCGGCGCCGCGTACACCGCGATCCAGTCCCCCGGGTCGAGAACGCCGCGCAATTGGCCGTCGACGCTGACCGCGGCCTGGCCCGAGCGCTCCAGGACACGCAGGCCGATCGGTTCGTCCGGCGCCACCACCACCGAGCGGTCGAACGCCATGTGCGGCGCGACCGGCGTGAAGACGATCGCCTCGGCCCGCGGCGACACCACCGGCCCGCCCGCCGCGAAGCTGTAGGCCGTCGATCCCGTCGGCGTGGCGACCAGCAGCGCGTCGGCCGAGTACGACGCCAGCAGCCGCCGGGACATGTAGACGCCGACCGACACCTGCCGGTCGCGGGACAGCTTCTCCAGGACCACGTCGTTGAGGGCCGCGATGTGCAGGGCCACGCCCCACTCGTCGTCGGCCTCGCAGTCGGTGCGGACCTGTGGAGGGGGCGGCATGGGGCCGCGGCCGTACCGGAGCAGTTCCGCGACGTCGGGAGGCATCTCCAACCGACGCGACGCCCGGAGCGTCAGCAGCATGCGGCTCTCGGTCTCCACGCGCCCCGCCCGCACGGCGTCCAAGGCGGTCCGCACGTCCTCGGCGGGCACCTCGGTCAGGAAACCGACCCGACCCAGATCCGCGCCCAGGACCAGGGCGTCGTTCACGGCGGCCAGCCGGGCACCGCGCAGAAAGGTTCCGTCGCCGCCCAAGGTGACGATCAGATCCGGGTCGCCGGCCGCCTCGATCTCGTCGCGGGCACTGCCGCGCCGGCCGTCGTCCCACACATCGATGTCCCCACAGGCGACGGCGTTGTCCCGGCACCAGGCGCGCACCACCCGCGCCGCCGCCACGGCCTCCGTACGCCCGCCGTGCACCACCAAGCCGACTCGTCGCACCGCCATGGCCGCTCCCGCACGCCACTCGTCGTCCTCGGCATCCGGATCGGGCCGGCCGCGGCGGGACGCCCGCGGCACGCGTCATCCTCGTGCAGGACCACACGGCCGCCGCCGCGCCACGCCGCTCCGGCGTCCACGAGGCCGGGCGCGGACCGGCCACCGGCACCGAACCGGCCCGCCCCGGCGCGGGCGCCGGTCGAGCCTCGGCTCTCCCCCCCTCTCCCGCGGCTCGCCCGCGCGGCCGCGCAACGGCACGTCGCCGTCGGGGATTTCCTTCGGCGGCGGCGATGAGTTCCGCCGCCGCGCCCGGTCTACCTCCTCGAAAGCACCGCACACCACGAGACCCCGAGGAGCCCGACATGACCGGCACCACCCCGCTCGCGACCACGATGACCGACCACGGCGACGGCTCGGTCACCTTCGTCCGCGAGTTCGACGCGCCGCGCGAGAAGGTGTTCGCCGCGTACACCGACCCGGACCAGATCGTGCGGTTCTTCGCGCCCGAAGGGCTGTCCGTCCCGCGCGAGAGTGTCACGTTGGAGCCCCGCCCGGGTGGGCGCTGCGAACTGACCATGGTCATGGGCGACATGAGGATGCCGTTCAACGGCGTCTACCTGGACGTCGTCGAGCCGGAGAAGCTGGCGTTCCATGTGCCCGGCGACGCCATGAGGCAGGAGCTGACCTTCACCGACCTGGGCGCCGGTCGGACCCGCCTGACGCTGCATCAGACCGATGTCCCCGAGCAACTGCGGGGCGAGGGCGCGCACTTGGGCTTCGATTCGAGCTGGAACCAACTGGCACACCACCTCGCCCACTGACCCGACCACACCACCCCGAGCCCTGCCGTATGCCGCATGCGGCAGGGCTCGGTGCGTCCCTGTCCTCGTGGTCAAGGGGCGGGGGTCGGGGTGGAGGAGGTGGGGCGGGTTGTCTCTTCGAGTAGTTCGAGAAGGTGTCGGTAGGGGCGGCCGGTCGCTCGTGTCATGCCGAGTTCGCAGGTGCGGTTGACGGAGGCGTACGCGGACGCCTCGGTGCGCTGGACGGCCTCGGCCTCCGCGGCGGTCGCGGACGCGGTGAGTTCCGGGTGCAGAAGACCGCGGTCGCCCGCGAAGGCGCAGCAGTTCCAGTCGTCGGGTTCGACGACCGTCTCGGCCACGGCCGAGGCCACGCGCACGAGGGCCGGGTTCAGGCCGAGTTGGGTGGACGCGCATGTGGGGTGGACGACGAGGGTGGGGAGGCGTCGGGAGGCGGGCAGGCGCGGCAGGATCGTGGTGTCGGTGAACGCGATCGCGTCGGTGACGGTGATGCCGTGCTCGGCGAGCATGCGCGCGAGGCCTTCGGTGCAGGACGCGGCGTCGACCACGACGGGCAACGCGCCGCCGTCCGTGGCGCGTTGGAGGATCGGGACGGTGTGGTCGCGCATGGCCGTGTAGCCGTCGGTGAGGCCTTTCGACGTCCACGGCGTGCCGCAGCAGAGCGAGGCGATCCGGTCCGGTACGCGGATCTCGATCCCGGCCCGCTCGCACAGGGCGAGGAAGGCGTCGCGGACCCCGAGGCCGGTGTCGGGTCCGGCGGGTCCGGCGGGTCCGGCGGGTCCGGCGGGTCCGGCGGGTCCGGCGGGTCCGAACATCGTGGAGAGGCAGGCGGGGAAGTACACCGCCTCGGGGTGTCTCACCGGGCGCGGCTGCCGTCGGGTTCCGCCGCGCGGCAGTTCGGGTGACCAGGCCGGAACCGTGTCCGCGCCGAACAGTGCGCGTCCGGCGGCACCCGCGGCTCGGGGCAGGGCGGCGGGCGTGGCCCGGGCGGCGTTCAGCGCGCCTGCCGCCGCCCGGGTGGTGCCGTCCCAGTGCCGCGCGGCCGTTGCCCATGCCGTCCGCGTGGTGGGTCCGGTGTGTGCGGCGCGCAGGCGGCGGGTGAGGTCGCCGGTGTCGATGTGGACGGGGCAGGCGGTGCGGCACATGCCGTCGACCGCGCAGGTGTCGACGGCGTCGTAGCGGTAGTCGTGTTCCAGGCGGGCGAGCAGTGCGGCGTCTCCGGCGTCGCGGGCGCGCGCGATTTCCCGGCGCAGCACGATGCGTTGGCGCGGGGTGGTGGTCACGTCACGGCTGGGGCAGACGGGTTCGCAGTAGCCGCACTCCACGCAGCGGTCGACCTCGCTCTCCACGGTGGGGGTCGACTTGAGGTGGTGGAGGTGGATGTCGGGGTCGTCGCTGATCAGGACGCCGGGGTTGAGGAGCCCGCGGGGGTCGATGAGGTGCTTGATCTCCCGCATGACGGCGTGGAGTTCGTCGCCGTATTGGCGCCGGACGTACGGCGCCATGATCCGGCCGGTGCCGTGCTCGGCTTTGAGCGTGCCGCCGTGGCCCAGGACGAGATCGACCAGCTCGTCGGTGAACTCCTGGTATCGGACGAGGAGTTCGGGCCGGTCGAAGTGCTCGTTGACCAGGAAGTGGACGTTGCCGTCCTTGGCGTGGCCGAAGATCACACTCTCGGTGTAGCCGTGCCGGTCGAACAGGCCGGTGAGGTCGGTGCAGGTGGCGAGCAGCCGGTCGACGGGGACGGCGATGTCCTCCAGCAGCGCGGTCGTTCCGGAGGGCCGGGCTCCCGCGACGGCGGTGAACAGGCCTTTGCGGATGTGCCAGAGTGCGGCCTGCGCGGCGGTGTCGGCGGTGAGCACGCCGGGTGCCGCCAGCGGGAGTTCGCGCATCAGCGCGGTCGTCGCGGCGATGCGGTCGTCGAGGGCTTCGACGGTCGGTTGCCGGTGTTCGACCAGCAGTGCGGCATGGTCGCGGACGGCGTGCGACAGCAGGTCGCCGGCGGCCTTCGGATCGCGTTGGGCGACGCGGAGGCTTGTGGCGTCGAGGAGTTCGACCGCGGCGAAGCCCGCCGCGACCAGGTCGGGCAGCACGCCGGTGGCCGCCGCGAGGTCGGGGAACAGCAGCAGGCCGGTCACCGTGTGCGGGTGGGCCGGGACCGTACGGAAGGTGGCCTCCGCGACGAAGGCCAGGGTTCCTTCGCTGCCGATCACCAGGTGCGTGAGGATGTCCACCGGGCGGGTGTGGTCGAGGAACGAATTGACCCCGTAGCCCATGGTGTTCTTGAGCGCGTACAGGCGGCGGATCGTGGCGACCGAGGCGGGATTGCCGCGCACCCGGTCGCGCAGGCGGACGAGCCCGGCGTGGATGCGGGGTTCGAGGGCGCGCAGCCGGTCGTCGGCGTCGCGGGCTCCGGTGTCGATCACCGTGCCGCTCGGCAGCACCAGGACGGCGGATTCCAGCGTGCGGTACGTGTTGGCCTCTGTGCCGCAGGCCATGCCGCTGGAGTTGTTCGCGACGACGCCGCCGATCGTGCAGGCGATCTCGCTGGCCGGGTCGGGGCCCAACTTCCGCCCGTGGCGGGCGAGTCGGGCGTTGACGGCACGGACGGTGGCACCGGGTTGGACGCGCACCCGCATCCCGTCGTCGAGTGGTTCGACGGCGCGGAAGTTGCGGCGGGTGTCGACCAGGACGCCGTCGTTCGTCGCCTGCCCGGAGAGGCTGGTGCCGCCCGAGCGGAACGTGAGCGGAACGCCGTACGCGGCACTCACGCGCAGGAGTTCGGCGACCTGCGCGGCGCCGCGCGGAGTGACGACGGCCTCGGGGACCAGCAGATAGTGCGAGGCGTCGTGGGCGTACGCGAGCCGGTCGGTCGCGCGGGCCGCGACCGCACCGGGCGCCGCGTGTTCCAGAGCCCGGAGCAAACCGCTTCCCCTGCCGGGGAGTTCGCCGACTCCGCGGGAGGTGCGGCGACGCCGCCGGTCAGGGCGACTCACGACTCACCGCCGATCCGCCGGTCGCGGCGTCGGCGCCCCGGCGCCGAGCACACGGTCGAGGCGGGCACACCCCCCACCTCTGAGCGCTGCGAAGTCCCACCGGCACCGATCAAGCATAAGCCCGCCCACGCGGCGGCGGTCGGGACGGTGCCGCTCGCGGCCCGTCCGCTTTCCGGCCCAGGACGTGGCGGCGTGGATCGGCGAACCGGTCACCCGGCGCATGGCCGCGGGCCTCCGTTCGACCCGGCGTCACACCGCGCCGCTGCCGACCGACCCACCGTCCGTCCTGCCGTGGTGCGCGGCCTCGACCAGGGCGTCGCCGGTGTCGCTGCGGTAGTACAGCACCGAGCGCCCCGCGCGGCCCCGCCGGACCAGGCCCGCGTCCAGCAGCACCTTCAGGTGTCCTCCCACCGAGCCCAGCGCCGAGCCGGTCAGCGCCACCAGGTGGGTGGTGCTCTTGGGGGTGCCCAGCAGCGTGAGGATGCGGGCGCGCCGCGGGCCGAGCAGGGCGTGCAGGGCCCGGTGTGCCGGGCGGTCCGCGTGACCGGCCAGCGCGCCGGTGCACGGGTACACCAGGGCGTACCGGTCGGATTGGGCCCCCGCCACCCAACCGCTGTGCCGCGTGACCGGGACGAACAGCAGGTGCGCGCCGTGGAGGGAGCGGGGTGGATTGTCGTGTGTGTTGACCTGGAGCCGTCCGTCGCCGAGCCAATGGGAGTGGGGGTGCAGGCCGTCGAGGGCCGCGGCCCAGCCACCGTCGCTCAACTGCCGCGTGCGGGCGACGACGTCGGCTTCCAGGACGCGCCGTCGCCGGTCCCAGTCCGGCAGCACCGCCCGGGTCCACACCCAGCGCAGCAGCGCGGCCGAGTGCGCGGGGACGTCGTCGCGGCGCAGCACGTCGGGGAGCGGGCCGCCTCCCAGGGCGGTGGCCAGGTCGGCGCGAGCGGTCGCCGGCGGGGTCGCCCGGACGCGACGCAGCTCCTCGTCCACGTCAGGGGTGTCGTCCCCCGACGGCGCCGGGACGAGGTAGTCGGCGATCCAGGTGGGGCGGAACCCGGCCCGTACCACGGCCGCCGCGACCGGGTTCCGGGCCAACCGCTCGCGGTAGGCGGGCAGATGGGCCGCGATCCACGTCGCCTGCGCCGGATGACAGGCCGTCGGCCGCTCCAGGTCGAGCAGGCTCGCGACGGTCTCCGCCAGCGGCGAGATCACGAACCGACCGCGTGCCAGGGTGTCGACGTCGAGCAGCCACAGCCCCATGGTTTCGCCTCCCCGCGAAACATTAACGCCCGCACGGCGGTTCCTCGGAGACTCCGCGTCATGCGCACGTATCGAGAACTCTTCCGCACTCCCGAGTTCACGCCGCTGTTCGCCACCGCCGGGCTGTCGGTGGCCGCCTCCACCGTGAGCGGGCTCGCCCTGGGCATCCTGGTCCATTCCGCCACGGGTTCGCCGCTGCTCTCGGCGCTCGCGATGTTCGGCCCCTCCCTCGCCCAGGTCGTCGGCGCGCTCACCCTGCTGTCGGCCGCGGACCGGGTCCGTCCGCGCGCCGCGACGACCGGCATCGCCGCGGGCCTGGCGGCGACGACGGCCGTGTCGGCCCTACCGGGGATGCCGGTGTGGGCGATCTTCGCGATCCTCGGCGTGGAGGGGCTGATCGCCTCCGTGGCCGGGGGAATCCGGTACGGCCTCCTCCACGAGATCCTGGCGAAGGACGGCTATCTGCTGGGCCGTTCCGTCCTCAACATGGCCGTCGGCGTCGTGCAGATCGTGGGCTTCGCCCTCGGCGGCGTCCTCGTCGCCCTGCTGCAGCCGCGCGGCGCGCTGCTCGCCGCCGCGGCCCTCTCCACGGCCGCGGCAATCGTCGCCCGCCTCCGGCTCACCGACCGGCGGCCCCGCGCCACCGGCCGCCCCTCGGCCGCCGCCACCCTGCGCGTCAACGCCCGCCTGTGGTCGTCCGCGCCCCGCCGCGGCGTCTACCTGGCCCTGTGGGTGCCCAACGGCCTTGTCGTGGGCTGCGAATCCCTGTACGTCTCCTACGACTCCGACCACGCGGGCCTGTTCTTCGCGTGCGCCGCCGCCGGCATGCTCGCCGGCGACACACTCGCCGGACGCTTCCTGTCCCGGCGTTGGCGCGAACGCCTCGGCGCTCCCCTGCGGCTCCTCCTCGCCGCCCCCTATCTGCTGTTCGCCCTCGCACCGCCGCTCTTCGCGGCACTGGCCGCGGTCACGCTCGCGTCCCTCGGCTACGCGGCCGGACTCCTCCTCCAGGAACGCCTGTTGGAGCTCACCCCGGAGGAACTGACCGGCCAGGCCCTGGGCCTGCATTCCTCCGGCATGCTCGCCCTGCAGGGCATCGGTGCCCTCACCGCCGGCACCATCGCCGAACTCACCACCCCCGCGACGGCCATGGCCACCGCGGCAGCCGCGTCGCTCGCCGTGACCGCGGCCCTCGCCCCGCGACTGCGCGCGCGTCGGCCCGTCGTCTCGGCGTGAGATGCGCGAACGGTGGGCAGGGCAGGGGCGACGCACGGCGGAGCGACGTGCCGGGCCGCGGTCGGGACCGTCACCGCGCTGCGGCCTCGGAGCCCGGAAGAGTCGGCCCGGGCACGTCGCCCGGCGAATCGTCCGTGGCTCAGAGGTCGTTCGCGATGACGTTGTCGATGTTCCGTTCGGCCAGTGCCGTGATGGTGACGAACGGGTTGACGCTGGTGTTGCCCGGGATCAGCGCACCGTCCGTCACGTACAGGCCCGAATACCCGCGCAGGCGACCGTAGTTGTCGGTGGCCTTGTCGAGCACCGCACCGCCGAGCGGGTGGTACGTGAGGTGGTCGCCCCAGATCTTGTAGACCCCGAACAGGTCGGTGCGGTAGATCGTCCCCTCCTTCGCGTTGATCTTGTCGAAGATGGTCTTGGCCATGTCGATCGACGGCTGCTTCCAGGAGGCCTGCCAGTTGAGGTCGACCCGTCCCGCCGAGGCGTTCCACGTGAACTGGGCCCGGTTGGGGTTCTTGGTGATCGACAGGTAGAAGGACGCGTACGTCTCGATGCCGGTCGGCAGCGGCGCGACTTCGGCGAACGCGCCGCCCGCCGCCCAGTTGTCGATGCCGGCCGTCGGCATCGACGACTGCAGCGAACCGGTCGGGTCCCACAGGTGGTTGGCCCGGCCGCACATGACGTTGCCGTTGTCACCCCAGCCCTTGCCGACCTCGTCGTTGAGGTTCGGCAGCGCGCCGGTCGCCTTCAGCATGACCAGCAGCTTGGTGGTGCCGACGCTTCCGGCCGCGAAGAAGACGCGGTCGGCGACCACGGTCTTCCCGGCCACGGTGGCGCCGCCGGTGTCGATCTGGTCGATCGCCACGGTGTAACCACCGGTGGGTGCCGGTCGGACCGAAGTGACCTTGTGCAGCGTGGAGATCGTGACGCGGCCGGTCGCCTTGATGCGGGGGATGTAGGTCTTCTGCAGCGACTTCTTGCCGTAGTTGTTGCCGTACAGCACCTCCCCCGCCAGCGCCGACTTGGGCACCGCGCCGGCGGCCTCCTGCTTCATGTAGTCCCAGTCGTAGACGTTCGGGACGAATACGAACGGGAAGCCGGACCGCTCGGCATGCTTGCGGCCCACGCGCGCGTACTGGTAGCAGGCGGCGTTCTCCCACCAGGTGCGGTCGACCTCCGTGACGCCCAGTTCGGCGTTGGCCCGGGGGTAGTAGGTGGCGTACATCTCGGCGGCGTTCACCGAGGGCAGGATCGCGCCGAAGTTCTCGCGGCGCGGGGTGACCGCCATGCCGCCGTTGACCAGGGACCCGCCGCCGAGTCCGCGACCCTGGTAGACGGTGATGCCGCTGAAGTCCTCCGCGTCGAGGATGCCCGTGTACCGCGCGATGTCCTTGTCGATCGGGAAGCCGAGGAAGTTGCTCAGCGGCTGTTTCGTCCGCGTGCGCAGCCAGTACGAGCGGCTGTCGGGGCTCGTGGTGCCGGCGAAGATCCTGCCGTCCGAGCCCGGGGTGTCCCAGGCCATGCCCATTTCGATCATGTGGACGTCGACTCCCGCCTGGGCGAGGCGGAGCGCGGTCACCGAACCGCCGTAGCCGGTGCCCACCACCAGGGCCGGGACGTGCGCGCCGTCGGGGATCGCCGCGGCCGAAGGGGCCGCGTGTGCGCGCGGCACGGCGATCGGCCCCGCCAGGGCCGCGGCCCCCAGCAGGGCGCCGGCGCCGCGGACGAAGCCGCGCCGGGATACCTCGTTCGAACCGGATTCGTGCACGGCGGTGTCACTCATGCGACGGTCCTCACTGTGGAAGGGACAGGCGACAGTGCTCGTTGCCGGTATCGGTGCGAAACGCCTTGCCGGTGGGGCGTCGTGCGTGCGGTGCGACCGGAAGGCCGATCGCGGCTTCCGGTTCCGTGGTCACGTTCGGGCCGCCGGGGACGCGTCGGGCGGTCGGGAACGGCGTCGCCGCCGGTTAGGCACGGGGACGGCCGACCTCGGCGGTGCGGTGCGCGGGGACCCGGCGAGCCCCCCTGGCTCGGCCGTGCTGACCCGAATCACCCGGCGGCCGACGCTCCCGGCCCCCGGGTCACGTGAAGGTAGCAAAAGGCAGGAAACCTTCCCAGTGCGCTTCCCATGATTCTTTTCCGGGTGTTCCGCCCGGCCGCGTCCAGGGCGCGGCACGACGACGCGACCTCCCCCGGCCCGCCGCGCCGTGGCGCTTTCTCCAGGCCGAGTCCGGCGGTGGCGGCGCTTGCGCGGGTGAACGCCCGAGCGCGGCTGCTCGCCCTGGGCGTGGTGGCTCCTGTCAGACGCCCGACGGCACCACGGAGGTTGCACCACCCGCGGGCGCCCGTGCGCGCCTGTGCGGGCCGCGCGGATTCCCGGCGGAAAACACGACGGAAGATGTCGGGTTTTGCGGGCAAGGTGGTGTCGCCGGCCGGTTCCGCGGAGACACGGGCCGGAGACGACGAAGACCAAGGAACCAGGAACCCCATGCGCGAGACACCCGACGAACTCCACCGCCTCCAAAACCTCCTCGACAGCTCGCTCGCCCGCTCCACGAACCACCTGCGGTCGATCATCAGCACCGAACGCACACTCACCGCCGAACAGCTCACCCGGACGCTGACCGGCATGTGCACGCTCGCGCTGTCCACCGTGACGGCGGCGGGCGAGCCGCGGATCAGCGGCGTGGACGGGCACTTCCTGCACGGCGCATGGCATTTCGGCACCGCCCGTACCGCCGCCAAGGCCCGGC
The DNA here is from genome assembly GCF_021165735.1 of Yinghuangia sp. ASG 101. GTDB lineage: Bacteria > Actinomycetota > Actinomycetes > Streptomycetales > Streptomycetaceae > Yinghuangia. Next base: position 7,791,067 of record NZ_CP088911.1, on the reverse strand, counting down.
ACCTCGCGGCCCGGCCCGCCGCGAGCGCCGCGTACATGCGTGGCGAGGAGTTGGGCGTGTTCACCCACGGCTCCGCCGAGACCCTCAACCCGCCGGACGACGAGCCGGCCGACGGTTGGCCCGAACTCCTCGCGTACCTGCGGGACTTCTACGGCGACAACGCCTTCGACTGGAACAAGGACGTGGTCTACTTCCGGCTCCGGCCGCAGTGGATGACCGTGTTCGCCGCCGACCCGTCCAAGCTCGGAGGCGACGCGGACGGGGCGTGACCGCTCGCACCGGACTCGCGCCTGTCGGCCCCGGCGGTGCCGGGGCCGACACGGGGCGCGTGACCACCCCGCGGACTCCGTATGGCTCTCCGGGACCGGGGCACGGCCGCGGCGCCGACCCGGGAGAATGGGTGCCGGGCGGTCCCCGCACCGCCGGAGAGCCCGCCGAGGCGCGGCGGAACAGCGGGCGCCCCGACCGGACGAACACGGGCGGGGCGCACGACGGCGACAGGCGGAGGCGGAAGGAGCGGCATGCGGGCGAGCCGGGCGATCGCGCTGCTGTTGCTGCTCCAGACGCGGCACACCATGACCGCGACCGAGCTGGCCGCCGAGTTGGAGGTGTCCGAGCGGACCGTCCAACGCGACATCGCCGCCCTGGTCGAGGCGGGAGTACCCGTCTACGCCGAACGAGGCCGCCGCGGCGGCTACCGCCTGGTCGACGGCTACCGCACCCGCCTCACCGGCCTGGAACCGGCGGAGGCCGCCGTCCTGCACCTGGCCGGACTCCCGGGCCCGCTGCGCGACATGGGGCTGGCCGGGCAGGCCCTCGCCGCGCGGCTCAAGGTCGCCGCCGTCCTCGGCGACACCCCCGCCGCCGCCACGCAGCGGTTCCACCTCGACGCGCCCGCGTGGTTCCGCGACACCGAGACCCCGCCGCTGCTCGCCGAGATCTCGCGCGCCGTGTGGGAGGACCGCGTCCTCCACGCCCGCTACGCCGCGCGCGGCGGGGTCCGGGACCGGCGCCTGGAACCCTACGGCCTCGTCCTGAAAGCCGGGCAGTGGTACGTCGCCGCGCGCAGCGCCTCCGGCCGCATCGGCTCGTACCGTGTCGACCGCTTCCGGACCGCCGAGGCCGGCGACGAACGCTTCGAGCGCGACCCGCGGTTCGACCTCGCGGACTACTGGGCCACGGCGGCACGGGAGTTCGCCCGCGCGATGCTGCACGAGCACGCCGTCGTACGCCTGAGTCCGCTCGCGGTCGAATACCTGCCCGTCCTGCTGGAGCCGACGGCCGCCTCCGACGCCCTGGCCACCGCGGGCCCTCCGGACGCCGACGGCTGGGTCACCGTCACGCTGCCCCTGGAGACCTGGGACATCGGCTACTTCGAACTCCTCCGCCTCGGCCCGGAGGCCGAGGTCCTGCACCCGCCCGAATTCCGCGCCCGCCTCGCCGACGCCACCCGCCGCGCGGCCACGCTGTACACCTGACCGGCACGGGCGCGCCGCCGTGTCCGAGCGCGCACCACGGACGTCGGCCGGCCCGGGGATCGCGGAGGACGGCGCGCGGGGGCGAGCCCGAAAACCGGTGTTCGGCTGTTCGGCGGGCGGTGCCTCGCCCTCGCCGTCCGCCGCGGCGCGCTGGGCGCCGAGCCCCCGCGGAGGCCGGGAGCGACGGACACCGCGATCCCGGCCCGCGCTGCGGCGCCCACCCGAGCCCGGCGAAGTCGTCCCGCGCCCCCGTCCCGGTGGGATCAGCGCTGCCAGCGGAGCAGGCGTCGTTCCAGCAGACCGAAGATCCAGCTCGTCACGGTCGCGAGAACCACGAGGACGATGAGCACCGCGAAGACGAAGTCGATGTGGAGTTCGGAGCTGTACCGGACCACGTCCTGGCCCAGGCCGTCCTTGGCGGCGATCATCTCGCTGCCGATGACGCCGAGGATCGCGTACGTGATGCCGAGGCGGAGCCCCGCGAAGATCGTGGGGACGGCCGACGGCAGGACCACCTTGGTGAGCATCCGCCACCCGCGCAGGCCGACGACGCGGGCCATGGTGAGCTGGTCGCGGTCGACGCCCTTGACCGCCGAGCGCGCGTTCTCCACCAGGATGAAGAACACGACCGAGACCCCGAGCACCACCTTTGACAGGTTGGTGAGCCCGAACCACGCGACGAACAGCGGGGCCAGCGCGATCCGCGGCACCGCGTTGAGCGGGACGAGGAACGGGCTGATCACCCGGTCGAGGAACGGCGACGAGCCGAGGATGAGGCCGACGAGGATGCCCAGCGCGGAGCCGATGGCGAACGACTCCAGCACCGCCGTCGCCGTCGCGCGGATCGACGTGGACGCCTGGTCCGAACCGAGGTAGTCGATCAGTGCCGACCAGATCGCACTCGGTCTGCTGGTGAACAGCGGGTCGACCCAGCGGTTGCGGGCGGCGGCCTCCCACAGCGACAGGAAGCCGACGAGCAGCACGAGCTGCGTCGCGATGACGATGAGGCGGGAATCGGCGAGGGGGCGGCGAGAGGCCCGGGCCGGGGCGGTGGCGGGCGCCGCCGTGCCCCGCGCGGGCGGGGCCTGAGTCTGCGTGGTCAAGGGTCTCTCCATACGGGACGGCCGAAGGGCGGGAATTCGACGGGCCGGTCAGCCGGCGGATGCGGTCGCGGGGGCGACGGCGCCTTCCAGCCGGGCGAACAGCTCGTGCTGAATCTCGCGGAACCGTTCGGTGAAGATCATGTCGTCGACCAGGTGCGCGCGGGGGCGCGGCAGGTCGATCATCATGTCCTGGGCGATGCGCCCGGGGCTGGGGAGCATGACGATGATGCGGTCCGCCATGAGGGCCGCCTCCTGGAGGTCGTGTGTCACCAGGAAGACCGTGCGGTCGCCGCCGTTCTCGCGGTCCTGCTCCCAGATGCGCAGGAACTCGCTCTGCATGTGCAGGCGCGTGCGCGCGTCGAGGGCCGCGAAGGGCTCGTCCATCAGCAGCAGGCGCGGGTCGGCCGCGAGGGTGCGGGCCAGGGCCACGCGCTGGCGCATGCCCTGGGACAACTGCGCCGGGAACTGGCTCTCGCGGCCGGCCAGTCCGACGGCGGCCAGCATCTCGTCCGCCTTCTTGCGGCGTTCCGGGCGCGGGACGCCGCGTGCCTCCAAGGGCAGCTCGACGTTGTGCCGCGCGGACCGCCACGGCAGCAGCGCGTCGCGGGCGAACATGTAGCCGAGGTCGTAGTTGGGGCAGGACGGCCGGCGACCGCCCAGCGTCACCGAGCCGCCGGTGGGCGTGACCAGGCCGGCCGCCATGTTGAGCAGGGTGGTCTTGCCGCAGCCGCTGGCCCCCACGATGGCGATGAACTGGCCCGCGGGCACGTCGAACGAGACGTCGGTCAGCGCGGTGACCTGCCGGGAGGCACGGCCTTCGCGCACCGCGAAGGTCTGTTCGACGTCGCGGTAGCTCAACAGGACTCCGTCCGCGGGCGCCGCGGACCACACGGGGGAGGGCTCGGCCGCCGTGCCGGCCCGCGAGGCCTGCTCGGCCGGCGCCTTTCCGGCGGGCCGGGGGCCGTCTGGATGGGTCATCGTCTCGACCACCTTCGTTGTGGTGCTCGTGCTGCGCCGCCTCGGGCGGTGCGGAGCTGTCGTACGGGGGCTGTGCGCTCCGAGGCCGGACCGCCGGCCGCGGGAGGCGGCGGGCGGTCCGGAGGTTCGCGGTCCCGGCGGGTGCCGGTCGCCGGGGCGCGGCGACCGGCGTCCCGGGGGATCACTTGGCGATCTGGACCGCCTGGTCGTACGTCACCGCCGGGTCGGCCTTCAGGACGCCGATGTCGGTGAGCGTCGCGATGGTCTTGTCCATCGACTCGCGCGGGACCTCGGCGGTCAGCACCGTGAAGTTCGCGCGGATGGCGTCGACCGCCTCGTCGGACACGTTGGAGCCGACGGCCTTGGACACGAGCTTGTCGACCGCGTCGGCGTTGGCGGGGTCCTGCAGGTAGGCGTACGCCTGCCCGATCGCCTTGCAGAAGCCGGCCGCGGCCTCCTGGTGGGACTTCACCCACGAACTCTTGGCGACCCAGACCGCGCCGATGAGCTGGTAGTCCGGGACGGTCTCCGAGAGTTCCACCAGTTCGGTGGCCACGCCGTCGGTGATCATGGGCTCCACGGTCGGCGTGACCGCCATGGCGGCGTCGACGCGCTTGGAGATGATGGCGGCCTGGGCCGCCGCGCCGGTGCCGATGTTCACGAGGGTGTAGTCGCCGTCCTTGAGCCCGGCGCCCGCCAGCGTCTTGGCCATGAGGTTGGCCGTTCCGGTGCCCACCGCGGCGGGGATGCCGATGGACTTGCCCTTGAGCGCGCGCAGCACGTCCTCGGGCGAGGCCCCGGAGGCCACCGAGGGGAGCGAGCTGCCCTTCGGGGCGACCAGGGACGTGGGGGTGGCGGTGTTGGCACCGCATCCGACAACCATGTCCTGGCCGCCCTGGATCGCCGCCAGCGCCTGCGAGGGCGAGGCGACGCCGAACTCCTCGGAGTTGCTGGCCAGCAGCTGGGACGCCCCCATGCCGCCGGAGACCTCGTCGACCGAGACGTTGACGCCGGCCTGGTCGAAGTAGCCCTGGTCCTTCGCGGCCTGGAGCGGGACGCTCCACACCGTTCCGGGGGTGACCAGCACGCGGATCCCGTTGGGCCCGCCGGACCCGGAGGAGCCGGCCCCGCCCGCGCACGCGGCGAGCGAGAATGCCGCAGCCGCCGCTATCGAAGACCGAACCCAGAGAGCACGCACGGCTCCTCCTCACTCGTCGAATATGAATATGATGCGCATGAACTTGGAAATATCATAGTCATGAATTAGGGCCGGTCAACGGTTCCGGAGGATTCCCGTATCAGGGCTTTCCGGACGCCGCGCCGCACGCCCCCGGAACGCCCCGGCCGCGCCGACGACGCCCGGCCCGCCGGGTGGTCCGCGCGGCGCACCGCGGCGGCCCCGCGGTCGCCCGGACGGCCCGACGGCGTCAGACGACGCGTTCGAAGACCGCCGCGAGACCCTGGCCGCCGCCGATGCACATCGTCTCCAGGCCGTACCGCGCCTCGCGCCGATGCAGCTCGCGCGCGAGGGAGCCCAGCATGCGCACGCCGGTCGCGCCCACCGGGTGGCCCAGGGAGATCCCCGAGCCGTGGATGTTGGTACGCGCCTGGTCGTCCGCGCCGAACTCCCACGCGCGCATGACCGCCAGGGCCTGCGCGGCGAACGCCTCGTTCAGTTCGATGACGTCCATGTCGGCCAGTCCCAGCCCGGCCCGCTCCAGGGCCGCGGCGGTGGCGGGCACCGGCCCGATGCCCATGACGTCCGGCCGCACCCCGGCCAGCCCCCAGGACACCAGGCGGACCAGGGGACGCAGCCCCAGCCGCTCGGCCCGCTCCCGGGTGGTGACGACGCACATCGCCGCCGCGTCGTTCTGGCCGCTGGCGTTGCCCGCGGTCACCGTCGCCTCGGGATCGCCGTTAAGCAGGATCGGGCGGAGCCTCGCCAGCGACTCCGCCGACGCGTCGGGGCGAGGATGCTCGTCGAGCGCGACAGTCTCCTCACCCTTCCTGGTACGCACCACGACCGGGACGATCTCCTCGGCCAGGACACCGGACTCCTGGGCCGCGACGGCCCGCCGGTGCGAGGTCAGCGCCAGGTCGTCCTGCTCCTCGCGCGATATCGCGTACTCGCGGCGCAGGTTCTCGGCTGTCTCCAGCATCCCGCCGGGCACCGGGTGGTTCCGGCCCCCGGCGGTGGCACGGGCGCGGGCGAGTCCGTCGTGGAGGACGACCGACGCCCCCTCGGCGCCCCAGCGTATCCCGGTCGTGTAGAAGGCGGCGTTGCTCATGCTCTCGGTGCCGCCGGCGACGACGACCTCGGCCATGCCGGTCTGCACTTGCATGGCGGCCTGGAGCACCGCCTGCAGGCCGGAGCCGCAGCGGCGGTCGACGTGCATGCCCGGGACGGTGACCGGCAGGCCCGCGTCCAGGGCGACCACGCGGCCGATGGCCGGCGCCTCGCTGTTGGCGTTGCAGTGGCCGAGCACGACGTCGTCGATCACATCCGGGGCGATCCCGGTGCGCTCGATCAGCCCGCGCAGCGCGGCGACGCCGAGTTCGGCCGCCGACAGGCTCTTCAGCACGCCGCCGAAGCGGCCGATCGGGGTGCGCACCGGCTCGCAGACGACCGCGTCACGCATGGGGGCCTCCCTCTCCTGCCGCGACTCCCGTCGCGATTCCGTTCGCTCCTGCCGCGACCCGAGTCGCGTTTGCCGGCCCGGCCGGACGGCGCGCCGCGGCGGGTCGGCGGTCGGCCGGGACACCGATGAGCGCGGTCACATCAACCGCCCCCCGGTGACCTCCAGCGCCGTCCCGGTCATGTAGCTCGACAGGTCGCCGGCCAGGAACACCGCGGCACCCGCGACCTCCGCCGGCTCCCCGGCGCGGCCGAGCGGGATCTCGGCCATCTTCTGGTCCCAGGCCTTCGCCGGCATGGCCTCGGTCATGGGCGTGCGGATCAGGCCCGGCTGGATGCAGTTGACCCGCACCCCGTGGCGGGCCAGCTCCTTGGCGGCGGCCTTCGAAAGTCCGACGATCCCGGCCTTCGCGGCCGAATAGTTGGTCTGGCCGACCATACCGGCCTTCCCGGACAGCGACGAAAGGTTCACGATCGACCCGGAGCCCTGCTCGCGCATGATCGCCCCGGCCAGCCGGGTGCCGTTCCAGCAGCCCTTCAGGTGCACGTCGATCACCTGGTCGAACTGCTCTTCGGTCATATTGCGCAGGGTGGCGTCGCGGGTGATGCCGGCGTTGTTGACCATCACGTCGAGGCTGCCGAACGCGTCCACCGCGCCGCGCAGCATGCGCCGCACCTGGTCGGCGTCGCGTACGTCGCACACCGCCGTACGCGCGACCGCCTCGCCGCCGAGCCTCGCCGCCGCCGCGTCCAGCGCGGCGGCGTCCAGGTCGCCGAGGACGACGCGGGCGCCGTGCGCCACGAACGCCTCGGCTATCGCGAATCCGATTCCCTGCGCACCGCCGGTGATGACGGCGGTGCGGTCCTGCAACAGCTTCATGGCTCTCCGTCTCGTGTCCGTCATGGCCCGACCACGCCCCGGCCGCGCAACTCGGCCAGGCGTCCCGGGGCGCAGCCCAGGAGTTCGGCGAGGACTTCGCCGGTGTGCTCCCCCACGCCGGGAGCGGGCCGGGGCGGGGCCTGGTGCCCGTGCATCCGCAGTGGCGAGCCGGGCGCGTAGTGGGGTCCGACGCCCGGTTGGTCGAGGCGCGCGAACAACGGGTCCTCGGCCAGCGCGCGGGCGTTGTCGGCGGCGAGGTCGGCGAAGGTGCGGTACTCCTCCCACAGCACGCTCGTGCGGCCGAGCGCCGCCAGCACCTCGCTCCGGGAGCGGGTGACGAACCAGTCGGCGATCAGCGCCGCCAGCGCCTCGCGGTGCCGGTAGCGGTCGTCTTCGCGGGTGAAGTCCGCGCCCGCGGACTCCGCCAGCGCCGCCACGGCGGGCGCGGTTCCGGTGACCTCGACCAGCTCGTTCCAGTGCCGGGTGGTGAGCACCACCACCATGAGCGTGTGGCCGTCGCCGGTGGTGAAGTCCCGTCCGAACATCCCGTAGACGTAGTTCCCGGCCCGGGGGCGCGGGCGCGGGTCGAGCTGCGCCTCGGCGAGGAAGCCGAGGTTGCCCAGGGTGCTCATCGCGACGTCGCGCAGCGCGACGCGGACGCTCTGGCCCTCGCCGGTGAGCAGCCGGTGGCGCTCGGCGGCGAGCAGGCCGGTGGTGAGGTAGAGCCCGCAGGCCACGTCCCAGAACGGCATCACGTCGTTCACGGGCCCGCTGGTGCCCTCCGGTCCGGTGACCGCGTGCAGCCCGGCGGCGGCCTGCACGGTGTAGTCGACCGCGGTGCCGCCGTCGCCGCGCCCGACGAGCTGGACGTGGATCACGTCGGGCCGTACGCGGGACAGTTCCTCGTACCCGAGGTCGGGGAAGCGCGTGGTGTTGCTGATCACGATGCCGCCGCGCTCCCCCGACGCGGCCACGAGCCCGGCGACGAGCGCGCGGCCCTCGGCGGAGCGGAAGTCGACCTCGATCGTGCGCTTGCCCTTGTTGAGGCCCGCCCAGTACATGCTGGCCCCGGTGTCCGCGGACACCGGCATGCGGGTCCGGTCGGCCTGGCCGCCGACCGGCTCGACACGGATCACGTCCGCGCCGAGCTGGGCCAGGGTCAGTCCGGCCAGCGGCGTCGCGACGTACGCCGATATCTCGACGACGCGCATGCCCGCGAGCGGCAGCGCGCGCGTCCCGGCCTCCGCCGCGCGGGCCGTCACGCGGCCTCCTTGAGCACCTGCTTGGCGATGACCAGCTTCTGGATCTCGCTGGTGCCCTCGTAGATGCGGTAGAGGCGGACGTCGCGGTAGAAGCGCTCGACGGCGACGCTGCGCATGTAGCCCATGCCGCCGTGGATCTGCACCGCGCGGTCGGCGACGCGGCCGACCATCTCGCTGCAGAACAGCTTGGCGCACGAGGGCGCCAGCCTGCGGTCGGTGCCGTTGTCGTACGCGCGGGCCGCCTCCAGGACCATCGCTCGGCCCGCGGCCATCTCGGTCTGCGACTCCGCGAGCATGGCCTGGACCAGTTGGAAGTCCGCGATCGGGGTGCCGCCCTGGCGGGTGGCCTTGGCGTGCGCGACGCTCTCGTCCAGCAGCCGCCGGGCCATGCCGACGCACAGCGCCGCGATGTGCAGGCGCCCCTTGGACAGCGAGCGCATCGCGGCGGCGAAGCCCTCGCCCTCGACGCCGCCGATCAGGTCGCCCGCCGGGACGCGGACCTCGTCGAGGAAGACCTCCGACGTGGTTGAGCCGCGCTGGCCCATCTTGGCGTCCTTCGGCCCAATGGTGACGCCGGGCGCGCGGGCGTCGACGGCGAAGACGGAGATGCCCCGGGTGCCGGTCGCGGCGGCGTCGGTGCGGGCGAAGACCATCAGCAGGTCGGCGCGGTCGGCGTTGGTGATGAAGCGCTTCTGACCGGTGATCAGGTAGTCGTCTCCCTCGCGGACCGCGCGGGTGCGCAGGCCGCTGGGGTCGGACCCGGCCTCGGCCTCGGTCAGCGCGAACGAGGCGACGGTCTCGCCCGCGGCCAGTCCGGGCAGGTACCTGCTCTTCTGCTCCTCGGTGCCGAAGTTGACCAGGACCTGGCCCGCGATGCCGTTGTTGGTGCCGAACATCGAGCGGAACGCCGGGGCGGTGTACCCGAACTCCATGGCGAGCCGGGCGTCTTCGGTGGCGTTCAGGCCCAGGCCGCCGTACTCCTCGGGCAGCGCGTACCCGAACAGGCCCATCGCGGCGGCCTTGCGCTTGAGGTCCGCGGGGATGTCGTCGGTCTCCTCGATGGCCTCCTCGGCGGGGACGACGGCCTTGCGGACGAACCGGCGAACCGTGTCGAGGGTGGCCGAGAACTCGTCGGCGTCCATGTCAGCTCCGTAGATCGGTGGTGCGGGGGGCGGTCAGGCGTCGGCGAGTTCGAGCACGGTGGCGTTGGCCATGCCGGCCGCCTCGCACATCGTCTGGAGCCCGTAGCGGATGCCGTGCGCCCGCATGTGGTGCACGAGGGTGGTCATGATGCGCGCTCCCGAGGCGCCGAGCGGGTGGCCCAGCGCGATGGCGCCGCCCAGCGGGTTGACCCGCTCGGGGTCGGCGCCGAGTTCGGCGAGCCACGCCAGCGGCACACTCGCGAAGGCCTCGTTGACCTCGAAGGCCCCGATGTCCGCGACGGTCAGCCCGGCCTTGGCCAAGGCCTCGCGGGTCGCCGGGATCGGGCCGGTGAGCATGGAGACCGGGTCGACGCCGACCGTCGCCGCGGCGCGGATCCGGGCGATCGGGGTCAGGCCCAGCTCGGCGGCCTTGGCCGAGGTCGTGATCAGCAGGGCCGCGGCACCGTCGGAGATCTGCGAGGAGTTGCCGGCCGTGACCACGCCGTCGGGCCGGAACACGGTCCTGAGCCGGCCCAGGCTCTCCGGGGTGCCGCCGCGGCGGATGCCCTCGTCGGTGTCGAACACCCGCGGGCGGCCGTCGTCGCCGGTGACCTCGACGGGGACGATCTCGCCCGCGAACGCCCCGGAGTCGGCGGCCGACGCGGCGCGGGCGTGCGAGCGCAGCGCGTACGCGTCGACCTGCTCGCGGGTGAGCGACCACCGGTCGGCCAGGATCTCGGCGCCTTCCCCCTGGCTGAACCCCTCGCGGCCGTAGCGCGCGAAGACCCTGGGGCCGAACGCCTTGCCGGGGCCGGCCTGGCGCGCGGCGCCCATCGGGACCCTGGTCATCGACTCGACCCCGCCGGCGACGGCCACGTCGCGGTGCCCGGCGATCACCGAGGCCGCGGCGAACTCGACCGACTGCTGCGACGAGCCGCAGGCCCGGTCGACGGTGGTGCCGGGGACGGTCTCGGGGAGGCCCGCGGCCAGGGCGGCGTAGCGGGCGACGTTGCCGGCCTGTTCGCCGGACTGCGTGACGCAGCCCCAGACGACGTCCTCGACGACGCCGGGGTCGATGCCGGTGCGCCGGACGAGCGCTGTCAGGACCTCGGCCGACAGATCGACCGGGTGCCAGTCCCTGAGGGCGCCGTCGCGCTTGCCCACCGCCGTCCGGACGGCGTCGACGATCACGGCGTCGCGCATGGGGGTTCTCCTGTCTCGGGGGCGCGGGCCGGCGGGCGGCGCGCGGGTGTGGGGCTCGGGTGGGCGCGGGAGGCGCGCGGGGGTACGCGGGACATGTCAGCGGCCCCGCCATACGGGGGCGCGGCGCTCGGCGAACGCGCGGGCGCCCTCCTGGGCGTCCTCGGAGTCGAAGACCGGGCGGACGACGGCCCGCTGGCGGTCGAACACCTCGCTGTCCGGCCAGTCGCGGCTCTCGCGGACGACCTGCTTGGTGGCGCGTACCGCCAGCGGTCCGTTCGCGGCGATGGTGCGGGCGAGTTCGAGGGCGCCCCGCAGGGCGCCGCCCTCCTCGGTGAGGCGGTTGACCAGGCCGAGGGTGTGGGCCCGCTCGGCGTCGAACGTGTCGCCGGTCAGGAGCAGTTCCATCGCCATGGCGGGCGGGATCGCCCGCGGCAGCCGGACCAGGCCGCCCGCGGCGGCGATCAGGCCGCGCTTGACCTCGGGGAGGCCGAACCTGGCGGTGCGCGCCGCGACGACCAGGTCCGCGGCGAGGACGGCCTCGCAGCCGCCCGCGAGCGCCCAGCCCTCGACGGCCGCGATCAGCGGTTTGGCCGGGGGCGCCTCGACCAGTCCGAGGAAGCCCCGGCCCGGGATCATCGGCAGTTCGCCGGCGAGGAAGGCCTTGAGGTCCATGCCCGCGCAGAAGGTGCCGCCGGCCCCGGTGAGCACGCCGACCGCGAGGTCGTCGCGGGCGTCGAGGTCCCGCAGCGCCTCGGCGACGCCGCGGGCCATCGGGAGGTCCGCGGCGTTGCGTGCCTCGGGCCGGTTGAGGCTGATCACCGCGATGTTCGCGTCGACGGTCACCTGCACGGCGTCGGTCATGGCTCTCCGTAGGTCATCGAACGGGTGGGCGCGGGGCGGGAGTTCGGCGGGGCGGGCGGGGCTAGCGGGGCGCCATGCGGATCGCGCCGTCGAGGCGGATCGTTTCGCCGTTGAGCATCGGGTTGTCGACGATGCTCAGCACCAGGCGCGCGAACTCCTCGGGGGTGCCGAGCCGGGCCGGGTGCGGCACGGACTTGGCGAGGGAGTCGCGCACGTCGTCGCTGAGGCGGCCGAGCAGCGGGGTGTCGAACAGACCGGGTGCGACGGTGCACACGCGGATCGCCCGTCCCGCGAGGTCGCGTGCGGCGCAGAGCGTGAGGCCGACGATGCCGGCCTTGCTCGCGGCGTACGCGGCCTGGCCGATCTGCCCCTCGTACGCGGCGGCCGAGGCCGTCATCACGATGACGCCCCGCTCGCCCGCGTCGGGTTCGTTGGCGGCCATGCGGGCCGCGGCGAGCCGGGAGACGTTGAAGGTCCCGGCCAGGTTGATGTCGACCACGGCACGGAAGGTGTCCAGGTCGCCGGGGGTGCCGTGGCGGTCGATCAGCCGGGTCACGGACCCGCGGCCGGCGCAGTTGACCGCGACGCGCAGCGGGCCCAGTTCCTCCGCGGCGTCCAGGGCGGCGTCGACCTGCTCGGGGTCGGTGACGTCGCAGGGCGCGAAGCGGAACGTGCCGCCGGACTCCGCGGCGACGGTCGCGCCCGCCGACGCCGGGAGGTCCGCCAGCACGACACGCGCCCCGGCCTCGCCGAGCTTGCGCGCGGTCGCCAGGCCCAGGCCCGACGCACCACCTGTGACGAGAACGGACGCACCTGCGAGATTCATGTCGCTCCTTGCCTGAGGGTTCGTGACGGCCGCGCGGGGTCCGGCGCGGCGGGCGTTCGCCGCCGCACCACGGGGGGACGCTCCCGGGGCGCACCACGGGAGCGCGGCCCCGGGGCGCATTCCCGCCGAACATGCCAATCATTCGCCTGAATTGCCGAGACCGTCAAGAGTTCATGCGCATAAATATTATGGATTCGGCCACCGGAGACGGCCGCTCGGACGGGCCGCCGACCGGTTCGTGCGGACGGCGCCCGCACGGTGGCGACGCGGAACGGTGCGCGTCCCGGCCGGGTCAGATCGCGATGCGGTCCGCGAGCAGCGCGCGGTGCTCGTGGATGCTGCCGAACAGCGCCTCGACGGCCTTGGCCCGGCGGAAATACAGGTGCGCGTCGTGCTCCCAGGTGAACCCGATACCGCCGTGCACCTGGATGGATCCCCCGGCGCACAGCCGCAGCGCCTCGGCGGCCTGGGCCTTGGCTATCAGAGCCGGTTCGCCGATGTCGGCGGTGTCGTCGCCGGCCAGCATGGCCGCGTACATCGCGGCGCCGTAGGCCATGTCCAGTTCCACGGCCATGTCGGCGCAGCGGTGCTTGATGGCCTGGAACGAGCCGATCGGGCGGTTGAACTGATGGCGCACCTTGGCGTAGTCGACCGCCATCTCCAGGCAGCGCTCGGCCGTGCCGAGCATTTCGAAGGCGAGGAGCGTCCGTGCGGTGTCGATGACCCGGTCGAGCGCCCCGGCGGGTGCCTCCGCGCCGCCGAGCGGTTCGGCCGGTGCGCCGTCGAAGGCCACCCGGGCGACCGGACGGGTGAGGTCGAGCGATTCCTGGCGCTCGGCGGTGACCCGCGGATCGCCGGCCTCGACCGCGTACAGCCGGACCGGACCGCCGGCCTCGGCGACGGCCGGGACGATGAGCAGATCGGCCGGGTCTCCGTGCAGGACGATGTCGCGGGTGCCGTGCAGGACCGCTCCCGCGCCGGGGGCCGCCTCGGCCCTGACGGTGGCGGCCTCGGGTTCGAGGTCGCGGCGGCCGGCGACCGCGAACGCGCCCAGGCGCTCGCCGCGGGCCAGCGGCGGGAGCAGCCGCCGCCGTTGTTCGGGGGTGCCGAGGCGCAGGACCGCCTCGCACGCGAAGGCGGTGGCCGCCATCGGCACGGGGGTCAGTGCCCGGCCGAGTTCCTGCAGGGCGACCGCGGTCTCCAGGTAGCTGAACCCGCCGCCGCCGTACTCCTCGCCGATGTGCAGGCCGGGCAGGCCCATGTCGCGGCACAGGAGTCGCCAGGTCTCCGCGTCGTAGCCGTCGTCGGCGGCGGCCACGGCGCGGACGCGCGTCATGGGGGCGCGTTTAGTGAGGAGCCGGCGCAGCGAGTCGCGGAATTCCTCCTGCTCCTGGCTGAAGGCGAAATACATGTGTCGTCCATTCGTGGGATTGCGTGGTGCGTCCGCGGGACCGCGTGGGTGGGGCAGGGCGGCGGCGCGGGCGGGGGCGCCGCGGTCAGGCGGTCCGCAGGCGTCCGATCTCCTCGAACGGCCCCGAGTCGAGCCGGGGCTCCTTCGGCAGCCCGAGCAGTTGCTCGCCGATGATGTTGCGCTGGATCTGGACGCTGCCGCCGTAGATCGTGGCCGCGCGGGCGTACAGCATCGCGTCGACCCAGCGGCGCGACGAGTTCTCCGTACCGCTCTCCGGGACGACGAGGACGGCGCCGTTGCCGTCGCCACTGGGGGCCAGGGCGTCCGGGCCGAGGATTTCGACGGCCAGTTCGGTGTAGCGCTGGAAGTACTCGCTCCACACCAGCTTGCTGATGGCGCCGTCGGGGCCCGGGCGGGCGCCCTGCATGAACGAGGTCAGCGCCCGGTAGCCGCGGTAGCGGATGAGCTGGACGCGCGAGTGGCACCAGCTGAGCTTGGCGCGGATGTGGCTGTCCTTGGTCAGTCCGCGTTCGCGCGCGAGCTGGGTGAGCAGTTCCAACTCGCCGGCGTAGCGGATCGCGTCGGTGGTGACGCGGACGCCGCGCTCGAAGCCGAGCAGGGTGTTGGCCACGAGCCAGCCGCCGTTGACCTCGCCGACGACGTTCTCCTTGGGGAGGCGCGCGTCGGTGAAGAACACCTCGTTGAACGCGTCGTACCCGGCGGCGTTGACGATGGGCCGCACCTCGACACCGGGCTGTTCCATGGGCAGCAGCAGGAAGGACAGGCCCTTGTGCTTGGGGGCGCCGGGGTCGGTGCGCGCGATCACGAACATCCGGTTGGCGTCGGTGCCGGAGGAGGTCCAGGTCTTCTGCCCGTTGAGTACCCAGTGGTCGCCGTCCAGGACGGCCCGGGTGCGCATGCCGGCGAGGTCCGAGCCGGCCTCCGGCTCCGAGTAGCCCTGGCACCACACGTGTTCGCCGGAGAGGATGCGCGGCAGGAAGTGCGACTTCTGCTCCTCGGTGCCGAAGACGATCAGCGTATTGCCGAGCAGCTTGATGCCCAAAGAGTCGTTCTCGAAGCCCTCGGGGGCGCCGGCACGGGCCAACTCCTCGGCGAGGACGACCTGTTCGATGTGCGAGAGGCCGCCGCCTCCGTACTCCTTCGGCCACGAGGGGGCGAGCAGGTCGTTGTCCGCGAGGATCCGCCGCCAGGCGCGGCGGAACTCCTCCCGCTCCTCGCCGTGCAGGGCACCCATTCCGGCCCAGTCGGCCGGGAGGTTGTCGGTGAGGAACGCGCGGATGCCCGCCCTGTACGCCTCCGCCTCGGGCGGATAGGTGATGTCCATGTCGTCCCGCTTTCTGTGGTGCGGTGGCTCAGCCGGAAGTTCGGGCCGGCACGGGGAGTCGTCTCAACGCCTGCCGTCAGTCGGACGACGGCAGCGGCTTCGCCGTCATGAGTTCCATCGGGGCGTCGTGGCAGACGAACGCGCCCTCGCCCTTCTTGACGCACATGATCTGGGTCTCGCAGGTGGTGCAGCGGTAGCGCTTGCCGAGCTGGTTCATGGGCCGTTCTCCGTTTCCGTGTTCCGTGCCGTGTGTGGTGTCTTGTGCTGCGTGTCCTGTGCTGCGTGTCTTGTGCGGTGTGTCTTGTGCTGCGTGTCGTGTGCGGTGTGTCTTGTGTCCTGCGTGCCAGGCCTGGCATGCGTGACGGGTGTGCCGGCTGTGTCCGGGGTGCCGGGGTGCCGGGGTGCCGGGTCCGCCTGGCCTGCCGGGGTGGGCGCCTCGGCCGTGCCGGGCCCGTCCGGCCGACGGGCTCAGCGCGCGCCGGGGAAGGTGGTCGTCAGCGGGGTTCCGCAGCAGCTCAGGGCCGATCCCTTGGCCGTGACCACGATCGCCTCGGACCCGCAGACGTCACAGCGCAGGCGGCTGCCCGCGGTCGCCTCGGTGCCCTGCGCGGGTGTCTCGTCGGCGCTCATGGCGCACCGTCCTCTCATGGTTTGTTCGGTTTGTTCTGTTCGTGGAAGTCTGCATGGATATCGCGCGGCCGTGCCGCGCCGGCCGACGGTCAGGCGGGTGTGAGCCCCGCCACAAGCTCGCGGCGCAGGACCTTTCCCGTGGGGGTCTTCGGCAGTTCGTCGACGACGACGACCTCGTCGGGTGTCCGTGAGCCGCGCAGCCGCTCGCGGCACCAGGTCCGCAGCTCCTCGGGGTCGATGCGGGCGCCGCCCCTCGGCGCGACCACTGCGACGATGCGCTCGCCCCACTCGTCGTCGGGCCGTCCGACCACCGAGACCTCGCCGATGTCCTCGCGCGCCGCGATGACGTCCTCGATCTCGGCGGGGGCGATGTTCTCGCCGCCCCGGATGATGGTGTCGTCGGCCCGGCCGCCGATGTAGAGGTAGTCGTCCTCGAAACGGGCCAGGTCGCGGGTGGAGAACCAACCGCCGTCGTCCAGCATGCTGCCCTCCTTGAGGTATTCGCCGCTGACCTGGCCGCCGCGCACCCACAGCAGACCGACCTCGCCGTCGGGCAGCACGCGGTCCTCCTCGTCGCGGATCTGGCCCTCGACGCCGGGGACGAGGCGGCCGACCGAGGCGAGGCGGGGGCGCAGCGCGGGGTCCGCGAGGGCTTCGCGGTGCTCGTCGGGCCCCAGGACGGCGATGGTCGAGCTGGTCTCGGTCAGGCCGTACGCGTTGACGAACCCGGTGTCCGGGAAGGCCGCGAGCGCCCGCTCCAGGACCGGCAGGGGCATGCGGGAGCCGCCGTACGCGAGGGAGCGCAGCGCGGGGGTGCCCGCCGGCGTGCCGTCGAGGTGGTCGGTCACGCGGGCGAGCATCGTCGGGACGACCATCGCGCTGGTCACGCCTTCGGTGCGGACCAGGTCGAGCCAGCCCTGCGGGGTGAAGTCGGGCAGGTGCACCATGCGGCGTCCGGAGTAGACGTTGCTGAGCACGGCCCCCATGCCCGCGATGTGGTACGGCGGGGTGCTGACCAGGGCCGCGTCGTCCTCCGCCGCCGAGCCGAACTCGACCGTGCGGATCAGGTAGGACACCAGGTTGCCGTGGCGCAGCAGGACGCCCTTGGGTGCGGAGGTGGTGCCGCTGGTGAACAGCACCACGGCGGTCTCGTCGTCGCCGACCTCGGGAAGGTCCCGGGCGGGAGCGGTCCGGGCGCGCCGGACGAATTCGTCGGTCTCCGTCACCGGGACGCCGCAGGCCGACAGCCGTGCGCGGTACGCGGGGTCGCAGACGACGATCGGGGACGCCAACTGCCCGATCAGATCGCGCAGTTGGTCGTCCGCCAAGCGGTAGTTCAGCGGCGCGACCGGGACGCCGGCGAGTGCGGCGGCGAAGGTCACGACAGGCAGCGCGGGGCCGTTGACGCCGACGAAGACGACATGGCCGACCCGCTCCTCACGGATCACCGACGCCCCGCCCGCCGCCGCGGCGGCGAGTTCGGCGTACGTCATCCCGCCGTCGCGCGATCCGACGGCGGTGCGGTCGGGGAACATCGAGACCGCCATGTCCAGGACCATTCCGACACCCATGACCGGGGACCACCTTGCCTCGCTCGTGCCTTGCTGCGGATTGCTGCGGGTTGTGTTGCCGTCGATTCAACCCATGCTAATGATAGCAATTATGCGCATGGAAGCGTAGGGTTGGCCAGACCTTGAAGGGCGCCGATCGGCGCGGAGCGCAAGAGGTGCAGGTGAGCGATCTCGATCTGATCGGCTTCGGCCGACTCCTGTCCTGGCTCGACGAGAACGGCATCTCGTCGGGCCCCTTGTCGGACGTCGAGCAGTTGTCCGGCGGCACCCAGAACATCCTGGTGCGGTTCACGCGCGGCGGGCGCTCGTACGTGCTGCGGCGCCCGCCCCGGTACAAGAGGGACACCAGCGACGAGGCGATGCGCCGCGAGGCGGCCGTCCTCGCCGGGCTCGCGGGATCCGACGTGCCGCATCCGCGCCTGGTCGGACTGTGCACCGACCAGGACGTGCTGGGCTGCGTCTTCCTGGTCATGGAGGGGGTGTCCGGCTTCACCGCGACCACCTCCGTTCCCGAGCCGGTCGCGTCGTCCGCCGCGCTCCAGCGCGCGATGGGCCTCTCGATGGTCGACGCCCTGGCCGCGCTGGGCCGGGTGGATCCCGCCGGCGCCGGCCTGTCCGGACTGGGCCGGCCCGAGGGCTGGCTGGAGCGCCAAGTGCCGCGCTGGCGCGCGCAGTTGGAGTCGTACCAGACGCTGCGCGGCTGGCCCGGCCCCGACCTGCCCGGGCTCGACGACGTCGCCGACTGGCTGGACGCGAACCGGCCCGCGCGATGGCGGCCGGGCTTGGTGCACGGCGACTTCCACCTGGGCAACGTGATGTTCGACCCGGCCACCGGGACGGTGTCCGCGGTCGTGGACTGGGAGTTGGCCACGCAGGGCGACCCGCTGCTCGACCTCGGGCACCTGCTCGCCTCGTGGCCCGACCCCGACGAGCCCCGCAAGCGCGGCGCCGCCGTACCCCTGCCCGGCCTGCCGGGCCGGGACGAACTGGTCGCCAGGTACGCCGAGGGCAGCGACCGCGACCTGGCGCACGTGGACTGGTACCACGTGCTCGCCTGCTTCCGGCTCGGCATCATCCTGGAGGGCACCCACGCCCGCGCCCGCGCCGGCAAGGCCCCCCGGGACATCGGCGAGCGACTCCACCTGACCGCCCAGGCCCTGTTCGAGGGCGCGCTGCGGGTCATCGGCGGCCCGACCCGGCCGACGGGCCGGTGACCCCCGCCGCCCGTGCGGAGCCGAGCGACGCGAGAAAAGAGGAACGGACGATGAGCCCGTACCGCTACATCCGGTACGACACCGTGGACGAGGGCCGCATAGCGAGGATCGTCCTCAACCGCCCCCAGGCGCGCAACGCCCAGAACCGCGGCCTGCTGGTCGAACTGGACGAGGCGTTCGGCCGGGCCGAGAGCGACGACACCGTGCGGGTGGTCGTCCTGTCCGGCGAAGGCCCGGTCTTCTCGGCGGGCCACGACCTCGGCACCCCCGAGTACGTCGCCGAACGCACCCCGGGGCCCGACCTGCACCCGTCGTTCGGCTGCGACGGCGGCACCCATACGCCGGTCGAGATGCGCTACCGCCAGGAGTACGAGCACTTCTACGACAACACCCGGCGGTGGCGGAACCTCCGCAAGATCACCATCGCCCAGGTGCACGGCAGCGTCCTGTCGGCGGCACTCATGCTCACCTGGGCCTGCGACCTCATCGTCGCCGCCGAGGACACCGTCTTCGCCGACGTCGTGGCCGCCCGGTTGGGCATGTGCGGCGTCGAATACTTCGGCCACCCCTGGGAGTTCGGTCCGCGCAAGGCGAAGGAGCTGCTGCTGACCGGCGACAGCGTCGACGCGGACGAGGCGTACCGGCTGGGCATGGTCAGCAAGGTGTTTCCGGCCGACGAACTGGAGGACCGCACACTCGCGTTCGCCCGCCGGATCGCGGCGCTGCCGACCATGGCCGCGCTCATGGTCAAGGACTCGGTCAACCAGGCCATGGACGCCTCCGGCTTCACGGTCGCCCTGGACGCCTGCTTCTCGCTGCACCAGCTCAACCACGCGCACTGGACCGTCGTCTCGGAGGGGCGTTCGGTCGTGGGCACCCCGGAACTGGGCATGCCCGACTGGCGCGGAGCGCCGGGGATCCGCCCGGCTCGCAAGGACGTGGTCTGACATGGCACCCGCACACCGCGGCCTGACCCCCGGCGCCCTGGACGGGGTGCGCATCGTCGACTTCAGCCGGGTCCTGGCCGGCCCGCACGCCACCATGCTGCTCGCCGACCTCGGTGCCGAGGTGGCCAAGATCGAGCGCCCGGGCGCGGGTGACGACACCCGCCAGTGGGGTCCGCCGTGGCACGAGGGCGAGGCCACCTACTACCTGGGACTCAACCGCAACAAGACCTCCGCCGCGTACGACCTGACCGACCCCGAGCACTGCGCGGAGATCCACGAGTTGGTCGCGGGGGCCGACGTGGTGGTGGAGAACTTCCGGCCCGGCACGATGGACCGCCTGGGCCTCGGCTACGGCGAACTGTCGCGGCGGCACCCGCACCTCGTCTACTGCAGCATCACCGGATTCGGCGCGGACAAGGGCGCCCACCTGCCGGGCTACGACCTGATCGCGCAGGCGGTCGGCGGGCTCATGAGCATCACCGGCCACCCGGACGGCGAACCCACCAAGGCGGGCGTCGCCCTGGTCGACGTCATCACCGGACTGCACGCCACCATCGGCATCCTGGCCGCGCTGCGCCACCGCGAGCGGACCGGCGAGGGCCAGCGGGTCGAGGTCAACCTGCTGTCGTCGCTGCTGGCCGCGCTGACCAACCAGGCCTCGGCACACATCCTGACCGGCGCCGTGCCGACCGCGATGGGCAACGCCCACCCGAGCGTGGTCCCGTACCAGCCGGTGCGCACCGCGGACCGCAGCCTGGCGATCGCCGCAGCCACCAACCGCCAGTACGCGCAGCTCACCCGGGCCCTGGGACGCCCGGAACTGGCGGACGACGAGCGCTTCGCGACCAACGCGGCGCGCGTACGCAACCGCGAGGCGCTGATCGCCGAGTTGGAGGCCACGTTCACGCGGGCCGGCGCCGACCACTGGTTCGGCGTGCTGAGCGCCGCCGGGGTGCCGTGCGGGCCGATCAACAACCTGGAGCAGGCGTTCACCCTCGCCGCCGACCTGGGCCTCGAACCGGTGGTCCACCCCGCCGACGGCAGCCCCGGCGCCGCCCAGGTCCGCAACCCGATCACGCTGTCGGCCACGCCCGCGGTGTACCGCACTCCCCCGCCGCCGATGCCGGGCTGAGCACCCGGCGCCCGATGCCGATGCCCCGCCGAGCCTTCGGGCCGGCGGGGCATCGGCATCGGGCCCGGTTCGGAAGGGATGCCGGAGCAACGCGCGGTCACCGTCGGCCGCTTCGGGCCGGTCCGGTGCGGCCACGGGCCACTGCGCGGTCGTCGTCGGCCGCTTCGGCCCCGCTCCGGTGTGGCCACCGGGGGCACCGTGCGGTCACCAGGCTGTTCCGAGGCAGGCGGAGCGGGCTGTCAGGCCTGGCTCGCGGCGACGGCCCCGACCCCAGGTGTCCGGCGTCCGGCGTCCGGCCCGATTCGCCTGCACGGCCCAGCCGGACCTTCCCCACAGTCCACCCCCGTGCTCCCGGCGGTACGCGAAACGGCGGTCGGCCCGGTGGTGGTCTCCACCGGGCCGACCGCCGTGCGGCCAGCCGGTCCGCGCGGTCAGGCGTGGGCCTGTGCCCCGCCCGTCACGCGGTGGTCTCCGCGGTGCCCTGCGGCTCCTTGCAGACCGTGCCCATCAGCGCCTCGATCTCCCCTGCCGGATACCCGAGTTCGGCCAGCACCTCGCGCGTGTGCTGCCCGAGTGCCGGGCTGGGCCCGCGGAACACGGCCGGAGTCTCGGACAGGTGGATGGTCGTGCCCACTTCGCGCGACCAGCCGTACTCCGGGTGGTGGTGTTCGACGACCCGGCCCGAGTCCGTCGCCCACTCCTCCCACAGGAGTTCGGGCATCACCGGGGCGTCGCGCGGGATTTCGACCGGCACGCCCTCGGCGTCGAGGCGGTCGAAGGCCTCCTGCTCGGTCAGGGACGCGAAGCGGGGCTCCAGTTCCGCGGCCAGTTCGGCGGCGTGCGCGAGCCGGGCGGCGTCGTCGCGGAAGCGCTCGTCCGCGGCCAGCTCCGGTCGCCCCAGCGCCCGTACGAGGGAGGTGAAGTGCGCGTCGCCGAAGACCGCGATCACCACCCACCCGTCCGAGGTGCGGTAGAGGCGGTACAGCGGCGAGAAGCCGTTCTGGTCGGCGTCGAGCACGAGACCAGGCACCGGTTGGCCCGCGCCGTCGACGGCCAGTTCGCTGCGCACGAACAGGCTGGAGTGGAGCTGCGGACTCTCCACATACTGGCCCTCGCCGGTGTTGTCGCGGTGGGTGAGTGCCAGCAGCACCGACACCGCGCCGAGGAGGCCGTTGTACTGGTCCTCGTTGCCCATCACCCGGCGTACGGGAGGGTTGCCCTCACCGGCGCCCGCGAAGTTGAGGCCCACCAGGCCCGACACCAGCGGCGCGAAGCTCTTCAGCCCGGACTTGGGGCCGGTGGACCCGAAGCCCGGCAGGTACGCGTAGATCAGGCGGGGGTTGAGCCGCTTGAGCTGCTCGTAGCCCAGGCCGATCTTCTCGGCCTTGCCGGGGCGGTAGTTGACCATCACCACGTCGGCGCCGGCGGCCAGTTCGCGGGCGATGCGCTGCCCCTCGGGCGTGCGCATGTCCACGGCGATGCCGCGCTTTCCGCGCTGGGAGGCCTCGAACAAGTCGCCCAGCGGGCGCATCTGGTCACCGGACAGCGGCTCCACCTTGACCACGTCCGCGCCCAGGTCGGCGAGCAGGCGTGATCCGAAGCCGGTGGCGAAGTAGGAGCTGAAGTCGACGACGCGGATCCCCTCCAGCGGCGCCTTCACCGCCGCCTCGGCGGCGGGACGCCACTTGGGGTCGCGGGCCACCTCGCCGGTGCGGTCGTCGTGCTCGCCGACGCGCGGCGCGGGGGCGGGAATTCCCGCGGGGCTCGCGCCGAAGCGGATGACCGGGCCGATCTGGCGGACGACGCCGTGGTCCGGGTCGGCGAGGTCGACGGCGACCCCGGCGTGGCGCACCTGGTCGTCCTCGAACACCTCCTCGGGGCGCAGCACCGGCAGGGCCGCGATGTCCGCCGCGTGGAACAGGTCCAGCCACTCCTGGCGCGGCCGGGTGCGGAACGCCTGGGGCACCAGGTCGCGGGCGACGACCAGTTCGTCGTCGTCGAGCGGCACCTGCATCTCGGGGCCGTCCACGGTCTGCACGCGGTCACCGAAGCCGAGCAGGTCCATCATCCGCTTGAACGACCCGGGGCCGCCGGTGTGCGGGATGAGGTATTCGCCGTCGGCGCAGCGGAACGGGTCGGTGATCAGCCGGGTGCGGCCGAAGCCGGCGGTCTTGCCGCTCCGGGCCAGGTACGAGATGTCCTTCTCGTTCCACCACCAGTTCATCGCGGCCAGCGTCAGCATGCCGTCCAGCAGCGACGTCGAGACCTGCTGGCCCCGGCCGCCGAGCTTGCGCGCGCGCAGGGCGGCGAGGACGCCGATCGCGGTGACGAAGCCGGTGCCGTACGAGACGGTGGGGTGGCCCAGGAAGATCGGGCCGTCGCGGTGCGCCCGCTGCTCGGCGGTCATACCGAGCCGGGCGTTGAGCAGCGCCTCGTACCCCGGCCGGTCGGCCAGCGGGCCGTCGTCGCCGTAGCCGGTGATCGAGGCGCAGACCAGGTGCGGGTGGCGTGCGCTCAGCGCGGCGTGGTCCAAGCCCAGTTCCGCGGCGCGCCCGCGGCCGAAGGACTCCAGGAAGACGTCGGCGTCGGCGAGCAGCGCGTCGATCCTCTCGCGCCCCCGCGGTGTGGCGGGGTCGGCCCGGACGCTCCACTTGCCCCGGTCCAGGACCTTCCTGAGGTTCGCGCCGACCACCGGCCCGGTGCCCGGCCGCTCGACCTTGACCACGCGTGCGCCGTAGTCGGCGAGCAGCATGCCGGTGATGCCGCCCGGCATGCCCCAGGTCGCGTCGACGACCACCAGCCCGTCGAGGGGTCCGGCCATCACAGTGCTCCCATCTCTTCGGTCTCCTTCAGCTCCGCCGCGAACTTGCGCCGTGCCTCGTCCTCCAGCGCGGGCAGGTGGTAGCCGGGGAACAGGCCCTCGTACGGTTCGATGCCCGCCAGCAACTGCCGGGCCAGGGACAGTTTGTGGATCTCGGTGGCACCGTCGGCCAGGCCCATGTGGTAGCTCTCCATCAGCCACTTGCCGAGCGGGAGTTCCTTGGAGATGCCGAGGGAGCCGTGCAGTTGGACGGCCCGCGAGGTGACGTCCAGGAGCACCTTCGGCATGGCCGCCTTGACCGCCGCGATGTCCTTGATCACCTTGCGGTAGTCGTCGTACTTGTCGATCCGCCAGGCCGTGCGCATCACCAGGAGCCGGAACTGTTCGAGCTGGATCCACGAGTCGGCGATCATCTCCTGGACCATCTGCTTGTCGGCGAGCCGGCCGCCGCGCGTGCTGCGCGACGCGGCCCGTTCCAGCATCATGTCCAGCGACCGCGCGACCAGGCCGACCGTGCGCATCGCGTGGTGGATCCGGCCGCCGCCGAGCCGGGTCTGGGCGACCTCGAAGCCCTGGCCGACCCCGCCGAGCAGGTGGTCCGCGGGGATCCGCACGTCCTCCCAGCGCGTGTAGGCGTGGGTGCCGCGCTCGTAGTCGTGGCCCCAGACGCCGGTGTCGCGGACGATCGACAGGCCGGGGGTGTCGGCGGGGACGACGAACATCGACAGACGGCGGTGCGGCTTCTCCTCCGGATCGGTCACGGCCATGACGATGTAGAAGGACGCGAAGCGGGCGTTCGAGCCGAACCACTTCTCGCCGTTGATGACCCACGCGTCGCCGTCGCGCCGCGCGGTGGTGCGGAACTCGACGGGGTTGGAGCCGCCCTGCGGCTCGGTCATGGCGTAGCAGGAGACGATCGCGTTGTCGATGAGCGGGCGCAGGTACCGCTCCTTGAGTTCCGGGGTGCCGTAGTGCGCCAGGATCTCGGCGTTGCCCGAGTCCGGCGCCTGGCAGCCGAAGACGACCGGGCCGCTGTGGGTGCGCCCGACGATCTCGTTGAGCAGCGCGAGTTTGACCTGTCCGTACCCCTGGCCGCCGAGTTCGGGGCGGAGGTGGGTGGCCCACAGCCCCTTCTCGCGCACCCTGCGCTGCAGCGGCGGGATCAGCCGCTGCCGGAGCGGGTCGGACACGTCCCACGCGTGCGTGATGACGCGGTCGACCGGCTCGACCTCCTCGGTGACGAAGGTGTCGGCCCACTCCAGCACCTCGCGGTACTCGGGGTCGGTCTCGAAGTCCCACGACATGCGTGCGCCTCTCTGCCTGTGTGCTGTGTACGTGCCGGCCGCGGTGGGCGGGGCGCGTGGGCCCCGCGGGTGCGGCCGGGTCTGTCTCCGGACGCCCGGGGCGCGGCTCGCGGCCGGGTGCCGTGTCGCGGAGGATCCGCCCGTCCCACCGCCGGGGTCACCGCGTCCCCGCGGTGCGGCCTCCGTCGACGGCGAGGACGGCTCCGGTGGTGTAGCTGGAGGCCTCGGTGGCGAAGTAGAGGGCCGCGCCGACCACCTCGTCGGGCCGGCCCGCCCGCCGCAGCGGGTAGGCGCGCATCTTCTCCTCGACCGCGTCCATGTCCCAGGACTTGCTGACGTCGGTGAGGAAGGGGCCGGCCATGATCGCGTTGACCCGGACGGTCGGGCCGTAGGCCTGGGCGAACCCCTTGGTGAGGACGTTGAGGCCGGCCTTGGCCGCCGCGTACGGGAGATCGCCGGGGGTGGGCCGCTCGGCGGCCACGCTGCCGATGTTGACGATCGAGCCGCCTCCCGCCGCGACCATCCGGGAGGCGACCAGTGCGGACAGCCGGAACGGGCCCTTGAGATTGACGCCGAGGATCTTGTCCCACAGCTCCTCCGTCACCTCGTCGAGGGCCGGGTACAGCGGGGACATGCCGGCGTTGTTGACCAGGACGTCGACGCGGCCGAACTCCTCGTACGCCCGCTCGACCAGCCCGGTCTGCGCGGCCCAGTCGGCCATGTGGCACGCGTGCGCCACGGCCGTGCGGCCGGTGTCCCGGCGTACCGCTGCGGCCAGGTCCTCGCACGCGTCCAGGTTGCGGCTGACGATCATCACGTCCGCACCGGCCCGCGCGAAGGCGAGCACCATCTCGCGCCCGAGCCCGCGGCTCCCGCCGGTGACGACGGCGACCTTGCCCTCCAGTGCACCCGCACCGCTGAGCTGGGACGGCATGGAGCAACCTCCAAAAACATGAGCATGAATAACATGAATTTAGCCAGTGCCCGACGATCCGACAAGAGCGGGGGGAGGAGTCGTGCGCGGAACGGGCGGACGATGCCCGGTGGCAACGCCCCGACAACCCGGAACAGACCCGGGCGAACCCGTACGGCCGCCCGGGGATGTGGCCAAGCCCTCACGCAGCGCTCAACGGGCAGCGGGCTACTCTTAGCATAGTTATCATGAAATGGGCTCAGTTGGAGACCTCGGAGGACCCATGAACGGCTCACGTCCGCAGAAGACCGCGCTCCTCGTGGCACAGCGCATCGTCGCCGACATCAACGAGCGGGGCAACACCGCCGGCGATCGGCTCCCGCCGGAGCGCACCATGGTGGAGGAGTACGAGGTCGGCCGCGGCACCCTGCGCGAGTCGTTGCGCTACCTCGAGTTCCAGGGCGTCATCAAGCTCCGCCCCGGCCCGAGCGGCGGCCCCATCGTGCAGCAGCCGGACGGCAGCGCGCTGGCCGGGTCGCTCAGCCTGCTGCTCCAGTTCCACAAGGCGTCGTTCCAGGACATCGTCGAGTCGCGCTCGGCCCTGGAACCGGCCATGGCCAGGCTGGCCGCGGAACGCATGACCGACGACGAGATCGCGGAACTGGGCCGGATCCTCGACGACGAGCGCGAGACCGTCAAGGAACAGGCGCAGTTCCTCCGGCAGACCCGCAGGTTCCACGTCACGCTGGCCCAGGGGTCGCGCAACGCGCTGTTCAGCATGCTGTTCGCGGCGCTGAACGACATCCTCGACGGCGCCTCGATGGGGGTCGACTACTCGCTGCGCCAGCGCAAGGCCACGACCGACATCCACGCCGGCATCCGGGAGGCCATCATCGCGCGCGACGCCGACCTGGCGGAGCGGCTGATGACCCAGCACATGGACGCGCTGACGCAGTACACGCAAAAGCACTACGCCGAGTCCATGGCCCAGCCCGTCGTCTGGGGCGGGTGACCGCGGCGAGCTTGACGCACTCGGCGATCGCGGCCAGGATCTACCTCATATTCATGATAATGATCGGGTGAGATTCGGAGAGACGCCATGGGCACGTCAGGGCGGCTGAGCGGCAAGAACGCGATCATCACCGGGGCCGGCTCCGGGCTGGGGGCGGCGACCGCCCTGCGGTTCGGGGCCGAGGGCGCCGCCGTCGCGTGCGCGGACCGGGACTCGGCCGCGGCCGAGGACACCGCCGCACGCATCAGGGCCGCCGGAGGCCGGGCGATCGCCCTGCACACCGACGTCACCTCGGTCGCCGACACCGAGAAGATGGCCGCCGACGCGATCGCCGCCTTCGGCACCGTCGACATCCTCTTCTCCAACGCGGGCGTCGAGGGGGCGGGCAACGCCGCCGACGTCACCGAACAGCTGTGGGACCGCGTCATCGACGTGAATCTCAAGGGTGTCTGGCTGTGTGCCAAAGCCGTGCTGCCGCACATGGTCGCCGCGGGCGGCGGCGTCATCATCAACCAGGCGAGCATGGGCGCGCTGGTGGGCATCGACAACATCTTCCCGTACACGGCGGCCAAGGGCGGTGTCGTGGCGATGACCAAGCAGATGGCGGTCTCGTACGGCCCGGAGAACATCCGCGTCAACGCGATCTGCCCGGGCACGATCCCCACACCGCTCGTCTACCGCTCCCGCGTGGAGCGCGGCGTGGCCGGCGCCGACGGCGGCGACCAGGCGGCACTCGACGCCCAGGTCGCCCAGCGCTTCCCGCTGCGGCGCCTGGGCACGCCGGAGGACGTGGCCTCACTCGCCCTCTTCCTCGCGGGCGACGAGGCCGACTGGGTCACCGGCGGCATCTACACCGTCGACGGGGGCCGCAGCGCGGCGTGAGCGGCCGGCCGCCGCTGCCGCGGGGTACGGCGGCGGATGGCCGGTGGCGATCCCGGCGGGGCTTGCGGACCGTGGGTCCACCGCCGACGTGCCCGGGTGCGAGGGCGGTGCTCGGATGCCGCCCGGGCTTGTCGGTGCCGGGTATCGGCACACACCTGGCACGCCCGGGAACGTCCCGCCGGACTTCGGGCACCGCTGGCATGCCTGGCATGCCTGGCTGCCGGCACCTGGCACCTGGCACCTGGCACCTCCGCCCCCGTACACCCCATGACAGCCCCACCCACGACACACCCCTGGGCGAGCCACCCCCAACAGACATGACTCGCTCGGCCCGACCAGGAAGGCAGGACGCCCATGACCGATCCGGCCGAGGCACCGGCAGGCCAAGCCGGCCCCGCCCCACGCGCGGGCAAGCCGATCCCCCTCCCCGACGACGTCACCGCCGGCTACTGGGAGGCGGCGCGACGGCACGTCCTCGCCGTACAGTTCTGCGCCGCCTGTGAGCGGTTCATCCACCTTCCGGAACTGTGCTGCCCGCACTGCGGA
Organism: Yinghuangia sp. ASG 101; assembly: GCF_021165735.1. GTDB lineage: Bacteria > Actinomycetota > Actinomycetes > Streptomycetales > Streptomycetaceae > Yinghuangia. The sequence goes on along the minus strand of NZ_CP088911.1, from coordinate 7,762,971 downwards.
TCCGAGGAGCTGCACTACCGGGAGGTGTCCGGGCGCGGCACCGTCGACTCGTTCACCGTGATGCACGACAGCCCGGGCCCCGGCTTCGCCGACCGGCTCCCGTACCTCGCCGCCGCGGTGGAGTTGGAGGAGCAACCGCGTCTGCTGGTCCTGGCCAACCTGACGGACGTCGGGCCGGACGACGTGCGCATCGGCCTCCCTGTCGAGGTCGTCTTCGAGCAGCTGACCGACGACTGCGCGCTGCCGCAGTTCCGGCCGAGAGGAGTCTGAACGATGTGGGACGTCCGCGACAAGGTCGCCGTGGTCGGCGTCGGCTACTCCGCACTCACCCGCCGCTCCCCCCGCACGCTGGCCGCACTGACCGTCGAGGCCTGTGACCGCGCCATCGCGGACGCGGGGCTCACCCGGCGGGACATCGACGGCCTCGCCACCTCGCCCAGCATGCCCGTCTACGGCGGCGCGAAAGGCGCCGTGGACGGCGTCGACGTGGTCACCCCCGGCCTGCTGTCGAGGCTGCTCGGCATCGAGGACCGCACGCTCTGGACCGGCAGCACCACGCACATGGTGACGTTCTCGTTCATCGACGCCGTGAACGCCGTCCACTCCGGTGCCTGTACGCACGCGATCGTGTTCCGCTCGCTGCACATGCCCCGGGGACGCTACTCCGACTTCGGCAGCACCCACGCGGGCGGACGCGACCAGTTCTTCGCGCCGTACGGCTTCAGCATGCCGGCGTCCTGGGCCGCGACCGTGCTGCGCAGATACCTCGACCTGCACGGCGGCACCCGCGACAGCCTGGCGAACCTCGTCGTGGACAACCGCCGCAACGCGCACTGCAATCCGAACGCGTACTTCCGCGACACCCCGCTCACCCACGACCAGTACCTCGCGGCCCGGATGATCGCCGACCCGATGACGATCCTCGACTGCGACCTGCCGCTGGACGGCGCCGCGGCGTTCGTCCTCACCTCCGCCAAACGCGCCCGCGACCTGCCGAACCCGCCGGCACTGGTGACCGGGTACGCGATCGGCACCCACCGCGGCGCCACGGGCGTGCCGATGACGCTGGAGGACATGTGGGAGGGGTCCGCGCAGATCGCCGAGCGGCTGTGGGCCTCGGCGGGGCTGGGCGCCTCCGACATCGATGTCGCCCAGTTGTACGACGGATTCAGCGTGTTCGTCTACACCTGGCTGGAGGGCCTGGGCCTGGCCCCGCGCGGCGAGGCGCTGCGCCTGGTCGACGAAGGCGGCATCCGGCCCGACGGAAGGCTCCCGGTCAACACCGGCGGCGGCGCACTGGCCGAAGGCCGGCTGCACGGCATGACACACCTGGCCGAGGCGGTCCTCCAGGTGACCGGCCGGGGCGGCGAACGCCAAGTGCCGGGCGCCGCCCGCTCGGTCGTCACCGTCTCCAACGGCCTGGCCGGGTCGACGGCGTTCGTGATCAGCCGCGACGACCGCTGAGACGCACACCCTCGAACCACCGTCGCCCCCCGGGGCGTCCTCCCGAATCGGGAAGGACGCCCCGGGGGCGACACGGTTCGCGGACAGGTGTCGTCCCGGGTGCCCTGTCAGGCGTCCAGGCCGCCGCGCTTGACGAGTTGGCTGACGATCACGTTGCGCTGGATCTCGTTGGTGCCCTCGCCGACGATCATCAGCGGGGCGTCGCGGAAGTACCGCTCCACGTCGAACTCGGTGGAGTAGCCGTAACCGCCGTGGATGCGCACGGCGTTCAACGCGATCTGCATGGCGGTCTCCGAGGCGAACAGCTTGGCCATGCCCGCCTCCATGTCCACCCGGCGACCGGCGTCCGCCTCACGCGCGGCGTACAACGTCAGCTGACGCGCGGCGGTGAGCGAAGTGGCCATGTCGGCCAGGTAGTTACCGATCGACTGGTGCCGCCAGATCGGCTTGCCGAACGACTCGCGCTCCTGCGCGTACGCGAGGGCGTCCTCCAGCGCCGCGCGGCCGACGCCCAGCGCCCGGGCCGCGACCTGGAGCCGCCCGGTCTCCAGGCCCTTCATCATCTGCGCGAACCCCCGGCCCTCGACACCCCCGAGGACAGCGTCCGCCGGGGCCCGGTGGTCGTCGAAAGCCAACTCGCAGCTCTCGACCCCCTTGTACCCCAGCTTGGGCAGGTCGCGGGAGACGGTGAGCCCGGGCCCGTGCTCGACCAGCAGGATGGAGATGCCCGCGTGCGCCGGCTCCGCCTGGGGGTCGGTCTTGCACAGCAGCGCGATCAGCCCGGAGCGGCGGGAGTTCGTGATCCAGGTCTTCGACCCGTTCACCAGGTAGCCGTCGTCGTCCTTCCGGGCGACCGTGCGCATGGCCTGGAGGTCGGACCCGCCTCCCGGCTCCGTCAGCGCCATCGTGGCCCGCAGCTCCCCGGTGGCCATGCGCGGCAGGTAGCGCCGCTTCTGCTGCTCGGTGCCGAAGTGCAGCAGCAGCTTGGACACCACGGTGTGGCCGCCCATCGCCCCCGCCAGGCTCATCCACCCCCGGGCCAGTTCCTCGGTGACCAGCACGTAGCACGGTGTGGAGACCGGGGTGCCGCCGTACTCCTCGGGAATCGCGAGACCGAAGACCCCGAGTTCCTTCATCCGCTCGATCAGGGCCTCGGGATAGACGTTGCCGTGCTCCAGCTCCCGCACGACCGGCTTGACACCCCTGTCCACGAAATCACGCACGGTGGCGACGATGAATCGCTCGTCCTCGGAAAGGGTGTCGAGAGTGCTCACTGATGGTGCTCCTCGGGGTCGGCCGACAGCCGGCCGGAAACGGGTGGGAAGACGCGCGCACGCGCACGCACACCACCATCATGGATCTGCATGCACCTTTTCGTGAAATAACAAGTCATGATGCCTCCATAGCGGCGGGCACAGGACACCGCGGCCGAGCGGCGCAAGCGATCGGCGGCGGGGCGAATCCCGCGGCACGGCGGGGCGCGGTCCGGACCCGGCTACGGGCGCGGTGCGCATACGACCGCGGCTGCGATGACGGCCGGAACGGTCTCGTGGGGGCGTGGACGCGCCTGTCCCGGGCAGCCCGGCCCCCGCACGCGGAGCTGTACGCTGAAGCGCTCGTTTCGTCATCGGCAGGGGACTTCTTGACGCCTGATCGGATCGCCCTGCTCTACGAAGTGGCCGAAGGCGTCCAGGACCTTCGCGGAGGCACCGAAACAGAGCAGACGCTGGCCGTGGCCGACCGCCTCGGGCTGTCGGGCCCGGAGACGGCCGCCGTTCTGACCCGCATCGATCAGGGCCTGCTCCCGCCCTTGGGAACGGTGATACGCGGTGGAACCAACGAGATCGCGGTGCTGTCGGCCGGCGGAGTCGACGTCGCGGTTCGCCGGGAGCAGGCGTCCGCGACCACGGCGTCCGAACCACTCACCTGGTCCCCGGCGGAGACCCTCGAACTCCTCTTTCCGCAGCTGGCCGAGATCGACCGGCGCGAACACGAGCATGCGGCCGGGCGCGGAGCCCCGACGCCCCTGCACGTCCACACCCCGCAACTCCTCCATGCCTCCCAGGGAAGACAGATCATCCGTTGGATCCCGGGCGCGCATCCGTCGGTCAATTCCGGAACCCGCGCCCACGATTTCTTCTTCCTCGGCGTGGTCCCCGAATTGATGGCGCGATTCGCGCAGGTCACCCGATACCCGAGGTACCGGCCCGGGACGGGGCCGCCGAACAACGCCGCCGAGGCCGCGCACAGCCAAGTGGCCACGCATCAGGCGGAATTGGACCAGCTCTGGCCGACCACGGGCGCGGTCTACCGGGAACTGGGGATTCCCCGCCGGCTCGACCGGTTGCACGAGAAGGTGGACCGTTTCCACGACCGGCCGATGGTTGTCGTCCACGGCGACATCGGTCCGGCGAACGTCCGCATCCACGGGAACACGGTCACCGCGCTGGACATCGATCTGGCACGGCTCGACGACTGGGTGCCGGAACTGGCCTGGGTGATGGCGAAGAAGGGCAGCCCGCGGGTCATGGCCGCCTGCGTGACGCGGCGGTTGCGCGGATGGGGCGTGTGGACCCCGCGCTCCTGCGCGGCGTTCGGCACGACCTGCCGTGGGCATTCCGGATGCAGCAGGTGCCCTTCGCCGTCGGCCGCGTCGGCGCACTGATGAAGAGACTTCGCGGAAGTCAGGACCACAACGTGTCGCTGGATGAGATCAAGCAGTCGTACGCGCCTCTGGTGAACGGCATCCGCGTCCATCTTGGCGACGGCAAGCCCATGGATGCGGCATCCGTGCGCGACACCATCCTGCGGCACGCTCCGCGCCGCCCGGGCCAACGGACCGTGATCGACATGGCGGGACAAGGCCTGGGGTCGGCCCGGCAGACGCCGTCGGCGGGGCAGTCCGCGCCCAAGTCGGCTGCCGCGGAGGCGGGATCGAACCGGGCGCCCTGGTATCTGCGCGCGAAGCGCGAGACCGCACGGAAGTCGTTTCCGAGCCCGAACCTCAGCCGCAAGCTCCGGCTCGGGGAGCCCTGAGGACGCCCAGGGCGCCCCCGCAACTCGCCTCTCGGCCCTCGCGGGACGCACCACTTGGTTCACCGCGTGCGCTCCGCTCCGCGGCGGGCCGCAGGAGCGCGCGTGCTCGCCGTGCCCGCCGATGTGCGCGGCGCCGCGGCCGTCCGGGCACTCGCGGACGCCGCCCTCGCCGCGTTCGGCCGCGTCGACGTCGTGTGCAACAACGCGGGCGTGTGGACACTCGGCCGGCAATGGGAGACCTCGGAGCGGCGCCGGGCCGAGCCGCGACGGGTGGGCTGCGGCAACTGATGGCAACCGGTTGCCGGAGGGTTCGGGGCGGGGCTGTGATGTCTGCCGCGGCGGTCACCGGCGCGCGGGTGTCGTCCCGGGGGCGAGTCCGGCGGCCGTGCGTACGTCGTCAACGCCGCACAGGCGGACCGTAACGGAGCGCGGCGGGCGTCGTCGCGGGAGGGGAACCGCATGGTCACCACCGAGGCCGTCGCCGACCTCGTCGCACGTCTCACCCTCGACGAGAAGGTGGCGCAGCTCGGCGGGCTGTCCCTTCCCGGCCTGGTCGTGTTCGACCCGCGCACCGGGCCCGGCCTCGACACCGGCAGGGTCGCCGAGCTGTGCCCGCACGGGGTCGGCCACCTGTCGCTGGCCTGGTTCCTCGGCCGGGACGCCGACAGCCTCCGCGACGCGCTCGCCCGGGTGCAGGAAGCGGTGCGCGAGGCCTCGCCGTTCGGTATCGGCGGGCTCGTCCACTTCGAGGGGATCAACGGCTTCCTGCACGCCGCCGGGGAGCAGTTCCCCACCGCGTGGGCGCAGGCGGCGACCTGGGAGCCCGAACTCGTCCGGCGGGCATCGGCGGTCACCGCGGCACACATGCGCGATCTCGGCGTGCAGCTGCTGTTCGCTCCCGTCATGGACCTCGCCCGCGACCCGCGCTGGGGACGGACGCACGAAACGTACGGCGAAGACCCGGAACTGGCCGCGCGGTTCGCCGTGGCGTTCGTCCGGGGCGTGCACGGCGACCGGGCCGGCGGTGACGCGGAGGACGCCGAACTCCTCGCGACCGGAAAGCACTTCCTGGGATTCGGCGCCTCGGAGGGCGGCCTCAACATGGCGACCACCCAGCTGGGGCGCCGCACGCTCACCGACGAGTACGCCGAGCCGTTCCGCCGGGCCATCGCCGAGGCGGGCCTGTCGGTGGTCATGAACTCCTACAACGAGATCGACGGCATCCCGGCGGCGGCGAACCACTGGCTGCTCACCGACCTGCTGCGCGGCGAACTCGGCTTCACCGGAATGGTCGTCGGCGACTACGAGTCCGTCGACATGCTGCGCACCCGGTACCGCACGGCGGCCTCGCCCGGAGCGGCGGCCGCGCAGGCGATCGCCGCCGGCCTGGACGCCGAGCTGCCGCAGGCACGCAACGTCCCCGGCCTCGTGGACGAGGTCGCCTCGGGACGCCTCGACGAGCGCGTCGTCGACGAGGCCGTCGCGCGCGTCCTGACCATCAAGGCCCGAACGGGACTGATCCCGCGGTTCCGCACCGCGCCCCCGGCCCGGCCCGCGCCACCGGACCGCGCCGAGGCGGCGGAGATCCGCCGGGCGGTCGCCGACCGGGCCCTTGTGCTGCTGTCCAACGACGGCACGCTGCCCCTCACCGCGGGCGGCGGCCGAATCGTCGTCGTCGGCCCCGCGGCGGACGACCTGCGCGTCCACTTCGGCGCGTACACCTCGGTGGCCGCGGCCGAGATGCCCGCCGCGATCCAGGCGATCCGCCGCGGCGAGGTCCCCGGTGCCGATCCCGCCGCCTTCGACGCGACCGCCGTCACCACCACCCCGCTGCCCGGCCTCCAACCGCGCTTCGAGGAGATGGCCCGGGCGCTCCACCCGGGCGCGCGCACCGTGCTGGGCGCGCTGAGGGACGTGGACCCGACGACCGCGTACGTGCCGCTCGGCTCGTTCGCCCACGGAAGCGGCCCGCGCCTGGGCGCGGCGGCCGTCGACGCGGCCGTGGCCGGAGCCGACGTGGTCGTCGCCGTCGTCGGCGAGCGCACCGGACGGGTCGGCGGCAACACGGCGGGCGAGGGACGCTCCAGCGTGTCCCCGACGCTGCCGGGTGACCAGGACGAACTGCTCCGCCTGCTGGGCGCGACCGGCAAACCCGTGGTGACCGTGGTGGTCTCCGGGCGCCCGCTGCTCCTGGCGCGGGCGGCCCGCGCGTCCGCCGCGATGCTGCTCGCGCCGCTGCTCGGCGAGGCCGCCGGCACCGCGATCGCCTCCGCCGTGTTCGGCCGGACCAACCCCAGCGGCAAACTCCCCGGCACGTTCCCCCGCCACCTCGGGCAGATCCCCGCGTACCACGGGCACCGCCACGGCAGCGGCTACGACCACCCCACCGGCGACACGTCCGCGTACGTCGACCTGGACGACCCGAGCCCGTTGTTCGCCTTCGGGCACGGGCTCGCGTACACCGGCTTCGACGTGGCCCTCACCGGCACCCCGCGGGTGCGCGACGGCGTGCTGACGGCCGCGGTGACGGTCACCAACACCGGTGCGGTGGACGGCGAGACCGTCGTGCAGCTGTACGCCCGCCACGAGTTCGCGCGCGTCGTACGACCCGTGCGCCAACTCCTGCAGTTCCGGCGCGTGGCCGTCCCGGCCGGGCGGTCCCGGGAAATAGTCCTGGAGGCTCCCGTCGAACGGCTGTGCCACACGCTGCCCGACGGCCGCCGCGGGCTCGACCCCGGCGACGTCACGCTCCTGGCGGGGCTGAGCAGCGACGACATCCGCGACACGGCGATCGTCCGTGTCCCGGGCCGGTGACACCGGCGGCGCCGGTGCCCGGCCGGGGCCGCAGTGCGCATCAACACGTCTGCGGCACCCGGGAGTTCCCTATCCCGGCCGACGACCGAGGGTGCCGGGGCCGTCGTCGCGCCCACCTCGCGGACCGGCCCCGCCGCCGTCGCCGCGAACGCCGACCGCACCGGAACGACCGTGACGGTGCCGCGCCGAAGCTCAGCTCCAACCCCCGGCGCCGGTGCGGAACGCCGTGATGCTGGCTCCCGCCGGTACCGCGTCGATGGGAGTGGCCAGTTCCTCGGAATCGGGGGCGCCGATCCGGCGTGCGACGGCAGCCAGCGCGTCGCGGTCGAGGTTGTAGACGTCGACGGCGTTCTCGCCGACCATGCGGCGTGTGTCCGCCGGGGGCGCGGCGGAGAACGCGTGGCGCAGGGCGAGGCGGGTGACGGACGGGGTGTCGCGGCCGTCCGGGTACACGAACGTGCCTTCCAGGTGGGGGTAGTCGGAGCCCCACAGCAGTTGGCTCTGGAGCCCATGGGCGATCGCCTGCGCGATCTCGTGGGGTGAGGCGAAGCTCGCGCCGAAGAAGACGTTGTCGGCCATGTACGCGCTGGGCCGGCGGGGCACCTGGTCGAGCAGCGCCCGGTTGAGCGGTTCGTCGCGCTTGGCGTCGTAGAAGGCCCACAGCGCGTCGAGTTCGACGGCTTTGGTCGCGAACCAGTCGCCGGGCGTCTCGGTGATGACGAGCTTCAGGCCGGGGTGCCGCTCGAACACGCCGGCGAAGATCATCCACCAGACCGCGCGCTGCGACAGGAACCCCGCCGACTCCAGTTGCATCAGCGCCACCGCCTCCAGTCCCGTGTAGCGGGCGGTCGTCCCCCCGCCGACATGGGTGACCAGGGGCATCCCGAGTTCCGCGCAGACGGACCACAGGGGTTCCCAGACGCGCCGGTTGTACTCGGGCAGTTCGCCGTCGCGCATGGCGGGGAGGTTGACTCCTCGCAGGCCCGCCTCGTGGGCCCGGCGGACCTCGGCGACGGCGGCGTCGACGTCCCACATGGGCAGGTATGCGAGGCCGATATGGCGGTGCGGCGCCTGGGACACGAAGTCGGCCAGCCAGCGGTTGTAGATCCGCTGGCCGACGTCGACCAGCCGCCGGTCCTCGGCGCGCTTGGGCCTGCCCAGGGGGGAGGAGATGAACGGGATGGGCTCCATGTTGGTGCTGCCGTGGATGATCACGCCCGCGCTGATGCCGTCGTGGTCGTAGTCGGCCAGCCGGGCGGCGGAGTCGTGGTGGCCCAGGGTCCGGAAGTTCGGATGGTCGAGGTGGCCGCTGCCGGCGAGCATGGCCGTCGCGGCGTCCTTGTCCCTCCGGGCGTCGGCGGTGAAGCGGTCGAAGTCGTCGAGATGTGCCGCCGGGCAGTACGGGCGCAGATCCTCGGCCAGACGCGGACCGATATGGGTGTCGTTCGACACCACGATGACCGGGTCGGTGGGCAGGGCCACGAGATCACCTCATGCTGACGGATGGCGTGGGAGGGGTCGAGGGTTCGACCGGGGCGGACGGGCATCGCGTTGCGCGGGGGTGCGGATGTGCGACCCCGCTCGGGGGCCGGTCGTCCGAGCGGGGAGGAGGGAGATCGCGCGCGTCCGCCCGGCGGTGGCTCCGGGGGCCGCTCCGCGGTCGACGGCGCGGTTGCGCCGGCGCACCACGCCGCGGGTCGCGCCTCAGCCGATCCGGAGGGGAAGGGTTTCCCAACCGCGCATGGTCGAGGTCGAGGACAACGCCGCACCGTCCCAGTCGACGTCCCAGTCGGGGAACCGCTTGAGGAATTCCTCGAGCGCGATGCGGCCTTCGAGCCGGGCGAGCGCCGCGCCGAGGCAGTAGTGGGTGCCGATGCCGAAGGTGCTGTGCTGGTCGATCCTGCGCCGGATGTCGTACCGCTCGCCGTCGTCCCAGCGCCGCTCGTCGCGGTTGGCCGACGCGATCAGCAGCATCATCGCGCTGCCGGCCGGAACCGTCCGGCCGTGCAGTTCCACATCGCGGGTGACGTAGCGGGCGATGGCGTGGCCGGTGGGTTCGAAGCGCAGGGTCTCCTCGATGGCGTTCGGGACGATCCCGGGGTTCTCGACGAGGTCCGCGCGCTGGTCGGGGAACCGGGCGAGCAGGGCGGCGAGCCAACCGATCAGGCGTGCGGTCGTCTCGTTCCCGGCACCGGCCAGCACCGTGACGTACGTCAGGATCTCGTCGCGCGTCAGCGTGCGCGTGGTGCCGGTCTCGTCCGTGAACTCGGCGTTGATCAGCTCGGTCATGAGGTCGTCGGACGGGTGGTCGGCGCGCCAGTCGATGTAGTCCGCGAACAGGTCGGCGTCCATCAGCGCGTCCCGGGAGACCTTCATCCGGCGGCCGGGTTCGGTGCGCAGTTTGGCGTCGGCTCGCTCGCGGACCGCGAGCTGGTCGGCCTCCGGGATGCCCAGCAGCATGCCGATGACGCGCATCGGCACCTCGTTCGCGAACTCGGCCATGAGGTCGAACTGTTCGGCGCCGGCGAGCCGGTCGAGGGACCGGACGCAGAAGGCCCGGATCTCCGGTTCGAGGGACAACACCCGTCGCGGCGTGAACACACGGGCCAGCAGCCGGCGATAGACGTCGTGGATCGGCGGGTCCTCCATGAGCAGCGTGCCCGGCGGGATCTCGATGTTCGCCTTGATCACTTCGAGGATCGGGCCTCGGGAGGAGGAGAAGGTGGCCCAGTCGATCAGCCCGGTGTTGATGTCGTCCCAGTGGCTGAGCGCGTAGAAGTCGTGGCGTTCGTTGTAGTAGAGCGGTGTCTCGGCACGCAGCCGTCGGTAGATCGGGTACGGGTCGTGCGCGATGTCGCGGTCGAACGGGTCCCAGTAGACCGGGCTCATCTGGCTCACTCCGACACCTCCCGGCGAGACTGTCCGGCAGTCGTTGTTTGAACAATCATTCAATCTTCGACGGCGGGGGCAGTCAAGGGTTCTCGGCGACGCGACCCGCCCGCCGACACGCACCGCGCCTCGGATGCATCCCGGGCTTTCCCCCGGGAATCCACGGGAGTTCGCACCGCTTCCCTGGGGGTCACGACATGCATACACCTCGCGCCGGGGCAACGCCATGAGGGGCTCTACCGGGCTGCGACCGCTGCGCGGCGGTCCCCCGAGGAACCGCGCGGCGCGGTGATCAAACCCCACGGGGGTTCGGGAAGGCGGCTAACGTACCGGCGTGGTGAGTCCTCGGCAGTGCCCGCCTGCCGCGAACTGCATGATGCCCCGCGGGAGTTTGCCCGTTCCCGCACGACAGGGGTCGCATGCTGTCCCATGTTTTCTCCCGTCCACGCCACAGCGGCGCGTGGACGGCCGCGGCGGTCGCGATCGCCGTGGCGGTCACGCTGTGGTGGCCGATCGTCGGCATGGCCACCGAGAACTTCGGCAGCGACTGCGTCCGGCACTTCGGCGAGTTCGGAAGCCGGACCGACCGCTGCGCAGCAGCGAACGACGCGGCGCGCACCTGGCTCCCGCGCATGGTCGCCGGGAGTTGGATCGGCGTCGCGCTGGCGTTCCCGCGCCCGCGCGCGGCGCTGCTGGTCTCGTCGCTGTGCCTGGCGGTCGCGGTGGGCCTGGGAGCGACCGCCATGCTGGCGCTCCGCGCGTAGTGCCGCGCGGTGGGGTTCACGGGATCGGGCGTCTCGGCGGACCCCACCGCACCTCGGCGACGGCCGCACGGTGCCACCGGCCGTCGGTCCCGCGGATCCGGGACGGGCCGCTACGCGGAAACCGCGACCTCGCCGCTCCCCGCGCTCCGCGTCTGCGCGGCGGACCCCGGATGGCCGAACGCCGCTGTGCCACCGAAGATTTCGCGACTCTCGTCGCTGCCGCAAGCGGTCACCGCGCTCGCGCCGCGACGGTTCACCGTTCCGCCTCGACGCGCGGCGCGGGCCGTTGGGGCCATTCGTTCGTCCGCAGTGGCTCGATCCGGGCCAGGGCGTTACTCCGAGATCCGGATTCCGTCATAGCTTTGCAGCATGACCCCTTCGGGCAGCGGCATTTGCAGGTAGATGTCGATGTGCCGGATCCGGTCGGTGTCGTCGAATTCGTAGACGGACACGGAATTCACGACGCTGGTATGCCCGCCCACCGTGCTGCGCTCCTCAAGCTCCAGGAAGACGAGACCGGGGGCCTCGGTGATGCGCTTGAACGAGCACTCCCACGCGGCGGAGGGCGCCCAGCCGGTGAGGAAGCCCACGTACTCGGTCCAGTTCATGACCTCTTTGAAGTTGCCGACCCGCTCGAACGCGTCGACCGCGATCAACTCCGCGAGCGGCGCCCAGCTTTCCGCCGAGAATCCCGGCTGCTTGGCGGCGTCCACCGTGCTTTTCATGATGAGGCTGTATTCCAGCACCTTGGCCGAAAGGCCGGTGTGCTCCCCGACGACCTCGTCGACATCCCGAAGAACCATGTGCGTCCGCCCTTCTCGTTGCTCGGCCATCCCGCTGCATCATCCCCGCTCGCGTACTTCTCAGGGGGCCGTCTTCTCCAGGTAGCGGTCGACGACGGCGTGGAAGTGCGTCCGGTGACCGACCGGGCCCGACGGTCGGCCGCGTCGGTCAGGCCGGGGGCAAGTCACCAGCGGCGGCGGCCGGTTGACCGGCGGCGCGAGCGCGTCCGCGCACGCCAGGTCGCGCCTGGCCGACGCATGTGTGACGAGCCGAACCGCGCGCCGGCGAACAGGAAGCCGAGAAGCCACACCACGACGACGATGAGCGCGACCCACCACAGCGCTTTGACGACGAACCCCGCGCCGAGGAGCAGGAGGGCCAGGACAAGGACAACGATGGGAAGCATGCTTTGCCCGTGCCCGGCAACGGGCCGTTGATGCGTTCGGACCACGCGGGGGTCACGACGGCCGGGGAGACACGAGCGGCAACACGCCGGTCATCCACGGCATTTCGAGGATGCCATACCGTTCTGAAGCAGAATGGCCCGACTCGTTGACCGGCAGACATTGCCTGAGGGCGAAGGCCCGTCTGTGGCACGGGATCGACGGTCCCGCGATCGCCGGACGCGGTCGCGGGCGGTGCGTGCGCCACGCGGCGCGGCGGCGCCCCGGCTCAACGCCCCTCCCCCGCAAGACCGTTCTCGTACGCGGTGATCACCAGCTGCACGCGGTCCCGTGCGGCGAGTTTCGTCAGCAGCCAGGCCCACGCGGGGTTCGCGCAGGCGTGGGCGGTGCTCGGCGTGTGGGCGGCCGTCGCGTGCGCGGTCGCGGTGGCCGCGGTCCACCGCCGGGACGTCTGACGCGATCGCCCCCCGCCGGGCACCGGTGTTCGGGCGGGCGCGCACCCGCCCCGGGCCGTCGATGCCGGACGGGGTGCCCGGGGCGTCAGGCGCCGAGGCGGCGCGGGTGTTCCGCGGGGGTGGTCGCGGTCTCGCGTCCCGCTCGACGGCTCATGAACCAGTGGACCATCGCCGCCACATCGTGGTCGTCGACGAGGTACACCACGCGGCGGCCCTGCCGTCGGGCCCGGACCAGGCCTCCCAGCTTCAGCTTGGTGAGGTGCTGGCTGACCGCGGGCAAGGTCCCGCCGACGCGTTCGGCGAGCCCGGTCACGTCGCTCTCGCCCTGGATCAGCACCCACATGATGTGCAGGCGCGCGGAGGACGCCAGCAGGCCCAAGGATGCGCCGGCGTCGGCGAACAGCTCTTCGGACGGGTCGTCGACGCCGTCCGGTCCAGACGCCACGCGCAACTCCTGTCCTCGGGTGACCGCCGTGCCGAAGCGCACCAGTCTAGACGTACGCCGCAACGCCCCCCACGGTTCGGGCGGTTCGGCCACCGCGCCCCACGACGCGGCGGTTCCCCGGGGGACGCCGTACCGGTCCGTAACTCCGCCGTCCCAAATCATTGTTGAGTTGCGCAATATTTGAACTATCATGGCGGACAACAGCGTTCGACCCGGGAGGGGGTCCCCCGTGAACAGCGGTGAGGCGCGGCGGTTTCTGGCGGAGTGGTCGGCGGGCAGTCCGACGCCGCCCGAGCGGTCCGTGCGCCGGGATTACCGGCCGGTCGAGGTGTACGACGACGAACGGGGGGCGTGGCACGGCGTGATCACCGGGTGGGCCACGGACAACGGCGTCGAGCTGTGCCGACTGCGGCTCGCCCGTGCGGGTGAGCCGCGCTGGGTGCCGTACGACCCGGAGCGCATGGAACTCCTGATCCGGAGCGGCACCTGACCCGAACTTGCTTAAAGTTGCGCAACTCTGCAATTGTTGAGGCGCCGTGGGGTCCACCGGGCCCACCACCGCCCGAGAGGGGAACAGGCATGGTCCGCAACGGGCTCGAACCGTGGCACCTTCTGGTCGTGGCCGTCGTCGCCATCCTGCTGTTCGGCCCGCAGCGCCTGCCCGACGCGGCACGCGCCCTCGGCCGGTCCCTGCGCATCCTCAAGAGCGAGACCCGGGCGATGAAAACCGAGGACACCCCCGACCGGGCCCCGGAACCGGTCCGGTGGTCCGAGGCCGCTCCCGCCCCGGAAGCGGTGGCACCGGCCGAGCACAACGCGTCCGGAACCCGCCGAAGCTGACCGGCCGTCGCCACGCCTGACCGCGGGCGCCGATGCCGCGTTCTTCCGAATCCGACCACGGCTTGCGCACCCCGGCCACGTCGCCTCGGGGTCCGTACGGCCGGCGCGTCGGAACGGCCTTGCCGCGGCGATACCGCGCCGTCGTCCGGCCGCATGTCGTCCGCGGATCACGCGAGTTGGCGAGAACGCCTCCCGTGCCGGACAGGCCAGGCGACAGTGACGGCACCCGCGGCGGCCGACGGCGGGCAGGCAGGCGGGGACGGGGGGCGACCCCGCCTGCCCCTGGGTCAGACGTTGACGCCGAAGTCCTTCGCGATACCGCTGAGACCCGAGGCGTAGCCCTGACCTACCGCGCGGAACTTCCACTCGGCGCCGTTCCGGTACAGCTCGCCGAAGATCATCGCGGTCTCCGTCGACGCGTCCTCGGTGAGGTCGTAGCGGGCCAGTTCGACGCCGCCGGCCTGGTTGACGACGCGGATGAACGCGTTCTTCACCTGTCCGAAGCTCTGCCCGCGCTGGTCGGCGTCGTAGATGGACACCGGGAAGACGATCTTGGCGACGTCGGCCGGCACCGCCGCGAGGTCGACCTGGATCTGCTCGTCGTCGCCGTCCCCGCCGCCGGTCAGGTTGTCCCCGGAGTGCGTGACCGCGCCGTCCGGGCTGCGCAGGTTGTTGAAGAAGACGAAGTGCTGGTCGGACAACACCCGGCCGGCCTCGTTGCACAGCAGCGCGGAGGCGTCCAGGTCGAAGTCGGCTCCGGTGGTCGTGCGCACGTCCCACCCGAGGCCGATGGTGACCGCGGTGAGGCCGGGGGCCTCCTTGCTCAGCGAGACGTTGCCGCCCTTGTTCAGTGACACACCCATGGCACGACCTCCGAGATCCGATCCCCGTTCGCGGGCCCGGACGGCGGACCGCGCCCGGGGCCACCATCCGACACGATACTTGCCCGGTTACGCAAGTTTCAGATTTAGGGGGCGGGCCCGTCCGCCCCGTAAGGTGTGGAGGCCGCTCCACGCGGCACACCGCGACCCGCACCGGGGGCGACCGGGCGACGTGGGCCGGCAGGCGAGGAGGAGGCGCGGTGGCGTCACGTGACAGGGGCGACGAGGCCTTCCCCGAGGAGGTCCTGACCGACGCCGCCGCGGCGTTCGGGTTGCTGGCGTCCACGGCCCGCCTGCACATCATGTGGGCGCTGGCCCACGGCGCGAGCGACGTGAGCGGGCTGGCCGCACGGGTGGGCGGGGCGCTGCCCGCCGTCAGCCAGCACCTGGCGAAGCTCAAACTGGGCGGTCTCGTACGCGCCCAGCGCGAAGGCCGCCGCGTGGTGTACCTGATCGACGACCCGGACGTCGCGACGATGGTGTGCTGGTTCATGGAGCAGCGCGCGAGCCGAGCGCACACCGGCACGGCAAGGGGACGAGCGCGTGCCCCCGGCGCCTGACGCGCCGGCCCGATCCTCCGCGGCGCCCGATCCCGTCCTCGGTGCCCCGCACCTGGACCCGGGCCTGACCAGGTTCGAGGTGCTGCGCCGGTTGCGGACCGGGCCGCGCGGCCTCACCGAGGCCGAAGCGGACGACCGGCTCGCGCGGTACGGCGAGAACACCGTGCCCGTCCCGCGCGGCGTCCGCGGCACACGCCGCCTGGTCCGGGCCCTGCGCGATCCGTTCACGAGCGTCCTGCTGGTGCTCGGAGGGGTGTCGGCCGTGGTCGCGTCGTGGGGCACCGCGTGCGTGATCACGGTCCTCGTGGTGGTGAGCTGCGTCCTGAGGATCCAGGGCGAGCGGCGGGCCGACCGCGCCTCCGCGGCGTTGCGGGCGCTCGTCCCCACGACGGTGACCGTGAGCCGCCGGGCGCACGAGGCGGCGACGGCGGAGACCCGGGAGGTCCCGTGCGATCTGCTCGTCCCCGGGGACATCGTGTACCTGGGCCCCGGCGACGTCGTGCCGGCCGATGTGCGGCTGCTGCGATCGACCGGACTGACGGTGCACCAACGCGTGCTGACCGGCGAGTCGACGCCCGTGGTCAAGGGACTCGCCGAGATTCCGGCGCAGGGCCGTCCCGCGTCGGACGACACTTCACCGCCCGACGCGCTCCCCGCGGTGTTCGACCACGCGCATCTGTGTTTCCAGGGCGGCAGCGTGGTGTCCGGCAGCGCGACCGCCGTCGTGGTCGCCACCGGCGCCGCCACGCTGCTCGCGCGCGGGCACGCCGGCGAGGAGGTGCGCCGGCATCCCCGGAGCACCGCGTTCGACCGGTCGGTCGACGGGATCTCGTGGATCCTCATCCGCTTCATGCTGCTCATGCCGCCGCTGATCCTCATGGCGAACGCCGCCGTGCGCGGACGCGGACTGGAGACCCTGCCGTTCGCCGTCGCCGTCGCCGTCAGCATGACCCCGGAGATGCTGCCGGTCATCGTGACCGGCGCACTCGCGCGCGGCGCCGGCCGGCTCGCCCGCGACAGCGACGTCATCGTGCGGCGTCTGCCCGCCCTGCACGACATCGGCGCGATGGACGTGCTGTGCGTCGACAAGACCGGGACCCTCACCCAGGACCGGCCCGTGGTCGAGGACGCCGTGGACGCGCACGGCCGCCCCGACCCCGAGGTTCTGCGGTGGGCGGCCCTCAACAGCTGGTGGACCCTGCACCTCGCCGAACTGCCGCGTCCCGACCCCCTCGACGACGCGGTACTCGAAGCGGCGGAACCCGACGAGGAGTTCGAGGGCATCGAGGCGCTGCCGTTCGACCCCACCCGCCGCATCGCCACCGCCGTGGTGTGCCGGACCGGCGACTGGGCGCGCCACGTCCTCGTCGTGAAGGGCACCGTGCAGGACGTGCTGGAGCGCTGCGCACGCGTCGACGACGACCGTGCCGTGGACGACGGCGTCCGCCACCGCATCCTGGAACGCGCCGCGGCGTACGCGGACGGCGGCCTGCGCGTGCTGGCCGTCGCGGTGAAGACGCGGCGGCCCCGGCTGGACGCCTACACGGCCGACGACGAACGCGACCTGACGTTCGTCGGCTTCCTCACACTCCGCGACGCCGTCGCGGACACCGCCGGGGCCGCCCTGACCGCGCTGGACGAGGCCGGGGTGGCCGTCAAGGTCCTCACCGGCGACCACCCCGGCACGGCCGCCCGCGTGTGCCGGGAACTGGGGCTGGACCCCGGCAAACCGGTCACCGGCCCGCAGCTGGACACCTTGGACGACGACCGCCTCGCCGAGATCGCCGCCCGGACGACCGTGTTCGCGCGCTGCTCACCGGAACACAAGGCACGCGTCGTGGCGGCACTCCGCGCGGCGGGCCACACCACCGGATTCCTCGGCGACGGCGTCAACGACCTGCCCGCGCTCCGCGCCGCGGACGTCGGCATCTGCCCACGCGACGCGGCGGACGTGACCCGCGACGCGGTCGACGTGGTGCTGGCCGCCAAGGACCTCACCGCGATCGACCGCATCATCGCCGAGGGGCGGCGCGGCAGCGTCAACATCGCGTCCTACCTGCGCATCACGATCTCGTCCAACCTCGGCAACGCGATCGCGATGCTCGCCGCGGGGCTCATGGTGCCCTTCCTCCCGATGCTGCCCGTCCAGGTCCTGGTCCAGAACCTGCTGTTCGACGCGGCCCAGCTGACCCTGGCCTACGACCGTCCGCCCGCGGGGGCGCTCCACGGACCCACGACGCTGCGCCCGGACCGGTTCCTGAGGTTCGCCGGCGTCTTCGGGGCGCTCAACGCCGCGGCCGACATCGCGATGTTCGGCCTGCTCGCGTGGACGACGGACGGGGCGTCCGCCTTCCGCAGCGGATGGTTCACGGAAAACCTGCTGACCCAGGCGCTCGTCCTCATCGCGCTGCGGACCGGCCGACAGGCCGCGATCGGCTCGTGCCCCCGCCCGGTCCTCCTGGCCGCCTGCGGGCTCGCCGTGGTCGGTGTGGCCCTCCCGCACACCCCGCTGGCGCCCGGCCTCGGCATGGTGCCGCTGCCTCCGAGTTATTACGCGCTGCTCGCCGTGGTGATCGGCGTGTACGCCGTCGCGCTCGTCGCGGTCCGACGTCGGTTCGGGTGAGCCGGCTAATCGTCGGGGGCGGCGCGCGTTCCGCGCCGGTGGGACGCGATCGTCAGGCCGAGCCAGCTCGTCCAGCCGATGGGCTGCAGGGCCCAATAGCTGACGATCCGGTAGAGGAGCGTGAGCGCGATGGCCTGGTCGGCGGGCAGTCCGTAGAGGACCAGCAGGGCCGCGAGACTGGTTTCGACGATGCCGAGCCCGCCGGGAGTCAGCCGCAGTGCCCCGGTCATCTGGGTGAGCGCGTACGCGATCAGCACTCCCCGCCAGGGCAGCGTGATGCCCAGCCCCCACGCGCACGCGGCCAGGCACGCGGCGTCGAGAAGCCAGTTGGCGAGGGCCAGCGCGAGCGGTGTGAGCCACGGACGGACGCCCGGCCGGGTCGTGCGCACGCGGCGCATGAGGTGCGCGAGTCCGTCCGCGACCTCCCACATCCGGCGGGAGCGGCGCCCGATGCGCTGTCGGCCGCGCCGCGCCCACCACCGCACCCGCGTGAACCGCAACGCGACGACCACGACCGCGACGACGACGACCAGCGCGACCGCCGACCACAGCACGACCGTGCGCAGCTCGGCGGGCCCTTTCCTGCCGCCGGCCAGCACACCGACGACCAGCAGGGCGAACAGCGTGAGACCCGACATGAGGCCGGAGACCACGAGCACCGACCCGGCGAGGACCGCCGGGACGCGGCGCTGCCGGAACTGGCCGAACAGCCACGCCGCCGCGAACGCCGCACCGCCCGGAAGCGCCCCGGCCACCGCGTTGGCCGCCACGACCATGGCGCTCATCGGACCGAGCCCCAGGCGGGCGCCGCCCATCACCAGCAGCCGTCGTTGCAGCCCCGCCTGACACAGCAGCGCCAGCGCCTCCAGCAAGGCGGCGACGCCCAGCCACGCCGGGCGGACCTTCTCGATCAGATGCAGCGCCGCGACCAGGTCGTGCCGCCGCCGCACGGCGACGACCGCCGTGGCCGCGACGAGAACGGCCGACACCAGCCACCACGCGGGGTGCCGGGACCGTGCCCGCGGTGGACCAGGCCCGGTATCGCCGGAATCATCCGCTTCATCCACCACCCACGCCACGGTACGGCCGACACCTGCCGCGGCCCCGGCACGCCACGGGCGACGCGGCGGGATGACCGCGCGGCGCCGTACCGGCCGGGGAGCCCCCGGCGAAACCTCCGACAACGGCGAAACGGCGAAAAGGCGAAACGGGGGCGCCCAACCCGGGATCTCCGCCCCGGTCGGCCGGTCGACGACGCGTTCGCGTGCCGGGAACCCGCTCGGGCCCGCGGCCACGGTCGCGCACCCCGGCGGGCAACTCCTGCCGTCCGGGAGGGAGTTCCCCGCGCGGCCGGTCCCGGCCCAGTGGCGAAGCGACCTAGCCCGGGCGGCGTCGGCCGCGTGTGGCGACCGTCGCGACGAACGCGACCACGCCTGCCGCGACGGCAAGGTCGGCGATGTTGAAGCCCTCGTTCGGCCACGGCGTCAGGTAGAGGTAGTCGGTCACGGTGTCGTCGCCGAGACGGTCGATCAGGTCCGCGCTCAGGCCGCCCAGCAGCAGGACCAGGGCCGCGGCACGCAGTCGGGACGCGGTCGTCGCCACACGCAGGGCGAACGCCGTCAGCGCCGCGATACAGCCGACCAGCAGCATCACGCCCAGCCACGCGGACCCCACCGGCAGGAACGGCCCGTGGTCGAACACGACCCCGACACCGACCGCGCCGACCGGCGGCGCGTGGCGGCCGGTGAGGTGGTCCTCCGCCCATTCCGCGGCTGCCAGGTCGGCGGCGGCGATGGCCAGGACGCCCGTGGCCCATCCGGTCAACCGAGCCCGTACGGCGGTGTCGGTTCGTGTTCCACCCATCCCAGGATCCTCCCTCGTATCCGGTCACCGGGTCGGACATGTCCGTGATTCCCGCCCCGAGGCGTGTGACCTCTTCCGCCGTGGACACAGGGCCGCGGGCTCCTCGGCGGAGCGGCCCCCGGGCCACGGCCGTCGGCGTCAGTCCGCGGGCAGCCGTACCGTGAAGCGTGCCCCCGAGGCGCCGTCGGGACGATCGCCGACCGCGACCGTGCCGTCGTGCCGCTCGGCGATCGTTTTGACGATGGCGAGTCCGAGGCCCGTGCCGCCGCCGGTCCGGGCCCGGGAGGTGTCCGCGCGGGTGAAGCGTTCGAACAGGTGCGGCCGGAACTCCTCGGGGACGCCGGGGCCGTCGTCCTCGACCTCGAGCACGACCGAGCGCGCGTCGGGAGTCAGGGCCACCGACACCCGCACCGCCGACGCCGCGTGACGCGCGGCGTTGTCGAGGAGATTGCGGACCAGGCGCGCCACGTCGTCGCGCGAGCCCCGCACGGGGCCCGCCGACACCTGGGACGTGTCGATCCGCACGCGCGACGCGGGGCGCAGTCCGGCGGCCTCTTCGAGGACGACCACGTCGAGATCGAGGGGCGCGGAGTGCCGGTGCGCGGTCGCGTCGCCGCCGGATTCGTCGTCGCGCGCGAGGAACAGCAGGTCCCTGACGAGTCGTTCCATCGCGCGGTCGGCGTCCAGCAGGCCGCGGGCGGTGGACGGCCAGTCGTTCGCCTCGGGATGGGCGAGTGCGACTTCGAGCCGGGTGCGGAACAGCGCGAGCGGCGTCTGCAGTTCGTGCGACGCGTCGGCGACGAACGTGCGCTGTCGGTCGCCCGCGGATTCGAGCCGGGCGAGCATTTCGTTCATCGTGCGGGCCAGGCGGCCGATTTCGTCGTGCGTCGCGGGGACCGGCACCCGCCTGTGCAGCGCGTGTTCGGAGATGTCGGCGACCTCGGCGCGGATCGCCTCGACCGGTCGCAGGGAACGGCCGACGACCAGCCAGGTGGTGCAGGTCAGCAGGGCGAGGAGCGGCGGCAGGCCGACCAGCAGCACGACACGTACGGTGGCGACCGGTTCGCTCACGTGCTCCATGCTGTCGGCCACGTACACCGTGCGGCCGTCGCCGGCGGTCATCGCCGCGACGCGGTACGCCTCGGTCTCACCGTCCCGGTTGTGCCCGGTGAGGGTACGCAGGCGGGGTTCGTCCGCCCCGGCGAACAGCGCGAACGGCGGTGCGGCGTCGGTGTACGCGTCGGCGGACGCCCCGATGATGTGGCCGTCGGGCCCGACCACCAGCGCGACGTCCTCCTCGCCCCCGGCCGCCGGTGCCATGCCCTCGGGCAGCCCGGGGGCGACGGCCGCGAGATCCCGCGTACGGACCGTGAGGTTGCGGTCGAGGGCGCTGCGGAGGTTGTGCTCCAGGATGAGCAGCAGCGTGAACGCCCCGACGGCGAGCGCGACGCAGACGACCAACGACGCGGCGACGGTGGCCCGGCCGCGGACGGTGCGTGGTACGACGGTGCGGAGGCGCATGTCAGGGTCCGGCGGAGGCGGGCGGGGGCGCGACCGCGTCGGGCACGGCCTCGGTGTCCAGGCGGTAGCCGACACCGCGCACGGTGCGCAGCGTGGTGCGGCCGAAGGGCTCGTCGATGCGGCGGCGCAACTGGCCGACGTAGACCTCGACGATGTTGGGGTCTCCCTCGAAGGCGAAGTCCCAGACGTGGTCGAGGATCGCCGTCTTGGACAGGACCTCCCCCGCGCGCGTCATCAGGAGTTCCAGCAAAGCGAATTGGCGGGGCGTCAGTTCGATGGGCCGGCCGTCGCGCGCGACGCGGTGGGCGGCGGGGTCGAGGGTCAGGTCGCCGACGGTGAGCACGAGCGGACGGGTGCGGCGCCCGCGGCGCAGCAGGGCGCGCAGGCGCGCGACGAGGACCATGTACGAGAAGGGCTTCGACAGGTAGTCGTCGGCGCCCGCGTCGAGTGCGCGGGCCTCGTCGGCCTCGCCGTCCTTCGCGGTGAGCATCAGCACCGGGACCCAGTTGTCGGCGGCACGCAGTTGTGCGCACAGTTCGCCGCCCTCGACCCCCGGCAGCATGACGTCGAGCACCAGCGCGGCGTACGGATTCTCGGTCGCGAGCCACAGCCCGTCCGTGCCGTCGTGGGCGACGTCGACGGCGAATCCCTCCTGTTCGAGACCGCGCTTCACGGCGAGGGCGAGGTCTCGGTCATCGTCGACCACCAGAATGCGCACCCGGCGATGGTGCCGGGCCGATGCTGAGAGCCCGCTGAGAGCCGAGCGGGACCGGCCGTTCAGCGGGGCTTCAGTTTCCGTCGCGCACGATGGCCGCGATGCGACCGCCGGCGAGGCGGCGCACGCTCTGCCAAGGAGGACCGACGACATGCGCAAGCGCAACAAAGTGGTGATCGGCGTGGCGACACTCGCGCTGGCCGGGGGTGTGACCGGGGGGACGCTGGCGCTCGCGTCGTCGTCCGGCGGTGACAAGCCGGTGACCGGTCCCGAGGCGGACGCCGCCAAGGCCGCGGCGGTCCAGGCCGTCGGCGCCGGATCGACGGCGGGCAACGTCGAGCACGACGACGAGCACGCCGCGACGTGGGAGGTCGAGGTCGCCAAGCCGGACGGCACCAAGGTCGACGTCCGCCTCGACAGCGGCTACAAGGTCGTCACGATCGACAGCAATGACGACCACGCCGACGAGGACAACGGCGCCGACGGCGAGACCGCGGACGACTGAGCCGACGACCGAGCGGCCGACCGAGCCGTGGGGACCGGTGGTTCCGGCCCCTCACGGTGGCCCGGGCCACCCCGGACGTCGGGGGCGGCCCGGGCCACCGGTGCCGGCCGGTGGTCAGCGTTCGATCTCCAGGCGGGGCAGTACGCGCTCCAGCGGGGCGGGCAGCCACCACGCGCGGCGTCCCAGCAGCTGCATCGTCGCCGGAACCAGCAGGCACCGGATGATCACCGCGTCGACGAACACCGCCACCGCCATGCCGAAGCCGGTCTGTTGCAGCAGGCGGTCCGGGCTGAGCATGAAGGCCCCGAAGACCGCGACCATGATCGCCCCCGCCGCGGTGATGACCGACCCGGTGTGCGCCAGCCCCTCGCGTACCGCCCCGGACGCGTCGCTGCTCCGCCGCCATTCCTCGCGCATGCGCGCCACGAGGAAGATCTCGTAGTCCATCGACAGGCCGAACACGATCGCGAACACCATCACCGGCAGATACGCCTCGATCGGTGCGGGGTCCACTCCGAACATGCCGTGCTGGAAGACCAGGACCATCGCGCCCAGCGCGGCCCCGATGCTCAGCAGGTTGAACAAGGCGGCCTTGAGGGGCACGAGCAGCGACCGGAAGACCACCATGAGCAGCAGGACGGACAGCCCGACGACGATGGTCACGAACAGCGGCATCCGGTCCGCGACCTTGTCGGCGTAGTCCTCGGTCGCCGCGGTGGACCCGCCGACCAGGTACTTGGCGCCGGTCTCGGCCGCGATGCCGGGCAGCACGTCGTCGCGGAGCCGGTTCACCAGGCGCGAGGTCTCCTTGTCCTGCGGCGAGCCCTCGGGGAAGACCTGGACCATCGCGACGGTGCCGTCGCCGACCGGCGTGACCGGTCCGACCGCGGCGACCCCTTCCGCGCGCCCCATGGCCGCGACGGCCGAGTCGGTGGCGGGTACCGCGCCGGCGCGACCGCCTTCCACGACCACGACGAGGGGCCCGTTGAAGCCGGGGCCGAAGCCCTCGGAGAGCAGGTCGTACGCCTCCCTGCTGGTCTTCCCGGGCGCGTCGTTGCCCGCGTCGGCGAACCCGAGCCGCAGGTCGAGAGCGGGCAGCATCAGCGCGCCGAGGGCCAGCAGTCCCGACACCAGGGCGATCAGGGGCCGCCGCTGCACGACCGCGGCCAGGCGCCGCCACACCGCGCCCTCTTCGCCGCGCCCCCGGCGGGCGCGGCGTTCGGCCTTGGCCTGGAACGTGCGGGCGAACCGGTCGCCGAACACCGCCAGCAGGGCCGGGAGCAACGTGAGGGACGCGAGCATGGTGACGAGCACGGTCAGCGCCACCGACAGCGCCATGCCGCGCAGCGACCCCAGCCCGAGGGCCACCAGCCCGAGCAGGGCCACGATCACGGTGCAGCCGGCGACGAACACCGAGCGGCCCGCCGCGTCCAGGGCCACCACCGTCGCGTCGCGCGGCGACCTGCCCCGCAGCAGCTCGGACCGGAACCGCGCGAAGATCAGCAGCGCGTAGTCGATGCCGACGCCGAGGCCGACGAGCATCATCACGTACGGGGTCCACTCGGCGATCGTGAACACGTGGGACGCGAGCACCCCGACGGCCAGGGTCGACCCGACGGCGAACACGGCGGTGGCGATGGGCAGTCCGGCCGCGAGCACGGTGCCGAACATCACCACGAGGATGACCAGTGCCGCGAGCAGGCCCGCTCCCTCGGCGAGGCCGCCCTCGCCCTCGGCGAGCAACCGGCCGACGTCCCCGCCCAGTTCGACGCGCAGTCCGTCATCCGCGAACTCCGCCGCGGCGTCGTGCAGGCGTTCGGCGTCCGCCTTGGACATCTCCTTGGCGGGGACCTCCAGGACGACGGTCGCGTAGCCGATCCGGCCGTCGGGGGACATGGCCGAGGGGTCGTCGTACGGGCTGCGCACCTCGCCGACCTTCGCCACCTCGGCGACGTGCGCGACCATGCGCGTCACGCGGTCGCGGACGGCGGGGTCCGCGAGTGTCGCCCCCGCGTTCCTGTCGGCGTCGACGGCCACCACGACCGGCACCGTGTCCGCGGCGCGGGCCGCGCCGTGTTCGGCCAACAGGTCGGCGGCCCGCTGCGACTGGGTGCCGGGCAGGGCGTAGTCCTCGCGGTAGTCGTTCCCGGCGATCAGCGAGCCTGCCTGGACACCGACGAGGACGAGTGTCCACAGCACCAGAGCGACCCACCTGCGCCGGTGGGCGAACCCGGCCATGCGGGCGAACACACTCGTGGGGGGCGGAACTTCGGTCTCCGGTCCCCCGGCTGGGGACCTGTCGACAACGGTCATGGCGATTCCCTGGGTCGGCCGCGGAACGCCCCGCGGCAGGACGGAACACGGTGCGGCGCGCACAGGCGCCGACCGTGGGGGGGGGGTGATGGTGCGTGGGATATGTGAGGGCCGCCGGTGCGGCGCGCGCACGGCGCACGCCGTCGGCGCCGGACCGTGGAGCTCGGCCGAGGACCGTGACCGCGGCGGGCGGATCAGCCCTCCGGGTGCCCGTCGCGGGCCGGGGCGCGGGCGGCGGGTGCGGTTCCGGACGCCGAAACGCCCGCGGCGCCCCGGGGGTTCACGGGGCCGTCCGGAGCGGTGCCGACGCCGGTGAGCTTGTCGGGGTTGCGCACGACGTCGAGGGCGACGATCCGGTCCCGGTCGACCAGGAACGCGACGACCGACACCGCACCCCCGGACTCCCGCAACACCAGACCCGGCGTCCCGTTGACCGTCGTCACCTGCAGATCGACCAGCACATCGGCCACCGCGAGCAGGAGCTCCGCCACGTCCCGCGCGCCGTGCTTGACCGACAGCAGCGCCCGGACCTTTCCCCCGCCGTCGGTGCGCAGCACGACCGCGGGGTCGAGCAACCGCATCAGGGCGTCCAGATCCCCGCTCAGACAGGCCTGGGAGAACGCGGCGACCAACTCGCTCTGCCTGGCCCGCGTCGGGGGAAACCGCGGGCGCTCCCGGGCGACCTGCCGCCGCGCCCGCGAGGCCAGCTGACGCACCGCGGCCGACGAACGACCGACCACCTCGGCGACCTCGTCGAACGACAGACCGAACACATCGTGCAGCAGGAACGCCGACCGCTGCGCCGGCGACAACTTCTCCAACACCACCAGCAGCGCCATACTCACCGACTCGTCCAACGTGACACGATCCGCCGGATCGGCGACCGGCTCCCCCACCAACGGCTCCGGCAACCACGTCCCCACATAACGCTCCCGCCGGACCCGCGCACTGCCCAGGACATCGAGAGCCAGGCGGCCCACCGTCGTCGTCAACCACGCCGACAGACTGTGGATCACCTCCGGATCGTCAAGGCCCTGCAACCGCAGCCAGGCGTCCTGCACACAGTCCTCGGCCTCCGCCAGCGAACCGGTGGTCGCATACGCGACGCGCAGCAAACGCGGTCGCTCACGTTCGAAAATCCGGGCGAGGTCATCCTCTTCGAACGGTCCGGCGTGGCAATCGCCGCGGTCGCCCGCACCGGCAGGCCCGCAGCCCGCGTCCTCGCCTTCGCGCGCCACACCCCGGCAGACGCGCTCACCACCCGCGCCGGGGCCCTCGGCATCCGTCCGGTCGTCGGTCCCGCGCCGCGTCGGGTCATTGTCGATGTCGTCCATGCCCTGAGGACGACGTTCCCCCGTGTGATGTGACATCGGCGCCGTCGAACCCGGGCGCGGGCACGCCGAAAGCGCGGGCGGCACGGCACCGTCGGCCGCGAGGTCGACGGTGCCGTGCCGCACCAGGCTTCCGGGTGGGGGTCAGGTGCCGATGACGCCGCCGTCGCGCTTGCGGATCACCACGGTCGCGGAGCGCGGACGGCCCGCCGGGTCGAAGTCGGGCCAGTTGCTCACCGCGCGGGGGTCGGCCGGCGAGGGCGCGCCCCACACCGTCGTCGACTCGCCCGGGTGCTGGATGTTGACGAACATCGTGCGGTGGTCGGGGGTGAAGGTGATGCCGGTGATCTCGCAGCCGCGCGGGCCGGTCAGGAAGCGGCGTACCTCACCGGTCGACGGGTCGGCGGCCAGCATCTGGTTGTTGCCGATGCGGTCGTAGCCCTTGCCCGCCTGGTTCTGCGACGAGTTGGAGATGTCCGTCTGGATCCACAGGCGGCCGTCGTCGTCGACCGCGAGACCGTCCGGCGAACCGAAGATGCGGTCCTCGGGCAGCGTCACCTTGGCGTCGTACTTCGGGTCGCCGGCCAGCAGGAAGATGTCCCAGCGGAAGGTCAGCGCCGTGTTGTCGCCGCGATCCTCGCGCCAGCGCACGATCTGACCGTACGGGTTGGGCGTGCGCGGCCCGACCGGCCCGCCGCCGCTGCCGTTCGTCAACGTCACGAACACGTCCTTGCTGCGCGGGTGCACCGCGATCCACTCCGGCCGGTCCAGCGGCGTGGCGCCGACCGCGTCGGCCGCCTGGCGGGTGCGCAGCAGGACGTCGGCCTGGTCCCGCCAGCCGTTCGCGGCGGTCAGCGGACCGGTGCCGAAGACCAGCGGGAGCCAGCGACCGCTGCCGTCGGCCTCGAACTTCGCGACGTGGAGCGTGCCGTGGTCGAGCGGGCTCTCGCCGCGTGCCCGCAGCGAGCGCCAGGAGGCGTCGCCGACGAACTTGTAGACGTACTCCTTGTCCTGGTCGTCGCCGGTGTACACGACGACGCGGCCCCGCGACTCGGTGACCGTGGCGCCCTCGTGCTTGACGCGGCCCAGCGCGGTGCGCTTGACGGGGGTTGAGCGCGGGTCGAACGGGTCGATCTCGACGACCCAACCGAAACGATTCGCCTCGTTCGGGTCGGCGGCGATGTCGAAGCGCGGGTCGGCCTTGTGCCAGTTGTAGCCGGAGCCGACCTTGTCGACGCCGTACCGCGCCTGCTCGGGGCTGGGCGTCCACGTGGCGTCGTCCGTGGCGAAGTAGCTGTTCCAGTTCTCCTCGCACGCCAGGTACGTGCCCCACGGCGTGGCGCCGTTGCTGCAGTTGTTGAGCGTCCCCCGCGCCGGGCCGCGGGCCGCGAGCGCGGGGTGCCCGTCGCCGACCGGACCCGAGAACCGGACCGGCGTGGCACCCGTGACGCGGCGGTTCAGCCGCGAGTCGACCGCCTTCCACCGGCCGCGCTCCTCGGCCACCTCGACCACGGTGACGCCGTGCGCGGCGAGCGCCTTGTCCACCTTCTCCCGGGTCATCACCGCCGGGCCGTCGGGGAACAGCAGCGCCTGGTCGACGTACTCGTGGTTGACCACGAGCACACCGCGCCGGTCGCGCTCGGAGCCTCGGCCGGTCGGGAAGAAGTGCATGCCGTCGTGGTTCATGCCGACCTGCCGCGCCTGGTCGGCGGCCGAGTTCGAGGCGTCCTTGCGCCACGCCGGGCCGCGCGAACTCAGCGGAGTCCCCCACGGGACCAGGATGTCCGCGGTGTACCCGGGCGGCACCACCAGGCGGTCCTGGTCGGACGTGGCCACCGCCGCGAACCCGAGCAGCGCGCTCGGCTTGCCCCCGGGACGGCCGCGCCCCTTGTCCTCGCCTTGCGCACCGGCCGCGCCCGCTCCGGCCAGGAGTCCGCCGCCCGCCAGGAACCCGGCCGCCGCGACGGTGGAACCGCGCAGCACCGACCGGCGCGAGGCGACCACCTCGCCGAGGGTCCGGTTGCCCGAGGGGTTGGCGGCGACGTCGTCGGGATCGTGGGAGGGCACGTGGTCGAAGGGCATTTCGGCCTCATTCCGGAGGAGGGGAGTCGTGGCGCGTCGGGCAACGGCGAAGACGGGCACCGACGCACGTACCCGCGGACGCTATGGCGGCAGGTTGACGCCCGGGCGGCGCCACCGTGAACACGCGACGTACCCCGGCGGACGGGAAGAAACGTCGCCCACCCCCGGCACACGCGCGCCCCGCGGAGGCGGCGGGTCGCGCGCGGCGCGGGCCGGGCGGTCAGCGTTGCTTGTGTTTGCGCCGCGCGAGTTCCGGGACGTGTTGTTCGACGGCCTTCCGCCGCGTCGCGATCTCACGCACGGCCGCCCGGTCGCCGTGCGGGTCGGTCGCCCTGCGCGTGGCCGCGGAGATCCTGCGCATGATGGTCCGCAGCCTCGGCATCGAGCCGAGCCCGGAGCTCGCGGAGTGGACGGCGGCGTTCTCCATGCCGGAGCCGAAGGTGTGGACGGAGCCCGGTTCTCCGAGCCCGGTGCGCGGGGAGTTGCGCGACGCGGCCGTCGCGGTGGCGGGTCGGGGTGCGGAGGGCAGCGGCGCGGAGACGTTGGGCACCACGGCGGCGGGGGTCCCGGGAGCACCGCTGTTGAGTTGCGGACGGGGAGCCGGGTGGCGTCCGGCCAGGCGTCCGACGACCGCGGCGATCGTGCTCTGCTCGTTGCCGCCGGGGAAGTGCCCGCTCGCCTGCTGTTCGATCAGGTACGTTCCGCCCGGGGTCTTGATCTTGTCGCCGAAGTAGCGCGCCCGCGCCTCGTCGAAGGCGGCGGCGCCCATGCGCACGGAGTAGTCGGGGATCCGGGGATCGGAGCTGCCGAGGGTGTAGACGACGTTCTCCGGCGGCTTGCGTATCGCCTCGGTGATGCCTCCGGAGTGGGCGTACGCGGCCCGCCGGTCGCGCGGGTCGTCGACGTTCATGTGCACGCGTTGGCTGTTGCTCTCAAGCACCGACACGAGCGTCCGGTTGAACAGGATGTTCCGGAACGACTCGGGTGCGTGCCGCAGTGCGTCGAGCCCGATCATCCCGCCCGCGGACTGGAAGAAGCCGGTGCGCTGTTCGGCGCCCGCGAGCCCGGGAAGCCTGTCGAGGTAGCGCAGCGCGGTGCGCATCTCCTTCAGGGCCTTGGCGCGCGCCTTCGCGCGGGGGCCGAGCAGTTCGTCGTACCCCTGGGCGCCCGTCCCATAGACGGAGTGGCTGACCCAGGCGATGTCCTTGGCGACGATGGTGGCGGCGAAGGGCGTGAAGTTCTGGTTGTGTCCGCCGAGGTTGTAGTAGGGGTACGCGGTGTACACCTGCGGGATCCGCTGGTTCCCGGGCGCGTTCGTCGGACGCACCACATGCAGTGACGTCTTGCGGAACAGCCCGGCGCGGGGTCGGTGCAAGGTGACGTCGACTTGGGGGACGCCCGCCGCGCGGGCCGCCTCGGTCGTCGGTCCCGCGACCTGGCGGGGTACGGCCCCCGGACGGGGCGCCGCCAGGCGGTACAAGCGGTGGGGGACCGATTCACGGGCCGCGTACTCGATCTCCAGGCCTCCGCCCACGCCGCCCTCGCCACGTGTCGTGGTCATCGCGCTGATCGTGCCGTACCAGCCCTTGATGCGGTCCTTTCCGCGGCCCCGGCCGCGGTTGCGGTGGCTGCGGACCTGCTGGGCGCCGGGGAGCGGCACCGTCCAGCGGGTGGCCGCCTTGAGGCCACCGCGCCATTTCGCGGTTCTTTTGAGGTCGACGACGTCGACGCGCACCTCTCCGCCGTGGCGGCGGATCGAGAGGGCGAGCGACGGCGGTTGCCCCTGGCCCCGGTCGATCACCTCGATCTCGCGGATGACGTCGCCGCGGCGTCCGGCCACCACCTGCCGGAGTCTGGGACGCCGGTGGGGTTTGCCGCGCGGATCGACGACGACGACGCGACCGGACCGGCGCGACCTGCGGTCGGCGCGCAGGACGAACATCTGGCGGCTGCCGTCGGATTGGGCCGGCCCCAGGCGCACGCGGCCGAGGACGCGCTCGGATTCGCGTTGGACCACGAAACCGCGGTTTTTGCCGTCGAGATCGAACACCGCGATCGTCTGCGGGGTGTTGATGACCGTGCTGTAGGAGAGGACGGTCACGGTCCCGGGCACCGGGCCGGGTGTGAAGTCGTATCTGGATTCGTCCGCGGTCCGCTCGATCTCGGGCAGCGGCTGGTCGCGGATGGTCCCGTCGTCGTCCACGTGCCGGAGGTAGGTCGACCAGTGTGTCTCCCACGGCCTGGCCTTGCGGGCGGCGCGCAGCGAGTACACGAACCGCTTGTCGTCGATCCAACTGCCGGACGGGTACAGGGCTTGTGTCAGCGGCGCCCCGACGTGTGCGCCGGTGTCGGTACGAACCGTGTGCAGCACCGCGCCGCCCTCGTGCACCGGATCCGCGTCCGAATAGATGACATGCCGACCGTCCGGCGAGAGCCAGAAGCCGTTGGGGTAGACATCGGGGTATTCCATGCTGGGCTTGAAGTTCTCGACCAGGACGCGTTCGCGCCCCTCACGCCCGCGAAAGACCAACTTCGTGCGCTCGGAACCGGGTTCGCGGTGTGTGTAGACCTCGCCGCCCGCGGTCTGGTATCCAGGCTGGCGGCGTTCGAACGCCCGCATGCGCCCGATGGTCTCGCGGTCCCGTTCGATGACCGGCTCCAGCGGCTGCAGGAACCTTTCGGTGCGCTCGGTGTGGTAGGTCGAATACGGATTGACCGGTTCCTTGAGCGCCAACCAGGGCCGCGGGTACGTCAGGCCGAACCCGCGCGGCGCCTCGGCGGCACCGGCCGGGTCCTTCACGGCCGCGAGGAGACTGCGCCATCCTCGGAACAACGCATCCCCCTGTCGATCGGCTTGCGATCCTCACAGACGACCGACGCGATTGCCGGGTTATTTTAGGCACCATCTACCCTCGGCTCAAATTCGTGCGAGCGCGCGGCGAACGGAACTCCCCACGGAGGCACGGCAACCGGCGTCGCTCGCCCGCGGGCATGCCGCCCCGGGGAATCGCGCTCGCGGCGCGGTTGCCGGTCGGAGGTCACTCGGGGTCGAGGACCTCGGTGACGGGGCGTCGCGGGGTTCGGGGGACCTCTCGGCCCATGCCGAGGCGGATCACCATCTGCGGGGTGCCGTAGTACTTCGCCTCGGAGGCGACCTCGTCGCGGAGGTCGGGGATCTCCAGGGGCTGGTTGGCGAACGAGGCGGCGACGCCGTAGCGGGTGCCGGTGACCAGGACGCGCAGCAGTGCCTGGCCCGCGGTCAGCCACGCGGTGGGCGCGTCCCCGTGGGTTTCGAGGACGGCGATGACGGGGGCGGTCTCGAAGACGGTGGTGCCTCGGCCGGGGACGTCGCGGCCGACCGCGAGGTCGCGGACGGCTCCCGTGGGGGTCCGCGGCAGCGGTCCCAGGCTGCCGGCAGGGACGGCGTCCCGGCGATGCACCGCGTCCGGTGGGTCGACCCACTTCGCGCGCTCCTCGCGCTGCCGCTCCGATTCCCGGCCGGTCGCCTCGCGGATCACGGACAGGAGGTGGTCGTAGGCCGGGCCGCGCTCGATGACGCGCAGCCAGGTGCCCTCGTCGCGGGCGGCGTCGCGCATGTATTCCAGGACCAGGGATGGTATGGGCGCCTCCCGGAAGGGCGCGCGGTGGGTGCGGCGGTCCGGCAGGCTCTCGTACAGGGCCGCGAAGGCCGGCTCCGGGGCCGCGTCGGTGAGCCGTACGCGGGCGGCCAGCCGGAAGTCGCCGGCGTCCGGCCGCGGGTCGACCGCTGTGCCGAGGCCGAGTGACGCGTAGGCCAGGCGCGCGGCGAACGCGGCGGCGCCGCACGCGATGTGCGTCTCGCGGGTGTCGGGGTCGTCCACCGGGAGAGTACGGGCGGGATCCACGCGCACGTCCAGATCGTCGCCGGCCCAGTGGAACCGCCATGGTTGCGTGTTGTGCTTGGACGGGGCCGAGATCGCGGCGCGGAGGATGCGCTCGCGTTGGGCGGGGGTCAGGGAGGCGCTGGTCATCGTGGCCTCCGAAGCAAGGAGTCCAGTACGGCTTACGCTGTGACGCTTCTCGAAACGAAACATTCGACGCGGGATTTCGCCGAGTTTTTTGTTCCGGCGCCGGGTGACCGGGCGGCGGCCCGTCCGCTCACCTCGCACCGAGGCCGTGATGGTGGCCGCCCTTGTCCCCGTCACCCGGTGTCGTCGCGGTGGCGGGGTTCGGGGCCGGGGGGCCGGCGGGTCCTCGTCGCCCGCCAGTCGTCCGATCACGAACGCGGTGCCGAACGTCCAGATCAGGAAGGCGAGGAACGCGGCGATGCGCCGGGGTGCCGACATCGGCGCATCCTTTCCGTCCCGGTGCGGTCGTCTCGGCGCGCACCGGCCGGGGGTCGGCGAGGGGGTTGGCGGCGTACGTGATCCTGGTGACGCCGTCGGGGTGGACGGTGGCCTCGGGGCGCACCCCGAAGACGTCTCGCAGGACGGCGGGCGTCAGGGCGTCCCGCACCGGTCCGGCCGCGGCGACCTGGCCGCGGTCGAGGACGACGAGTTGGTCGCAGGTACGCGCCCCGAGGTCGAGGTCGTGGGGCACGGCGAGCGTGGTCAGGCCCAACGCGCGGATGAGTGCCAGGAGTTCGAAGCGGGCGCGGATGTCGAGGTGGTTGGTGGGTTCGTCCAGGAGCGGGAGGCGGGGCTGCTGGGCGAGGGCGCGGGCGACGAGCACGCGCTGGCGTTCGCCGCCGGACGGCGAGGCGACCAGGCGGTCCGCGTGGGCGTCGGCGCCGGTGCGGACGAGGGCGTCCGCGACGACCGCCCGGTCGTGGGCGGTGCCGCGGTCGAACAGCCCGTGGTGCGGGGTCCGGCCGAGGCGGCGATGAGTTGTTCGGCGCGGTCGCCGACGTCGAAGATGCGGCCGAGGTCGCGCAGCAGCGCGTAGCCGTCCTCGATGGTCTGGGTGCCCGCGATGCTTCCCGCGTCCCCGCATGTCGCCCTGGGCACATAGGTGTTCGCGCCGATGTCGGCGAGGTCGCCGCGGGTGGCGAAGCCGGCCTCGGCGGAGAAGCCGCCGTCGTAGGTGGCGAGCACGAGGTCCGGGCGCTGACCGAGCATGGCCTCGCGCGGGATGTCCATCATGGCGTTCAGCTTGATGCCGCCGGTCGGCACCGCCGCGATGGCTTCCGCGCGCCCGGCGACGCACCCCCGGCCGACGCCACCGGCCGAGATGGGAGCATGAGCCGCGATGCCTGTCAGGACGCCGTTCCGAGTCGTACGCGCCGCGCTGTTCGCCGCGGTCTGCGTCCTCCTCGCGCTGTCCGGACACGCCGTGATGTCGGACGCTCCGGTGCCGTGGTGGACGGCCCCCGCCGCATTCGCCGCGCTCACCTGCGTCGCCTGGGCCGTCGCCGCCCGCGAGCAGGGGCTGGTCGCCATCGGCTCCGGGGTGCTGATCGCGCAAGCGGCGCTGCACAGCCTGTTCGCCTGGGTCCAACCCGCGGCGGCACCCCAGGGATTGACCCGTGATCAGGTCGAGGCGCAATGGCTGCGGCTGTTGCTGTGCAACGCGGGCCATCCCCCCGCCGACGGCACACGCACCCGGTCCGCGGCCCAACTGCTGAGCGACATGGGCCTCGACCCCGCTCTCGCGGCCGGCCCGCCGGGCCTCGGCGGCCACACGATGCCGAGCGGCCACCCCATGAGCGGGACGGCCGTCGCCGAACACGGCCACGGTGTCGCGTTCGCGCCGTTTCACGGCGGCGCCGGAATGCTGGGCGTGCACCTGCTCGCCGCGCTGGGCAGCGCGGTGTGGCTGCGCCGCGGCGAACGGGCCCTCTTCGACCTGACCCGGCTCCTCGCCGCACGGGCCTCCGGGCTGTGGGCAATGCTCCGCGCCGCCGCGACCGCGTACGGCGTACCTCCTCTTCCGCGCCATGCGCGCTTCCCTGTCCGGGTCGCCGCCGCGACCCCCCGCTGGTCCTGCCGCCCGCTGATGCGGCGCGGGCCGCCGGTTCCCGTCCTCGTCTGACTCTTTCCGCCCGGAGCGCCGCGCGCTGCCGACGCGGTCGCGTCCGCCCGCCCGCCGTTCCCGCGGGGGCCGGTTCGCGACCGTCGGTGCCGACGGCCCCGGGGGCATGCCCGCACGCCGTACGCGACTTCGCTCGGCGTGGGTCCGGGCATTCCCGTGCCGCACGCCGTACCGCGAAGCGCGATCGGCGGCGGCTCCCCGACTCCGCGGCCCGTGATCGGCCGACGCGCCGGCACGCGCCGCATTTGCCACGAGGACGTGGACCATGAACACCCTGACCCCGCACCCGCGCCAGGTGACTACGTCTCCCCCGGGCGCCCCCGCCGTCTCCGCCGCCGCCGCCCCGCCGTCGAGCCCCGCGGAAAAGGTCTCCCTCCCGTCACCGCGGGCCACGGCCCCGTTGTCGCCGGTCGGCCGGGGAGAACGCGACACCGGGACCACGCCGCCGGACCCCGCGGACGTGACCGCCTGCGCGCTCGCCGCGGGCGCCGGACTCCCCGGCGCGGCCGAGGCCTTCGTCGCGGCCACGTACCGCGACGTGTGGCGGTTCCTGGCACACCTGGCCGACGTGCGCAACGCCGACGACCTCACCCAGGAGACCTACCTCCGGGTCTGGACGGCGCTGCCGCGCTTCACCGCCGCGTCGTCCGCCCGCACCTGGCTCTTCTCGATCGCCCGCAGGGTGGTGGCCGACCGCTACCGGGCCGCCGCGGCCCGGCCGCGCACCGTCAGCGTCGACGACTGCGCCGATTTGGCCGAACGCGGCCGGAACACCGCGCTGCCGGAATTCGACGAGGGCATCGCTCTCGCCGACCTGTGCCGAACGCTCGAACCGGCCCGCCGGGAGGCCTTCGTCCTGACCCAGGTCATCGGCCTCGACTACGCCGCCACCGCGCGGATCCTCGACTGCCCCATCGGCACCGTCCGCTCGCGCGTCGCCCGCGCCCGCGGCGACCTGATCACCGCCCTCCACGCGGCGGAGTCGTCCGGAGGGCGGTGAACAGCGCAGCGCACCGGCACATGGCCCTCGCGGCCACCGGTCCGGACGACCGGTGACACGGTCGTCCGGTCGACGACGCACCGCCCGGCACCCGGTGGCCGGCGGTGCGTCGAACCGGGGCCGTGCGCCGCGGAGTTCGGGGCGGCACGGGTGGCTTCGCGGAACGGGCCGGATGAGGGATCACCCTCGACATCGCGCGATGCGGCGATTCGACGGAACGCCGGGGCGGGACTCCCCGTCGCAGAGGGGATAGGGAGGTCAGGGAATCCACAGGGCCGTTGGGCCCGGTGGATGAGCACCACGAGAGGACCGTGGACGACATGGAAGCAATGGCGATAGCGCTCGCGATCGTGGTCGTTGTCTCCGGTGGGTGTTGGCTCGCGGCGGCTGCCGCGGCGCGTCGGCGCCGGCGGATCGACGCCGTCATGTCGATCCTCCGACAGCGTTTCGCCCAGGGCATGGTGACGCCGTATCAGGCGGCGTGCTTCACCGCTGTCCCGGCGATCGAGGTGGCGGTGTGGCTGCTGCTCGAACGCGGCGACGTGCTGGTGTCACGGGACGGGCGCGTGCGCAAGGCCCATGTCGACGGCACCGCGGCGGCAGCCGACCGGGACGAAGACGGGCGGGACCGCCATGACCGGATCCAGACGTCCGTGCTCGCCACGCTCGCGTCGGCGCCCGACGGGCTCAAGCTGCACGAGATCGCCGCCGATCCGGACTGCCGCCAAGCGAGCGTGCAGGCACAGGACTTGGGCATCCCGGATCTCAACGTGCTGGACGGAACCGGCGTGACGATCGTCCGGGCCATGCGGTGGCTGGCCGAGCAGTCCCGGCAAGTTCTCGCGGCCCGCTTCGCGGCACTCGGGCACGACGACGAACGCCGGGCCGTGTCCCTGTACCGCACGCGCGCCCCGATCTACTTCCCGCCGGGTACGCCGCGGCACGTCGTCAACGCCACCGCGCGCCGGCACCAATCCGGGAGCGGAACCGACACGTCGTTCCTCCTGATCGCGAACGGCACCACCGGCGGCGGAAGCACGTCCGGCTGTGCCAGTAGCGGCGGTTGCGCCGGCACCTCCGGTTGCGGCGGGGCGTCGGGCTGCGGAGGCGGGGGCGGGGGCGGGGGCGGAGGCGGCTGTGGCGGAGGCAGCTCCTGACCGCCCCCGCGCGCCCGTGTCGGCGACGGCGCGGCACCGGCGGTCGGCCGGGTCGAGGCACGGCGCGAAGAGAACCCAGCCGCACCGGTGTGCGCGCCGGGATTTCGGCTCCTCGACGTGAACACGGCGTGACCGTAGGGCGGTTCGCGCTCCGAGGAGGCGTGCCGGGTCGGCCCGCACCACCATCCGAACGCGGACACGACGCCCCTCCGCGTCAGCGCGGTCCCGGGCAGGCATTCGGTCGGTCGGCGAAACGAACCACCCCTGTGCCCAACCGAGCGGAGTCGGAGGGCTAGCGGTCCGCTTCCGGGCGTCGGGCATAGGCCGCGATGCGCAGGTCGCGGGTGCGGCTTTGGTGGGCGATCATGTGCGACCGTGCGGCCTCGGGATCGCCCCGGCGGATGGCGTCCAGGATCGCGCCGTGCTCGTCCTGGGTGAGCTGGAAGTTGACCGGCTCGGGCGTGATCGCGTGCAGGTCGTGCGCGGCGAGTTGGGCGTCGAGCCGGTCGAGGAGGGCGGCGATGGTGGCGTTGTGCGCCGCGTCCCGCAGGGCGATGTGCCAGACGTGGTTGAGGTGCCCGCGCTCGTCCGGCGCCGTCTCGGTCGCGGCGGCGTCGTGCACGTGCGCGAGCCTGGCGAGGTCGAGTGTCGTGCGGCGGGCCGCTGCGGCGGCGGCCATCGACGATTCCAGCGCGATGCGCGCCTCGCAGATCTCCAGGATCTCCTCGGCCGACCGCCGGCGCACCACGAAGCCGCGCGTCGCCTGGTCCACAAGGCCCTCCTGCTCCAGGCGGATCAGTGCCTCGCGGACGGGAGTTCGCGAGACGCCGTAGCGCTCGCTGAGGACCGTGGGGATGAGCACGGTGCCCGGCGGCCACTCGCCGTCCAGGATGCTCGCGCGAATCCGCTCGTGGAGCCCGGCCCGCGTTCCGGGCGCCGCCGTGTTCGTCGGCCTCACCTGCGCTCTCCTCCCCGTTGGGAACGGCCCGCGGCTGTTCCGGCCCGTAGTCTGCCACTGAACGCAACTGTATACAGCTGCTTGCACGTAGATACATCAGCGTGTACGTTGCTGCCCGAGACGGGCCGTCGGCCCGCCGGGCCCCCGCGTCACGGGGCCGGATCGACCACCACGGAGCAGGGGACGGATATGCGCGGCGTACGGCGGAGCACCGCCTCGGCGACGCGCCCACCGCTGCGTCCCGCGCTGACCGTCCGCCGTTATGTCGACCACATGCGCGCCTGCAGCGCCCGCTGTCGCTGAACACACGGTTCCAGGCGCGATCCGCGTTCGCCGGTACGCCGCGACCTGACCGCCCCCCGCGGACGGTCGCGCTCCCCGGCCTCAGACAGACCGCGGATCCCCACGATCCCGGTCGTCTCCCGCCACGGTGACCGGCCGCGAGCCCGTCGGCTCGCGGTAACGGAAGCGGCGGCCCCGAACACCCCCGTCACCGGGAAGGCGACCGCCGTCGGCACCGACGGCCGCGCGACCTGTCACGCGACAGCCCGCACACGCACGCGTGCGCGCGGCACCCCGCCTTCCCGCACCCCCGCGGCACGTCGCCGCGCTCCCCCGCCACGCGGCCGACCAGCTCGGCCGACCCCGAAGGGCTGCTCATGGCCGACCGGCTGTCACTCGACCACCCATCGCATCCACCCGATCCGAGCGCCCCCGCGGTCGGCGCCGACGAGGCCGCGCGCAAGAGCGTCCCGGTCCCCGGCGCGGCGCGAAGCCCGCTGCGCGCCGTCGCCGCGCGGGTGGGACACGCGGCACTGCCCTGGCTCGTCCCGGTGGCGCTCCTGGTGTCCTGGCACTGGGGATCCGAGTCCGGGGCGCTGTCCCCGACGGTGCTCCCCGGACCGGCCGAAGTCTGGCGCAGCGCACGGGAGTTGTCCGATTCCGGCGAGCTGTGGCGGCACATCGGGGTGAGCCTGCGGCGCATCGCCATCGGCTTCAGCCTGGGCGCCGCCACCGGCCTGGCGCTCGGGTTCCTGGTGGGCATGTCGCGGCTGGCCGAAGGGCTGCTGGACCGCTCGCTCCAGATGATCCGCACCATCCCGCACCTGGCACTCGTCCCGCTGTTCATCGCGTGGTTCGGGATCGGCGAGCAACCCAAGATCCTGCTCGTCGCCCTGGGCACGATGTTCCCCGTCTACCTGAACACCGTCACCGGCATCCGGACCGTGGACGAGCGGCTGATCCAGCTCGGCCGCTCGTACGGACTGGGACGCCGGGCGCTCGTACGCGAGATCGTCGTGCCGGGCGCGATGCCGTCGATCCTGTCGGGCATCCGGTACGCCCTCGGCGTCGCGTGGCTCACCCTCGTGGTCGCGGAGACCATCGCCTCCCAGGACGGCATCGGCTACCTCGCCCAGAACGCCCGCGAACTGCTGCGCACCGAACAGCTCGTGCTCGCGATCGTGCTGTACGCACTGGCCGGCCTGCTGGCGGACATCCTCACCCGCCTGATCGAGCGCCGGGCCCTGAGGTGGCACCCCTCGTACCGCAAGGAGTCGCGATGACCGCGCCCGGAGCACGGCTGGAACTGCGCGGCGTGGGGCGCTCGTACGGCGGTCGCACGGTCCTGGACGGCGTCGAACTGGACGTCGCGGCGGGCACGTTCGTCTCGTTCCTCGGGCCGAGCGGGGTCGGCAAGAGCACCCTGCTGCGGATCGTGGCGGGCTTGGAGGAGCCCACCCGCGGCAGCGTGCAGGTCACCTCCGA
This sequence comes from Yinghuangia sp. ASG 101, assembly GCF_021165735.1. Classification (GTDB taxonomy): domain Bacteria; phylum Actinomycetota; class Actinomycetes; order Streptomycetales; family Streptomycetaceae; genus Yinghuangia. Next base: position 7,723,792 of record NZ_CP088911.1, on the reverse strand, counting down.
CACGCCGGGCACCCCGACCGTGCGGATGATGTTCCAGGAGGACCGGCTCCTGCCGTGGCGCAGCGTCGTGGACAACGTCCGCCTCGGACGCCGCCCGCAGGTGCGGCAGGCCCGCGAACTCCTCGCCGCGGTCGGCCTCGAAGGCCGCGAGGACGACTGGCCGGCCCAGTTGTCCGGGGGCCAGCGCCAGCGGGTGGCGTTGGCCAGGGCGCTGCTGCACAGCCCCGAACTCCTGCTGCTGGACGAGCCGTTCGGCGCCCTGGACGCCATCACGCGGATCACCGTGCAGCAGCTCCTGGAGCGCCTGTGGCTGGACTCCCCGCGCACGGTTCTCCTGGTCACGCACGACGTCGAGGAGGCGTTGGTGCTGTCCGACCGGGTGATCGTGCTGGGCGAGGGGCGGGTCGCGCGCGACCTCGCGGTCGACCTGCCCCGTCCCCGGCGGCGGGGGGATCCGCGGCTCGCACGGTGGAAGGAAGAACTGCTGGAGCAGTTGCTCGTGCCCTGACGGCTCGTCAGGCCCTGTCGGCCGCGGCGTCCTTCGCGGCCCCGGCATCCGCACCCCCGCGACACTCCCGTCGCCCCCGAACCACGGTTCGGTCCGCACCACGGAAAGCCGCGCACCCGCCCGCCGGCCCGGTCCGCACCGGCTCCGTCCCCCTCGCGCGCCCACGCGGCGCCACCAGCCCCTCGGCGAAAGGTTGTTCCATGCCCGTCTTCTCCCGTCCCCGGCCCATCGGGGCGTCCGACGACCGGTCCCGCGCGCTGTCCCGGCGCTCCTTCCTCGGCCTCGGCGGCGCCGGTGCGGCGGCCCTGTTGGTCCCCTCGCTCACCGGGTGCTCGTCGTCCGACCGCGCCCGGACGGACGCGCTGCGCGACGGCGTGCCGGCCACCGCCCGCGTCGCGGTCATCGGGGACGGCCGCACCGGACCCACCGCCGTCCTCCAGCGCGGACTCAACGGCATGGACCCGGGTGCCGCGCTCGGCGGCACGCGGTTCGCCTGGCCGTCCGGCTTCGCCGCGTCCCTCAACGCCATGGAGGCGATCAAGGCCGGCAGCGTGGACGTCTCGTTCGCCACGGCCACCGCGCTGATCTACGCGATAGGCGGCGGCGTGCCGATCGTGCCGCTCGCGGCCTACCCGCTTCCCGCGAACGAGGTCGACATCCTCGTCCCGGAGGACTCGCCGATCCGCGGCGCCGCCGACCTCAAGGGCAAGCGCGTCGCCGACCAGCAGGGCACGACGGGCACGTACAGCCTCGTGAAGTACCTGGAGACGGCCGGGCTGCGGCTTTCCGACGTGCAGCACGTCAACCTCAAGGCCGCCGACGCGGAGGCCGCCTTCGCGAACGGCAGCGTCGACGCGTGGATCAGCTGGCAGCCCATGATCGAACTGGGCCGGCGGCGCCACGGCGCGCGCACGCTCCCCGGGGTCCGCACCTACGACTACGCCTTCTGGGTCGCCAGCGCGTCGTTCGCCGGGGACTTCCCCGAGGCCGCCGCGCGGTTCGTCCGGCAGGTCGCCGACGCCCAGCGCTGGATCAACACCTCCACCGAGGCGGCCGTCGAGGCCTTTGCCCAGAGCGGCGGCTTCGGCACGGCCCCCCTGGAGCGCGAGGTGTACCTGGACCTGGCGAAGGCCGGCCGGCTGTCGGAATCCCCCGCCGACCGCCTGGCACCCATCGACGACGCCGCCGCCACGGGCACACAGGACCTGGCCGACAACTTCAAGGCGCTCGGGGTGTACCCCGAACACGTGGACGCCGCCGGGTTCCTGCGGGACGCCAAGTTCGCCGCCCTCCGCGAGACCGTGCGCGGGGCCCTCGCCGCCTGACGCTCCACCCCCGGCCCCGACCGACCCGACATCGACGGAGAACGACGTGAACACCCCTTATCCCCGGCCCGAGCAGATGCGCCTCGCGGCCTTCCTCACCGCGGGCCCCGGCCGTCCCGGCGGCTGGCGGCACCCCGGCTCGGTCCCCGGCTGGCTGACCGGCGAGTACTACCAGCACGTGGGGAGGGTCCTGGAGGAAGGCCGCTTCGACATGGTCTTCCTCGCCGACATCCTGTCCGTACCCGACCGGCTCGGCGGCAGCACGGACTCGCAACTGCGGTACGGCGGCCTCGGATCGCTGCGCCTGGACCCGCTGGCGGTGCTGTCGGCCATGGGCGCGGCCACCCGGCACCTGGGCCTGGCCGCCACCGTGTCCACCAGCTACTTCGAACCCTTCCCCGTCGCCCGGTCGTTCGCCACCCTCGACCACCTGACCGCGGGCCGTGCCGCCTGGAACGTGGTGACCTCCTTCCAGGACTCCGAGGCCCGCAACTTCGGCCGCGACCGGCACATCGACCGGGACCAGCGGTACGCCCGCGCGGACGAGTTCCTGGAGGTCACGTGCAAGCTCTGGGACAGCTGGGCGGACGACGCGCTCGTGCTGGACCGCGCCGCACCGCTGTTCGCCGACCCGGACAAGGTGCGCGCGATCGACCACCACGGCCGCTGGTTCGACGTGAGCGGCCCGCTGAACGTCGCCCGGCCGCCGCAGGGGTACCCGGTCGTCATCCAGGCCGGCGCCTCGCCCAAGGGCCGGGACTTCGCCGCGCGCTGGGCGGACGTGATCTTCTGCAGCCACGCGTCGCTGGAGTCGGCGCAGGACTTCTACGCCGACATCAAGGGCCGCGCGGTCGCCGCGGGCCGCGAACCGCACGACGTCAAGATCCTGCCGATGGCCACCCCGGTGGTCGCGGCGACCGCGGCGGCGGCCCGGGAGAGCGAGGCACGCCTGCACGACCTCGTCGACCCCGTGGCGGGCCTGTCCATCCTGGCGTACCACCTCGACGTCGACCTGTCGCGCTTCCCGCTGGACGAGCCGCTGCCGCTCATGGACGTCCCGGGGGTCGACGGGCACTACCGCGAGGTCGCCGAACGCACCCGGCGCGACGGGCTCACCCTGCGCGAACTCGGCCGGTGGTACGGCGGACGCACCGAGGGCTCGTTCGTCGGCACCGCGGCCGACGTCGCGGACGGGCTGGAGCGCTGGTTCACGGAAGGAGCGTGCGACGGCTTCATGATCGGCGCCGTCCACACCCCGGGCGCCTTCGAGGACTTCGTGCGGCAAGTGGTGCCCGAACTCCAGGCCCGGGGCCTGTTCCGCACCGAGTACTCCGGACGCACGCTGCGCGAGAACCTGGGCCTGCGGCGACCCGGCACGGGCGACTGGCGACTGCGCGCCGGGGTCCCGGCGTCCGCGGGGGAGGCCCGGTGACGGCCTCGCCGATCGTGACGGTCTCCGGCCGGACCACCGACGTCCAAGGGCGTTTCCTGGTCTCCGCGGGGACGAACCACTTCGTGACCGACTCGCGCGGCGGTCCTGACGAGGCCGTCCAGGCCGGCGAGTTGCTGCTCTCCTCGCTGGCGTCGTGCGCGCTGGGCAACATCCAGACCCACGCCCGCGAACGGGGTGCGGACCTGGCCCGGGCCGCCGTCACGGTCTCCTTCGAACGGGACCCCGACGACGCGACCCGCTACCGCCGCATCCGCCTCGACATCCACCTGGAGGGCGTGCGTGCCGCGGAAGGCCGGGAGTTGGTACGGCTGTTCACCTCGTCCTGCCCCATCTACAACACCCTGCGCCGAGGCGGAACCACCGAGGTGGCCCTCACCACCACCCCGCCGCCGACACCGTCCGCGACCGACAACGACCGCGACCGATCAGGGCCTTCGCAGGACTAGCCGCAATGCCGTTCAGTCAAGGGTGGGGCTGGTCTGTCAAGACCGTCAGAAAGTAGGCAACGGAGCTCCTGCTGGAACCGTGTCGACCAAGATCACTGTTCGGCGGGAGCTCCGTTGGGTGCCAAGTGTGTCATCTCTCGTGAAGTCGTGGTTGCCGAGGGAGCGTTCGCGCCGGGTCATCTGGGCGAGCTGACCCGGATCGTGCCGTTCGAGATGGTCGACGAAGCGTTCGCCCAGACCGGCCGGGTGCAGGCACGCGTGCGCGATCTGCCCTCGCGGGTCGTGGTGTATCTGCTGCTTGCCGGCTGCCTGTTCCCCGCGCTGGGCCGGCGGCAGGTGTGGCGGCGGCTGACGGCGTTCTGGAAGGGCTGACGACCGCCGATCCGACGGGCGGCGCGCTGCTCGACGCCAAGGCACTGCACCCGGGGCGTTCGGGCCGCGACCACCTGCGGGCGCTGGCCCGCACCCACCGGATCCCGCGCGCCCGGACCGAGGAAGTGCTCGGCATGGTCGGGCTGACGGACGCGGCCGGGCGGCGCGCCGGGACGTATTCGCTCGGCATGGGCCAGCGCCTCGGCATCGCCGCGGCGCTGCTCGGCGACCCGGCGACGCTGATCTTCGACGAGCCGGTCAACGGACTCGACCCGGACGGTGTCGTGTGGATCCGCGGGCTCATCCGCTCGCTGGCCGCCGAGGGCCGCACGGTGTTCGTGTCCAGCCACCTGATGAGTGAGATGCAGCTGACCGCCGACCGGCTCGTCGTCATCGGCCGGGGCCGGCTCCTCGCGGACGCGCCGGGACCGAGCCACCCCCGATCACCGACGGCAACGGCAACGGCAACGGCATCACCACACCGCTCCGCGGCCGGCGCCTCTGCCCCGCCGCCCCCGCGGTCCGCGGCGGTGCGGGACGGTGGCCCGTCCGGCGGGCACGGAGGCCGCCCCCTCACCTCAGGAGACGTCCGCGGTGATGGTCGGAGCGGCGAAGCCGTCGCTGAGGAGGGTGCGCCACAGGTCGGCGGTGTGGGCGTGGGTGGCGGGGTCGAGGCGGCGCAGGGTCGCCAGGGCGTGCTCGGTGAGGCGGGCGGTGGCCCGTGCGGGATCGTCCGCGAACGCGATCGCCCTTTCGGTGCGCAGGAGTTCGGTGTCCCAGGCGCGGCTTCGTTCGGCGTCGGGGAGGCCTGGGGCGCCGAACGAACGGGCGATGCACAAGGTGTCCGCCTCGGCGAGCAGGAAGTCGCCGACGAACGCCTCCGAGTCGAGGGCGTCCACGATGCCGCACAGCATCTCGGCGAAGTGGTCGAGCCCCGGGGACAGGTACGCGAGGGAGTCGTCCCAGGCGAGCGCGAAAACCTCACCGGTGACCGGGTCGACGCCGATCCGATGGTCGGCCAGATCGCCGATGAGGATCAGATCGCCCCAGCCGGGGTGGGCCGCGTGGCCGAAGTAGGACGCGCACTCGTCCCACGTGAACTGCCGGTAGGCGCTTCGCGCCCCGTACGCGACGCCCTCCTCCAGCCGGAACCGGCAGATGTCCCGGGGCAGTCCGACCTCGGCGAGGATCGTGCGGGCCCCGGTGTCGAGGGTGTCGGGGAGGGACGAGTCCGCGACCGTGATGAGGTGCCTGTGGTGGAAGGTCCGCACCAGCACGTGTGCGGCCCGGTCCGCGTCGACGGGCCGCGGGGTGGCGCCGGGCGGCCGGAGGGCCGCCCGGACGGCGGCGTGGTGCCCCGGCGACCGACCGGCCGCGCGGGCGTCGAGCGCCCGGAATCGCGGCAGGTCGCGGAGCGGGTCGTGGTCCGGATCGCCGATGATCTCCGCGGCGATGTGCGGGCCGACGTCGACGGCGCGTTCGAGGGCGGCGAGCGCGCGGTCGTGGTCGCCGGCCACGACGTGCGCGTACCCGAGGTGCCACCACGACACGGCGTCGCGGTCGTGGACACGCACGCCCTCTTCCGCGGCCTCGACCGCGTCGGCGGTGCGCCCGGACTTCACCAGGGCCAGGACGAGGCCGTGCCACGCCGGAGCGAACTCGGGCCCCTCCCGGGTGGCCGCGGACAGCGCCGCCACGCGGCCGTCCCCGTCGTGGGCCAGGGCCCGGACCGCCGCCCGGAGGAACCACGCCGGGCCGGCCTGCCCGTTCCCGGCGGCGACCTCGGCGAGCGCGTCGACGTCGGCGGGGTCCGCCCCCGCGGTCTGCCCCAGGATCCACCCGCGCCACGCCGCCGACAGCCCGGGCTCGACGCCGAGGTCACCGGCCCGCTCGAAGGCGCGCCACGCCAGATCGAAGCGTTCGTCGTCGAGCGCGGCGAACCCGGCTTCGAGCCACAGCCGTCCGTCGCCGTGGGCGGACGCCAGTGCCTCCGCGACGACGGCGAGCGGCCGGGCCGACGAACGTGGCAGCCAGGGCCGCCAGGCGTTGCCCCGCCAGTCCCGGGCCAGTGCCCCCAACTGGGTCGGATGGCAGGCCGCCAGGCGTTTGACGGGATGCGTGCCCGGCTTGGCCATGGCCTCGACGCCGCCGACCACGGCCCGCAGGACCGCGGGCAGCCGGTCCGCCCCGGGCTCGCCGAGCGGCGCGGGCGGGTCGGTCAGGCCGTGGACGTCGACCAGGACGTCCCACCGCCACGCGTCCGTGCCCTGCGGCCGGAACGCGACGCGAAGCGCGCGCGGCAGCCGGGGGTTGCCCGTCAGGACGTAGGAGCAGTGATGCGTTCCGCCGTCGGCGTCCGGCTTGGTGTACGCGGCGAGCGGCCTGCGCCCGCGAACGCCGCCGGTCGACGCGGGTGTCCAGCCCGCGTCCGCGAGTGTGCGCGACACGAGGTCGGCGGCCGTCCGCGCGGCCGGGGCCGCCGGGGTCTCGAACTCATCTGCCGTCACCGGGCTTTCGTGGCGCGTCCGGAGCCGGAACCGCGGCGACGCGGAGTCGCCTTCGAGCTTGGTCCAGCCGTGCGGGCCGTGGATCGTGACCTCGTGCCGGTACCGGAGTTCGTCGAGCCAGGGGCCGAACGCCCCGTCACGCAATCGGCGCGGCGCGTCACGCACCAGCTCGCACAGTTCCCCGAGACCCGTCGGCGTCGAGCTGTACGTCTCGGCGAGAAGGCGACTCCTCCGCCCCGCCACGTCGATGTCGAGTGACAAGGCCTCCCCTGGGGTCCTCGCGGACGCGGGGACGTATCCCACCACGGCACCGGACGTGTGCCGTGCCGCGGTCACGCGCTCCGGCCACTCCCCCGCGCCGGACACCGGGGTCCACCCGGGGGACGCGGCGAAGAACCGGTCGAAGGCGCGGACCCGAGCGCGGTGCCGGGGTTGCAGAACCGGGCTTCCGGCGACCTCGCGGACCTCGTACGATCCGTACTGCTTGGCGTCGAAATCACATTCCGCGCGGGAGCGCGACGCGACGGCGACCGTCCAGTTCGCGCAGGCGCGGATCGTGATCCGGGACAGGAATCGGGCGCGGTGCAGGTCGAAAACCTCCGGGCAGTGCCCGCCGTAGTCCTCGTCCAAGTAGTACGCGAACGACTCCAGCCGGGATGCGGACCCGAGCGTGAACTCCCGGGCCCCGACGGTCGTGTCCTCCAGATCGAGGCGGCGCAGCAGACGCCCGTCCGCGGGGGCGGCACCGGTGCCGAGGCTGATTCCCCCGTCGTCGCCGGTGTAGTGGCACTCACGCAGGGACAGCCATGTGAGCGCGGGGTGTGCGAACACCGAGCCGGTGACGCGTCCCCCGTGGAGCCGCAACGCCCGCAGATGCGGCGCCGCCGAGGCGAAATCGACGTCGTCCCACGGCGCACCGCCGTAGGTCGGACGCGAGGCCGTCACGTGCAGGCTCGCGAGTACCGCCCCGTGGTCGCGGATGAAGCGCCCCATGCGCTCGTTGCCCGCGGCGGACAGCTTGGACGCGATCAACCGCACACTGCCCGGCGCCGCCCCGGCCAGCCTCTCCCACGCGCCTCCGCCGTCTCCCTCGATGTGGCAAGTCACCGGTTCTGCGGCCATGTTCGTCCCCGCACTTCGCAACGGTCCCGTGGATCGGAAACCACAGGCTAGACACCGCGGCGGACACACCCCGTCCGAAGGCATCCACATCGCGCGAATCCCCGACCGGCGAACGCGACCTGGGCATCTCGCACGCGGTCAGGGGGCCCGGGTGGGGTTCACCATGCCTTGGGGGCGGCGTCGGCACGAGGCGGCGACCACGAAGGGCCACAGGGACTGGACGAATGTGAGGACGCGTTCCGCGGCACCGGGGGCGCCCTGGTAGCGCAAGGCCGCCAGGAACCACGCGGCGCCGACGACCATCAGCGCGCTCGCCCCGATCGACAGGGCGGGTCGGAGCGCCCACGGCGCGGGCTCACCGCGGTGGGCGGCGAGCGTCGGCCACGCCGCCATGAGGACGAACGCGACTCCGGCGACGAAACCGTGGCCCAGCGAGCCGCCGCGGCTCGGTGCCGGGATCAGGGCCAGGGCGATGACCGACATTCCCCCGGCGCTCAGTGCCAGGCGTCCGGCGAACGCGGCGGCGCGCAGGCCCCAGGCGGTGACGAGGTGACAGGCTCCGAGGGCGAACAGTGTGGCGGTCAGGACCCAGCGTCCGGGAGCGCCCTCGGCCGCGAGGAGGCTGATGGTCTGCGTGACGGGGTCGTAGCCGGGCCCCTGGAGCAAGCCCGCGATGGCCCACCCGCTGATCAACAGGACAGGCGCGCTACCGGACGAAAGCAAAGTCCACCAAGGTGCACGTTGCATCGGCCCACCGTAAACGGCCCCCCTTTCCCGCCCGTGGTGACGCGGCCGAGGAGACGCGTCAGTCGGCCGACCGGGCGATCGGCGCGCGAGGAGGGGGCCGGCGCAGTTCTGGGAGCGCCGGATTGGCGGGAGCGCCGGGTTGGTGGAGGCGCCGGGCACTTCGGCGGGGGCCGCGGTGCCCGCTCCGCTGGCCTGACCAGGTTGCGGGCACATTCGCCGCGGCGTGTGCGAGGGGCCGCGCACCCGCCCGGCCGGGCCACCCGCCCCGAGCCCGCGCACGCTGCCCGCTCAATCCCGCCCGGACCCGCTCGCCGGCTCGCGCGCCGTTCGAGGCCGCGCGAGCCGGCGAGTGTCGGTGGTGCCTACTTCAGGTCGTTCAGGCTCTTCCCGACGTCCGCCAAGGTCCCGGGCTTGCCGTAGTCGCCGGTGAGCTTGTATGACGCGATGCCGCACCGGTAGGCACCCTGTGTCGGGGTGAATTCCGGGGCGGGGGTCCAACCGCCCGAGGTCGCCTTCTCGATGTTCATGCACTGCGACGGAGCGTCCTGGACCGACACGTCCATGGGCGCCTGCAGGCCGCCCCCGGTCCACGCGGTCTCGGTCCGGGCGGCGTCCGCGACGCACTTGCGGGTGAGGTCGTCCCCGCAACTCGCGGCCGACTTCGCGAAGAGCAGCCAGGCGGAGAAGGCCTTCACGGCCGGCCACGTCGGCTGGGTGTTGGGGGCGTACCTCGCGTACAGGTCGACGACCTGCTGGGTCGCGGCGTTCGTGGAGGCGTTCTCCAGCGGGTGTGTCCCGCTGATGTCGGCCAGGTTGTTCTGGAAGTTCAGCACCGCGGCGCCGGCCAGGTCCAGGAAGGGCCTGCCGTACGCGTTGCTGTTGGCGTCGATCCAGTCGAGCTTGTAGTCGATGTTGGTCAGTTCCTGCTCCAGCTTCGCGAGCGAGCGGAAGTCGCCCATCCAGATCAGGCCCTTGACACCCTTGTTCTTGATCGTCTGCGCGTACGGCGTCCAGTTGGACACGCCCGCCGCCGGGTACAGCTCGGTGTACGACATCGGGGTGCCGCGCGACTGGAAGAACTCCGCGCGCTGGTCGACCGAGACCTTGGTGACCGGCGAGTCACCCGCGATGATGCCCACCGCGTTCGCCGACTGCGGGTACGCCTCGGTGACCAGCCAGTCGTAGAAGCCCGCGTACCGGAAGTACGACGGACCGCCGGGCTGCACGGTGAACTGGAGGTCCGACCCCTCGTTCACGTGCTGGGCGGACTGGGACGGGAACTCGGGCAGCAGACAGGACAACCTGTCCTTGGTGCCCAGCCCGTCCATCGCCGCGCTTCCGCCGACCAGCGCGAAGTCGTCGGCACATGCCTCGAGGACCCGCTGCCGGACCTCCAGGAACTTGGTGTCGCGGACCTCCGCGACGAGCTTGCGGCCGTTGATGCCGCCCAGGTCGTTGCACCAGGCGGTGAACACCTTGGCGGCGTCGCCGAATTCGGAGTTCTTGGTGAAACCGACGTCGGACATGACGCCGACCCTGATCTCCTTGGCGGTGACACCCTGGGCCGGGGAACCGGTGGGGTCACCGGTACCGCACACGTTCTTCAGGTCACCGAAGTCGGCCGACACCGGCGCGGCCGTTGCCGGGCCCGCCCCGGCCCCCTCTTCACGAGCGGAGGCACCGCCGCGGTCGGCGCATCCGGCCGCGAACAACGCGGCCACCACCGCACAGGCGGCGACGGTCTTCCGGGGTCTCACGAGATGCCTCCCAGGCATGGTCGACCGGAGCACAGGACGTGTGCGGGGGTGCTCAGGCGCGCTTCCGGGCGGGGTTCGCGTCGCGCGGGTCTGCTGTCACATATCGCGATGTCCGGGATGGATCCGTACCGCGCCCGCCGCCCGCCGACAGCCCGCGCGAGAACCCATGCCGAGTCGTTCACCCCCACCCTCTGATTGAACACTTGTTTACACGGGATGCTCGAGACGGGTCAAGTGCCCAGGTCACCGCGGGAGCCATGCCTCCGCCCGGCCGGGCGAAACGGCCTGTTCGGGCAGGAGAACGCGCGGTGCGGGCAGCGAAGGCGGGCGGCACAACCCCGCGACAAGGGTGGGTGTCCCCCGGCCTCGCGGCTTCCCTTTTCGGCGCCGCCGGGTCTACGGTGTTCCCCGCCGGGGAGCCCCGCCGCGTTCCCGCCACGCTCGGGCTCCCGTTCCGCGCGTCCTCGGTCACGGAAATTCCGACGTGGCCCGGCCACGCACCCGAAAACCACCGGCCGACGCCGACGGGCAACTCGGCCCGGTGCGTGGCGCGTTCACCCCGCCGAGAGGTATCCGGCAGGTGCACGTGCCGTGGCAGGCGAGGCACACGGGCACCGGCACAAGACCCGTGCACAACTCGCCGACCGCATCCGTACGCCGTGCACCCGCCGGCCGTCGACGACCCCGGGCTCCCCCGGCATGCGCGACACCGCGATCCGTGCGGGGGGCACCTTCATCGGCACCCGGCCGGACCCAACCCCACGCAACCCCACGCACCCACCCACTCGACCCAGTCACGAAAGCCGAGGTCAGCGTCCCGTGTTCAGGCACGCCCCACGACGCAGCACTCGCCCACCGGCGCTGCGCATTGTCCGGACCCTCGCGGCAGCGGCGCTCATGGCCGTGTGTTCCGCCGCGTGTGCGGACTCGTCCGGCTCAGGCACACCGAACCCGAATGCCACCCCACGCCGGGGCGGCGGCATCACGATGCAGGTGCTCGGCGACGCGCGCGGACTCAATCCGTACACCGCGAGCACCCTGCCCCAGGGCGACGGCAGCAAGCTCTCGGCACTGTACGACGTACTGGTGTGGAGCGACCCGGCCACCGGCACCGTGCGCCCCCAGCTGGCCGAGTCACTGCTCCCCGACCGCGAGGCGTCGGTGTGGACACTCAGCCTCCGTGACGGCATCACGTTCACCGACGGAGCCGCGCTCGACGCCGAGGCCGTCAAGAAGGCATGGGAGAAGCACCTCGACAAGAAGCTGCAGTCCGCGGCGGCGAGCACGGTCGAACCGCTCACCCTGACCGTGGTGGACAGGCTGCGGCTGAGCATCCGACTCCCGTCCCCCAACGCGAACTTCGACCGGACGGTCGCGCGGCTCCTCAACTACGTCCCCTCGCCGCGCACCCTCGCCTCCGACACCGCGCTCGCCGCCTCGAACACGGCGCCCGTCGGCGCGGGGCCGTTCAAGCTGCGGGAGTGGGTGCCCGGGGACCACATGACATTCGAGCGCAACCCCGACTACTGGCAGCACGGCAAGCCCTACCTCGACACCGTGACCATGCGCATCAGCAAGGACACGTCGAAGGACGTGCAGGCCATCGACGACGGCGACGCGGACCTCGCCCTGACGGTGGACCCCGTGCAGTTCGAGCTGGCGAAGGACCGCGGGCTCGCGGTCGCCGACATCGGACTGAGTGGCGGCCTGTCGATCGCGTTCAACACCCGCCCGAACCGGCCGCTCGCCGACCCCGCGCTGCGCCGCGCGATCGCGCTGTCCCTGGACACGGAGGACATCGACCGGGTCTTCTACGCGGGCAAGGGCCGCCCCGCGAAGGGCATTTTCGAGTCCACGTCGCCGCTCGGCAACATCCAGTTGTCCCTCCCGCAGAACGACCCGGCGCAGGCCGCCGCGCTCTTCGCCCAGGCGATGGACAACGGACGGAAACCGATCACCACCACCTACGCCGTGCCCAACACGCCGCGTTCGGTGCAGATGGCGCGGTACTTCAAGGACAAGATCGAAACGGCGTCGAGCCGGATGCTCACGGTCGACATCGTCGCGGTCAACCTCCCCGACGTCTTCCAACGCGTGCAGGTCGACACGGACTTCGATCTCACGACGAGTGCCCTGGCGGCCGACGACCCGGAGCCGACGCTCTACCAGTTCCTGCACTCCAAGAGCGGCGTGCCGAACATGACCGGTTATCAGAATCCGAAGGTGGACGCCGCCCTTGACGCCGCCAGGCTGTCGACGGACCGCACGACACGCAGCGAGGCGTACACCCGCATGCAGGTGGAACTCATCACGGACATGCCCCTGTTCGTGTACCAGGAGTCGTTCGCGGCGACCATCGCCTCACCCAGGCTGACGGGTGTTCAACTGTTCGGCGACGGACACATCCTGTGGGACCGCATCGGCATGCGCGCCTGAGACGGACCCAACCGCCCTGCCCGGCCCCGGCGGCGGTGCCCGGCCCCCGGACACGCGCGGACCGGACCCGGAGACCCCGCGACGGTGTCGGCGGTTCCGCGTCGGCCGCGCTGTGGTTTGCTTGGCGCGACCGGGCCGGGCGAGGGCGGAGGGGCATTGGACGCGGCGAAACGCCGTCCGACCATCAAGGACGTCGCACGGCACAGCGGGGTCTCCGTGGCCACCGTCAGCTACGTGCTCAACGGCAAGGAGTCCGCGGGCGTCACCGAGGAGACGAAGCGGCGGGTGCGTGCCGCGGTGACGGAGCTGGGGTACGTGCCGAACGCCGCCGGGACGGCGCTGCGCCGCGGCCATTCGGAGATCGTGCTGCTCATCCTCGATCCGACGTTCGTCGGGGAGGCGAGCGAACGTACGGTCGAGAACACCGTCGGTGCCCTGTCGGAGCTGGGCCACACGGTGGTGATCCACACACTGGTCAGTGAGGCGGACGCGGTCAAGGTCGCGCGGTCGCTCCAGCCGCGCGGGGTGGTGCTGTTCGCGTTCGTCACCCGGGAGACCCACGCCGCACTCGGGGCCTTCGGTGCCGGGCGGGTGTTCGGGCTCCCGGCCGCCGAGGGTGATCCGGCCGCGGCGGATCGTCCGTGGGAGCGCGTGATCGGGAAGACCCAGGTGCGCTACTTGGCACGCCGGGGCCACGAGCGGATCTGGTACGCGTTCCCGGAGGCCTCGGCACGGTCGGTGGTGGCGGAGCACCGCCTGCGCGGCGCCCGCGAGGAGTGCCGGGAGCAGGGGTGGCCGGATCCCCGCGTCCTCACCCTGCCCCTCGACCGGGAACGGGCGGTGGCGACCCTGTCGGCGGCGGCCGACGTACGGGGCGGGGCGGTGTGCGCGGCGGACGACCGCCACGCGCTGGCGATCCTGGCGGCGGCGGCGGACCTCGGCTGGGCGGTTCCCTCGGATGTGGCGGTGATCGGGGCCGAGGACACCGTCGAAGGCCGGTTGTCGGTGCCCGCGCTCACCTCGGTGCGGTTGGCCGCGTCGGACGACACCGCAGGCTTCCGCGCCTGGCTGGAGGCCGCGTTGGAGGGTCGGGTGACCACGCTGATGCCCGGCGAGACCGACACCTTGCCGGAGGTCGCGGTCCGCGGGTCCGCCTGAACTCCCCCTGGGCCACCGGCCGTTCGCGAACCCGCGGCGCTGCCGCGCGGGTTCGCGGACGGCACGGCCCCCGACCCCGTGTCAGGAGACCCGGAAGCGGTGGGTGCCCGAGGTGACGCGGTAGACGGCGCAACCGTCTTCGTACCGGACCGGTGTCGCGCCCCGGTCCGCGGTGACGGTGTCGGAGGCGTTCGGGAGCGGCACCCGGATCTCGGTCGGGGTCCCGTCGGGCACCCGCACGGTGAGCGTCAACTTTCCGTTCTGGTGGCGCCAACTCGAACTCACCGTGCCCCGCGGCGTCTTCACACTCGCCGAGGCGAAGCGCAGGTCCTTCGGGACGACGGGTGCGACCAGGACCTCGCGGTAGCCGGGGGCGGCCGGCCGGATGCCGGCGAGGTACTGGTGGAACCAGTCGTCCACGGTGCCGAGGAAGGCGTGGTTGAGCGACTGGTCCAGCCCGGCGTTCGACCAGGTCTCCCAGGACGTCGTCGCGCCACTGCGCACCCAGTGGCCCCAACTGGGGTAGTCGGTCTGCGTGGCCAGTTCGTACGCGAGGTCGCCGCGCCCGTGCTCGGTCAGCACGGGAAGCAGGAGTTTGGTGCCGATGGCTCCGGTGTCGAGGTGGGTGCCGCGGTCGACGATGTCCTTCACCAGGTTGGCGAACACGGCGTCCGTCCGGTCCGCGGGGACCAGGCCGTAGGCCAAGGCCACCACGTTGGACGTCTGGCGGTAGCCGGCCTCCACTTCGGTTCGGTACACGTTGTGCGCGGCGTCGAGGAAGGCCGCGTTGAAGGCCGGGGCGAGGTTGTCGGCCATGGCGTCGAATCCGGCGGCGTCGTCGGTGCGGCCGAGTTCGTCGGCGATCCGGGCGAGGACGCGGGCCTCGTGGTACAGGTCCGCGTTCGCGGTCAGTGCGGAGCCCTCCGGCGGGGCGAGGTTGACGCTGTTGTCCGCCTCGCTGCCGGGGGAGGCCCAGTCACCGAACGAGAAACCGCGGTACAGGCCCCCGGTGCCGGCGATGCTCGTACGCATCAGGTTCATCCAGCGCGCCATCGCGTCGTAGTTGTCGCGCAGCACGTCGGGGTTGCCGTAGTGCCGGTAGACCGTCCAGGCGGTCGGGATCAGCGTCCCACCCCAGGAGGGGTCGTTGTACAGGGGCAGGCCGCCGGGGTCGGGGGCGATCACCGGCAGGCTGCCGTCGGGCGTCTGGGACTCGCGCCACGTGCGCAGCCACTGGCCGTAGAAGCTCTCGACGTCGAAGTTCAGCGCCGCGGAGTCCAAGTACAGGTACGCGTCGGCCGTCCAGCCCTGACGATCGCGCCACGGGGTGTCCGTCGGCAGGCCCCACATGTTGTCCTGAAGCGAGGCCCGCTGGTTGGCGTGGATCGTGTTGAGCAGCGGATTGGCACTCGTGAACCGACCGGTCGAGGCCAGCGCGGTGTGGGCGACCCGGCCTTGGATCCGGAACGAGGTCAGCGGGGCCGTCGAGGAGACCTCGATGTAGCGGAAGCCGTGGCGGGTGAAACCCGGCTCCCAGGTCTGGGACTTCCCGCCGTCCAGGGTGTACGAGTCCACGTGGGTGAGGGCGGCGGGGCTGAGGAGCCCCGGCTGATACACCGTGCCGTCGTCCTCCAACTGCTCCCCGTACGTGAGCGTGACCTTCGTGCCCGGGGCGGCGTTCACCGTGATGCGCGCCCAACCCGCCGTGACGCGGCCGAAATCGTAGACCTTGGTGCCGGCGGCCGAGGTGGTGACCTTCACCGGATCCAGGGTGTCGGTGACCTTCACCGGCGGCATGGCGGCGGGCACGACCTTCCGCGTGGGCGACGGCTGTTCCCGTGCGAACTCCCAGGCGGCGTCGTCGTAGGAGACATCGGTCCAGCCGGGTTTCGCCTGCCGCGCGTCGTAGTGCTCCCCCAGGTAGAGCGCGTCGCGGGTGGGGCCGTCGGCGATCCTCCAGCTTCCGTCGCTGACCACGCGCCGCGTGGTGCCGTCGGTGAAGGTGACGTCCAACTGCGCGAGCAGTCGCGGCTCGGCGCGCCAGGGTGCGGTGGACTGCCCGAACAGGTCCGGTGACATGCCCGGCGCCGCGAAGTTCCCGCGCCCGAGGGTCACTCCGATGGCGTTGTCGCCCTTGCGCAGCATCGTGGTGACGTCGAAGGTACGCGAGTACGCCGTGCGGTCGTAGGCCGACGGCGGCGGGTCCAGGACCTGGTCACCCACCCTGCGGCCGTCGATCCACGCCTCGTAGTAGCCGAGTCCGACGATGGACAGCCGCGCGTTGGCGATGCGCTTGTCGAGCCGGAACTCCCGTCGCAGCAGCGGCGCGGGGTTCTGCTGACCGGCCTCGGGCCACACCTCCGGCGTATCGCGCCCGATCCACTTCGCCGTCCAATCGGTGTCCGAGGCGGCGGTCACCTCGAAACCGGCCGACGGGACGGAGGGGGCGGCGCCGTTCGCGGGGGTGAGCAGGCCGAAGGCGACCACGACGGCGGTGGCGGCCGACACCGCCGCGATCCGGCGGGCGACTGATGGTCTGGAGGGCATGCGGCTTCTCCTCGGGGACATTCCGTGCGATACGGGCACAACGAGGGCACCGCGCACCTGACGAGAAGGCGCCCTCAACCGGACGACAGGACGATCCCGCCCCCCGACTTTGAACGTTTCAACCGCACGCTAAACGCACGCCGATCCCCCCGTCAATGGCTTACTTAAACGTTTCCACCTGCAACTACGCAGTCCACCACAACCGAACGCGACACGCTCAACACCGCACCGCGCGAGGCCGTCGAAGCCGGCGCCGCCGCGCTGCGACCGCGATGTCGAAACCGTCGCGCGCACGACAGGCCACCCCGGCCGCGTGATCGATCTCCAGCAGCCCAACCCCCACCGCACGACGCCGCATGCGCCGCACGGTTGGTGACACGAGGAGCACGCGCGCCCTCGCGCGGCTTCGCGGACTCCCGCACCCGGCACAGCGCGTGCCGCGCCCGCGGTCTTGGTCGGACGTCGGACGTCGGACGTCGGACGTCGGACGTCGGACGTCGGACGTCGGACGTTTCAGTCGGTTGCGTAGTGCTCCGCGAAGTCCGCCGTGGGGGGAATCGGTGTGATGACGTCGATGAGGACGCCGTTCGGGTCGGTGACGATGAAGTGTCGTTGTCCGAAGTCCTCGTCGCGCAACTCCAGGGCAGGGCGGAGACCTTCGCGAACCACGAGTCGGTCCCATTCCGCGTCGACGTCCTCGACCTCGACGTTGAGCAGGAGACCCTGGGCTCGTACGCGGTGGCCGGCCGGGATGGTGGCGTGCGTGTGGTCGACCAGGGCCAACTCGTAGGCGGGGTCGCCGGGACGGCGCAGGCTGACGTACCAGTCGGCGGCGAACGTCGTTTCGAAGCCAAGGAGCCGGGTGTAGAAGTCGTGCGACTCCCGGAGCTCGGCTGTGCAGATCACGGGATAGAAGCCGGTCAGCTTCATGGCACTTCCTTTCGCATACCATTGGTATGCGAAGCACGTTATTCGCGTACCTTCGGTATGTCAAAGATGGGGCAGTGGGATGCGGCACCAGGGTGTTCGAGCGCGACAGCACCAAGAGACCAGGCGGGCGCTGGTCCGGGAGGGCAGGCGCCTGTTCGCGGACCGCGGGTATGCCGCCGTCGGGCTGTCGGAGATCGTCGGGGCCGCCGGCGTGACCAAGGGCGCGCTCTACCACCATTTCGCGAACAAGGCCGAGTTGTTTCGCGCCGTCCTGCAGGGGGTCCAGGACGAGGTCGGCCGCCGCGTCGCCGCGGCCGCCGACGCCCATGATGATCCTTGGACCCAATTGACCGAGGGCTGCCGCGAGTTCCTCGCCGCGGCGACCGATCCTCAGGTGCAGCGGATCATGCTGCTCGACGGACCCGCGGTGCTGGGCTGGAGCGATTGGCGGGCCATGGACGAGGCCGCCTCGGCCCGCCACCTCGCGGACGCGCTCACCGCTCTCGTCGCGGCCGGAACCATCCCGGCGCAGCCGCCCGTGGCGCCCCTCGTGCATCTGCTGTCAGGGGCGATGAACGAGGCCGCGCTCTGGCTCGCGACCTCCCCGGGGCCCGATGCCCTGGCACAGACCCAGGCGGCGCTCGACCGACTCCTGCGAGCACTCCGGACCGCGTGAATCGGCGCACGCAACTCGATGTGCCGTACGACGTCGCCGGGTTCCGGAATCTCCTGGGCGCGTCGGTTCGTTCAACCGGACCGCTTGCCGTGCCGCTTCATCTCGGCGAGGCCCGCGAGCGACGGGTAGCCGTCGTTGCGGAGGGCGGCGCGGGTGTGGCCCAAGTGGTGCATGTCGAATACGGAGTCGACCGCGGTCGTGAAGCCCTGGACGTCGAGGGTGTGGTTGACTGCTCGCTTGGCCAGCCGCAGCGCGAAGCTGTCCTGACGGGCGATGCGGTGGGCCATCGCCATGGTCTCGGACACGAGGTTGTCCAGCGGGACGACTTCGTTGACCATGCCCAGCCGCCAGGCGTCCTGGGCGCTGACCGCGTCGCCGGTGAACAACAGCTGTTTGGCCTTGCGGGGGCCCAACTCCCACGTATGACCGTGGAATTCGACACCGGCGATACCCATCAGCAGGACGGGGTCGGAGAACTCCGCGTTGTCCGCCGCGATGATGATGTCGCACGGCCAGCACAGCATGAGGCCCGCCGCGATGCACTTGCCCTGGACGGCGACCAGCGACGGCTTGGGGATGTCGCGCCACGACTTCGCGTAGTGCATGTAGTGGCGGGTTTCCCAGTCGTAGCCGGATTCGGGCGTCCACGCCGCGTCCGTGCCGTCCTGGGTACCGGCCAGGTCGTGGCCCGCGGAGAAGTGCCGGCCGTCCGATTTGAGGACGACGACCTTGACCCGCGGATCCTCGTCGGCCGCCCGCCACGCCTCGTCCAGCTCGCGAAGCACCTTGGCGTTCTGCGCGTTGGCCGCTTCGGGCCGGGTCAGGGTGATGACGGCGACGTTGTCGTCGACCTCGTAGGTCACGTGATCGAAGTCCACAGGTCTCCTTCGCCACGGCCCGGACGACGGCGCGGACCACCACAGATGTCGACGTCATCGACATTAATGACGCGTCGATCAGCGGGTCAAGATGCGGCGGTACGCGCGATCGACCCGCCGGGGCCGGCCGACGTGTGTCCTTCCACCGACCGCGGAACCCCCACACCCGCCCGGCTTCCGCCGACGACCGAAGCCGTTTCCACCGGACCGGCGCGCAATGCAAGGATTGTCCCATGGCCGAGGGCACGCAGGGCAGCGCGTACATATGGTGTGGCCGTGCCGCCTTCCTGCTCGGGCTGCTCTACGCGCTGGTCTCGGCGTACTGGGGATCGGGAGGCACCGTCGGGCTCGACACCATCGGCGGCGACATCGAACGCCGGGCGCGCGAAGGCGACGCGCAGCTGTTCGCCATCGTGTGGATCACCGCCGTCGTCAAGCTGGCCGTCGCCGCACTCGGCCTCACCGTCGTCCGGCAGCGCCTCTCCCGACTACTCCCCCGTCGGCTCTCGTCGGCCCTCGTCCGGACCGCCGCGATCGGCCTGATCTTGTACGGCGGCGCCCTGACCCTCGTCGAAGTCCTGGTCAAAGCCGATCTCGTGAACACGACGGCCGATATCGACGCGAAAGCCTTCGACTGGCACCTCTACCTCTGGGACCCATGGTTCCTCCTCTGGGGCCTCCTCCTCGCCACCACCACCCACGGCCCCACCAAGCCCCTCACCCATCCCAAACCCACCCACAACTGACGCAACACCTCGGCTCCGACGCACAGGCCTTCGGGAATCGGCGGGCGTGTGTGCGTGGGCGAGCGATGCTCGGGGGAAGGGGTGGCATTGTATGGTGCGGTCCTCCTGGGTGTATCCCGCTTGTACATGGTTGGAGTTCATCGCTGATGCCGTCGATGCCACATCGTGCCTTGAGGGCGATTGCCGGGGCCGCGCTCGCGGCTGCTCTGGTGGTCGGATGCTCGGACGACGGGGGTGAGGGCGTAACGGGTTCGGGGGCTGGTGGGGCTGGGGCTACGGGCGCGGGGGTGGGGGTGGGGCAGTCTGGTCCGCAGACGTCGGCCGCCGCGGTCTCGCCGTCGGGTTCGGAATCCGGGGGTTCCGATGACGGTGCGCCCGCTGTGTCGGTGTCCGCGCTACGCGAAATGCTGCTCACGTCGCAGGAGTTGGGCAATCGCTTCGTCACCACGACGAGTTCGGAGGACGGCAGCGCCACCGCGGTCAAGGGCTGCCCGGCGCTGGACGCGCTCGTCGGTGGGGAAGCCACCGCGAAGGCCCTGAACTTCTCGTTGGCGCACGAGGCCGAGGCCACGTTCGAGTCGAGCTACAGCCCGGTCGAACTGGCCGAGCGCCTGGGCAGCGACACCCCGGCACGCCTGGACGCCGCCGCCGCGCCGATCGACGCGCTCGCGCAGTGCGGGAAGGCGACGTACGTCACGACACGGGGCGACATCCCGGTGACCGTGGCCAAGCACCCGGCGAACGTGGCGGGCGCCCAGGGCAGCAGCTACGCGATGACGGTCGCCGGGCAGGAGATTCAGCTCACTGTGCTGCGGGTCGGGGCAGTCCTGATGAGCTTGTCCGGAGACCCGACGCTGGTTGACGATCTGCTTCCGGCCGCTGTCGCGAAGGTGGCGAAGGTGGCACAGGGCGGCTGAGGTCGCCGCGGGCGTTTGCGTGTGTGCGCGGGGTGGCGCCGCTGGGGCTCCGGGGTCCGGGACGGGCGGTGGTCAGTCCGACAGGTCCCAGAGCAGACGGTAGTACATGATGCGGTCCCGGTCCGGCTCGACTCCGTAGGCGTCGAGCAGCGGCTCCTCCCATCCGGGGCCATAGTTCCACCGCGTACTCCACGTGGCGACGGCGAGGTCGGCCCAGCGGTCGGCGACGCCGAGGGTGCCGAGATCGACGTGTCCGGTCCACCGTCCGTCGCTGCCGACCAGGGTGTTGGGGGCGCAGGCGTCGCCGTGGCAGACGACGAGCCGGTCGACGGGAGGAATGTCGGCGAGCACATCGAGCGCGTGCTCGACCGTGCCGAAGTGCCGCAGGTCCTCGTGCCAGTCCGCCGGGCCGGTGTGCCCTGCCGCCGCACGTGACCGGGCGGCCTCCAGGCGCTTCCCGACGGACCAGTCGAACGGGCAGTCGGCGACGGGCAGCGCGTCATGGAACGCCCGCAGCCCCGCGCCGATCGCGCGGACCGCGGTGCCGGGGGCGCGCTTCCAGTGATCGTCCACCGCCATGCGTCCGGGCAGGCCGTGGGTGATCATCCACGACCCTGTCGCGTCGACGCCCTCGCCGAGCACCCGGGGCACCGCGGTGAACCCCACCGCCCACCGCAGGCGTTCCGTCTCGGCGCTCAGGTCGATGCCGCTTTCGGGCGGCGTCCACTTCACGAAATGCCGCGTGTCGCCTGAACCGACTTGGAAGGTCAGCCCGCCCAACTCGTTGCGCCACACGGCCCGTACGGGCCGTCCCGCCGCGAACTCGGTGACGACGCGCGGAGGCTCGACATGCCCTGCGGGTGGGGAGGCGATCATCCACTCATTCTGGACGAGGCGGTCGACACCGGGCCAAGCGTTTTCCGAGCATCGGTCCCGACAGGACGGCCCGCGGACGTGCGGATACGCGGCGTCAGAGGCCCAGCGTCGGCGGGGTGACCGCGTGCACGAGTCCGGCGTCGTCGCACAGCACGACCGCGTTGTCCAGAACCAGCGGCGCGCACAGGCCGAAGGCATCCGGGTGGGCCGACCACAGCGGTGTCCCGGACACGGCGTCCAGCACGGTCAGCGATCGGATGCCGCAGACGTACACCGCGTTGCCCGCGAGCGCGAGGCCGTGACCGGCGTCGTCGATCTCCGTGTGCCGGCGGGGTTCTCCGGTGGCGATGTCGAGAGCGAGCACGCCGCCGGATGCCTCCGTGGCGTACACCACGTCGCCGTCGAGTACCGGCGGACCGCCGACGAAGCCGGGAGTCGGCGCGTGCCAGACCGTACGACCGGTCGCGGCGTCGAGGCAGCGAACCCCGAGGCTCCCGCGCCCATCGGACATGCCGAGACCGATGAAAACGCGCCCGTCGGCGACGGCGGCGGCCGTGGTCAGACCACCGTCGGCGTCCGTCGACCAGCGCTGGGCTCCGGTGGCCGGGTCCAGGGCGTGGAGCCCCGTGACGCAGGCGACGTACAGCGTGCCCTCGGCCACGCGCGGCGGGGACAACACGTGCCCGCCGAGGGCGGCGTGCCACATGTCCCGGCCGGTCGCGGCATCGCACGCACGGAGCGTTTCGGCCCCCGCGCCCACGTAGATCGCCGCGTCCGCGACGTCCGCGTGGTGGAAACCGCCTTCCGGAGCACTCGGCCGTCGCCAGCGCGTCTCACCGGTCTCCGCGTCGAGCGCGCGGAGGTCACCCCCCGCCGCGTAGACGATTCCGTCGGCCACGACAGGGGTGCAGTCGGCGATGTCGTCGGTCGCCGATTCCCAGAGCGCGGCTCCGGTGGCGGGGTCGAGCGCGCACACGGACGCGCCGCCGACGAAGAGCCGGTTCCGGGCGAACGCGGGCGTGACCGCGTTGGTCCCGTAACTGTCGAACGTCCAGCGCACCGTGCCTTGGGGCAGGGACACGAGGCCTCCACGGGTCGTTGCCGCCGCGATTCCGGCGTGCGGCGTGGATTTTCGGCTCCCGAGCGGCCGTTCCGACGGGAAGAGCCCGCTGCCGGAGGCCTGTCGCCGCCGAGGACGCGGAGCACGCCGGCCGGTCAGCGCGTCGTGTAGTAGACGTAGCCGCCGAGGACGGCCAGGACCATGAGGCTGATCAGTTGCTGCCGGAGACGTCGGCCGCGGGTCATCGGGACGTGAGGCGCAATGTACACCGGACCCGCCGGGCCGGGGTCGTGGCCTCCCGTGCACCGCGAGTTCCGCGCGGACGCAGCGTCAGAAAGCCCCCCACGGGACGGTGGCGCGGCGGGGTGTTGCGGGGGTGGCCGGCTGTTGCCGGGTGCGCTTGCGGTCTCCGTCGCGGGCCTGCCCGGACGTGAGCAACCCGGTCACCAACCGCCCGACTTGATCGATCTCGATCAGGAATCCGTCGTGGCCGTACGGCGAATCGATCCACGCCAGACCGTCGGCCGTATCGATCGCCGCCGCCAAGGCGCGCTGCTGTGCGGGCGGGTAGAGGCGGTCGCTCCCGACGGCCGCGACGACCGTCGGAGCGGTCACCCGGGCCAGGGCCGCGGCCACGCTGCCTCGGTCCCGGCCGACATCGTGGCTGTTCATCGCCTCGGACAGGACCACGTAGCTGCCCGCGTCGAAGCGGTCGACCAGTTTGTCCGCGTGATGGTCGAGATACGACTCGACCGCGTACCGGCCGAACGGGCCCTCGCCGCGCTGCCGTTCCCCGCCGAAGCGGGCCTGCAGCTCGGCTTCGCTCCGGTACGTGACGTGCGCGATGCGCCGGGCGATTCCCAGCCCCCGCCACGGCCCCCGGGCGGGCGGCAGCCGGGGGTAGTCCCCGCCGTGCCATCCGGGATCGGCGCGGATCGCGTGTATCTGCGTGGTGCACCAGGCGATCTGCTCCGCGCTCGCCGCCGCACCGCACGCGACCACGAACAGCGCGCCCACCCGGGCGGGGTGGGTGACCGCCCATTCGAGAGCACGCATACCACCCATCGAACCGCCGAGAACGGCCGCCCACCGATCGATTCCGAGCACATCCGAAGCCGCCCGCTCGGCCGCCACCTGGTCGCGGACCGTGATCCGCGGGAACCTGCCGCCCCACGGGCGGCCGTCCGGCGCGGGCGACGCCGGGCCGGTCGTCCCCCGGCAGCCGCCGAGCACGTTGGGTACGACCACGAACCATTTGTCCGTATCGATGGGTTTCCCGGGACCGACCAGGCCGTCCCACCACCCGGGCGTCGGGAAGCCGGGCCCGGACGGCCCGGCGACATGGCTGTCGCCGGTGAGCGCGTGGAGGACGAGCACGGCGTTGGACCGGTCCGGCGCGAGACGGCCCCACGTCTCGTACGCGATCCGCACGCCGCGGAGGACCGCCCCGGATTCCAGCCGAAGCGGCTCTTCGAGCACGAGGGTGCGGATGCCGGAGCCCGTCGGGGGCGGTGCGTCCGTGCCCGCGGCCGTGCCGGCGACCGAGGGCCGCCCCGGCGTACCCGCGACGCCGGGAGGCACGGCCCGTCCCCCGGTGCCGTCGTCTCCGGGCCCGGCCCCCGAAGGCAGGGACCGTGCCGGACGCCTCGTCGGGGGCACCACTGGCTCAGCCGTTCGCGGGTGCGGACGCGGCGGCGCGGAAGCCGGCCTCAAGGTCCGCCGTGAGGTCCGCGAGGCCCTCGATCCCCACCGAGAGGCGGATCAGGCCGGGGGTCACGCCGGTCGCCACCTGCTCGTCCGGCGCGAGTTGCGCGTGCGTCGTGCTCGCCGGGTGGATGACGAGGCTGCGCACGTCCCCGATGTTGGCCAGGTGGCTGAACAGGGTGAGCGCGTCCACGAAACGGCGGCCGGCCTCCACGCCGCCGGCGAGTTCGAATCCGACGATCGCGCCCGCGCCGAGTGGCAGGTAGCGGCGCGACGCGTCGTACCAGGGGCTGTCCGGCAGGCCCGCGTAGTGCACCTGCTCGACCTCG